>CAZTZI010000189.1:0-5514 GCA_964618115.1 uncultured Acidimicrobiales bacterium
CCGGCTCACCGACAAGGCCTTCCAGGTCATCAAGGAGACCCCCTCGATCACGGGCTTCGTCGGTCACGGGCCGAAGCCGACCCCGCTCGGGCGCCGTGACGTCGAGACCTTCCTCGAGTCCAAGACCGGCGACGAGGAGGCCATCAAGCGCGGCCGGCCGCGGCTGCAGTTCGAGCAGGGCGAGACGGTGCGGGTGCGCGAGGGGCCGTTCGCGGAGCTGTCGGGGGAGATCATCGACATCAACGCCGAGCAGTTGAAGGTCAAGGTGCTCGTCAACATCTTCGGCCGCGAGACACCGGTCGAACTGGAATTCTCCCAGGTCGCCAAGCTCTGAGCGGCACCAGGGAATCACCAAAGGAGAACCGACCATGGCCAAGAAGGTCATAGCAGTCGTCAAGATCAACATCGAGGCGACCAAGGCCACGCCGGCGCCGCCGGTGGGGACGGCGCTCGGTCCCCACGGCATTGCCATCATGGACTTCTGCAGGCAGTACAACGACCGCACCGCGGAGGCGGCCGGTCAGGTCGTCCCCGTGGAACTCACGATCTACGAGGACCGCACTTTCAGCTTCGTGCTGAAGACGCCGCCCACGTCGTTCCTGATCCGCGAGGCCGCCGCCGTCGAGAAGGGCGCGAGTGAGGTTGGCCGCGAGTTCGTCGGTTCCATCACCGACGCGCAGCTGGCGGCGATCGCAGAGGTGAAGCTGCCCGATCTGAACACGGACGATGTCGCGATGGCCAAGCGCCAGATCGCCGGTACCGCCCGCAGCATGGGCGTACGCGTGGTCCGCTAGCCAGGCGGGACGGCAGCCCGAGGAGAGGCATGAACAAAGGAAAGCGCTACAGCGACGCCGCTCGCCGCTACGACCGGCAGCGGCTGCACGATGCCACAGAGGGGCTCGACGTCGTCAAGGGTCTGCCGACGGCACGCTTCGACGAGACCGTGGACATGGCCATCTGCCTCGGGGTCGACCCGCGGCGGTCGGACCAGATGCTCCGCGGCACGGTCTCACTGCCCTCAGGCACCGGCAAGGAGGTGCGTGTCGCCGTCTTCGCCGGCGGTGAGGCGGCGATTGCTGCCCGCACCGCAGGGGCCGACCATGTCGGCGACACCGACCTGGTCGAGGCGATCGGCGGGGGCATGATGGATTTCGACGTGGCCATCGCCACACCGGACATGATGCCGATCGTCGGGCGTCTCGGACGCACTCTCGGTCCCCGGGGACTGATGCCGAACCCCAAGAGCGGCACGGTCACGACCGATGTGGCCAAGGCGGTCGCCGACTTCAAGGGAGGTCGGGTGGGCTACCGCACCGACCGCCAGGGCAACGTCCACGTGCCTATCGGCAAGGTGAGCTTCAGCACCGACGAGCTGATGGAGAATCTGCGTTCGGTGATGGACGAGTTGAATCGCGTGCGACCCGCGGCGTCCAAGGGGCGCTACATCCAGAAGGTGACGATCAGTTCGTCCATGGGGCCGCCGGTCAAGATCGATCCGGGGAGCATCTGAGTCTCGCCGGGGCGGGCTCTGCGCAGGAATCACGTAACCCCGGGCCGGCGGTGGTGGATGTCCCAGGACCTGGCGCTAGCCTGCGAAGCCGTACAACCGATCGTTCGCTGAAGATCTCCGGTGCTCTGTGGAGCTGAAAGGGTCACGACCCGCCTGACGAGGTGACGCCCCTTCCCCCCGGCGCCGCGTGGTCTTCTGCGGCGCCGTTCGTGATTCCGGCGAGGCTTCCGAGCAGTTCACATCGTGCGCGGCGCCGCCGGAACGTCGCTCAACCGCCTCCACCGAACCGAGTCCGGAGCCCGCCGTGCCCCAGCCATCGAGTGAACAACCCCGAACGCCCCGGCCGGACAAGGTGGCCGTCGTCACCGAGATCCGCGAGCGGCTGGCTGCCTCGCAGGGGGCCGTGCTGACCGAGTACCGCGGTCTCGACACCGCGGCGATGGCCGAGTTGCGCCGCGCGCTCGAACCGGTCGGAGGCAGCTACAAGGTCTACAAGAACACCCTCTTCCGGCTGGCGGCACGCGAGCTGGGGATCGACTGCGAGCACCTGCTCACCGGACCCACGGCCGTGGCGTTCGTGGACCCCCATGCGGACGGCCGACCGGGGGACGCGGCAGCCGTGGCGAAGGCGCTGGTCGAGTTCCAGCGCGCCGATCGCCGGCTCGTCATCAAGGGAGGCCTCCTGGGCGCCGGTCCCGTCGGGCCCGAGGCGGTCGAGCAGTTGTCGAAATTGCCACCGGCGGAGCAGCTGCAGGCTCAGTTGGCGGGAGCGCTGGCAAGTCCTCTGCGGCAGTTCGGCGGGCTCCTGGCTGCGCCGCTGCACACCTTCGCCGGCTTGGCCGCGGCGCCGGCCCGCAGCTTCGCCGGCATGCTCCGCGCCCTGATCGACGAGCGTTCGGAGAACTGACCCGCGCTCGAGTTACTCGACAGCCTTGCCGGTGTAACCGGCGGGTCGATGCAAGACGCAACGAACCAATCACAAGGAGAGTCCACCATGACCAAGATCGACGAGGTCCTCGACACCATCAGCAACATGACGGTGCTGGAGTTGAGCGAACTCCTGAAGGAGTTCGAGGAGCGATTCGGCGTCACCGCCGCCGCCCCCGTGGCCGCCATGCCCGCGGCCGCGCCCGCCGCCGCGCCGGCAGCCGAGCCCGAAGAGGAGCAAACCGCCTTCGACGTGGTGCTAGCCGAGATTGGCGACAAGAAGATCCAGGTCATCAAGGAGGTCCGCACGCTCACGAGCCTCGGGCTGAAGGAGGCCAAGGAGCTGGTCGACACGGCGCCGAAGCCGGTGCTGCAGGGCGTACCGCGTGAGGAGGCCGACAAGGCCGCCGAGGCTCTCGAAGCAGCAGGCGCCGTCGTCAAGATCTCCTGAGCCCTCAACGCGAGAATCCGCAAGAAATCCCGCGGCAGATGCTGTCGGCGGGTTGCCCAGCGAGGCGGCGAACACTACACTAGCCGCGCCGTGCAAACGCCTCCCGCGTAGTCATCCGCGTTTTCTGCTGTCTGGAAACTCGGGTTCTCAACCTCGTGGCACCGTCGCGCGCCCCCTAGTCGGTCATGTGCTTCCCCAGGAGTGAGATGTGGCATCCCCATCGATCGCCCAGCGTTCCCCGTCTGTCGCCCGCCGGCGTTACTCGTTCGGCAATCTCGAGGAGGTCCTCGATCTTCCCGATCTGATTGCGATCCAGCGTGATTCCTTCGATTGGTTCCTGAAGAAGGGCCTCTCGGAGGTCTTCGCCGATATCAGTCCCATCAAGGACTACTCCGACAACCTGCTCCTGGAGTTCGAATTCGATCCTGCCGACGAATTCCTCCTGATGGAGCCCAAGTTCTCGGTGGAGGAGTGCAAGGAAAAGGACATGACCTACAGCGCCCCCGTGTTCGTGCGGGCGCGCTTCCTGAACCGCCACACCGGCGAGATCAAGGAGCAGGTCGTGTTCATGGGGGACTTCCCCAAGATGACCTCCAAGGGCACCTTCATCATCAACGGCACCGAGCGCGTCGTGGTGTCCCAACTCGTGCGCTCCCCCGGTGTCATCTTCCAGCCCGGCGAGCGCTACCGGCTGCGGAACATGTCCAAGCACCAGCTCGTGACCGGGACGATCCATCCCTACCGGGGCGAGTGGATCGAGTTCGACGTCGAGCACCGGCCCGGCCGGGACGTCAGTGCCGGTGTGCGCGTGGCCCGAAAGCGGCGCCTCAGCCTGTTCACCTTCCTCCGGGCGCTGGGGTTCGGCGACGAGGACGCCTACCCCGGGTTCTTCAGCCGCTTCGTGGCCCACTTCGACTTCCTCGCTCCGCAGTGGGAGAACGAGAAGGGCAACGAGATGTCGAAGGACGACGCCCTGATCGAGATCTACAAGCGGGTGCGACCCGGCGATCAGCCGAGCGCTGAGGCCGCCCGCGCCTACTTCTCCGGCGCCTACTTCGATTCGCGGCGCTACGACCTGTCGCGGGTCGGCCGCTACAAGTTGAACCGCAAGCTCGGCAAGGAGATCGAACGCGTCAGCGAGATCTTCGACATCGATCTCGAGCCTCCCGCCCACGATCAGCCCACCCTCAGTGAGGCCGAGTTGCTGGCCACGGCCACCTACCTGCTGCACCTGGTGCGCTACGAGCAGGGATACCGGCTCGACGATCAGGATCACTTCGCCAACCGCCGGATCCGCTCGGTGGGCGAACTCATCCAGAACCAGGTGCGCATCGGGCTGTCGCGCATGGAGCGCGTGGTGCGCGAGCGCATGACCACCCAGGACATGGAGGCCATCACCCCCGAGACGCTGATCAACATCCGTCCGGTCGTGGCCGCCATCAAGGAGTTCTTCGGCACCAGCCAGCTCAGCCAGTTCATGGACCAGGTCAACCCCCTGTCGGGTCTGACCCACCGCCGGCGCCTCTCGGCGCTCGGTCCCGGTGGGCTGTCCCGCGAGCGGGCCGGCTTCGAGGTGCGCGACGTGCACTTCAGCCACTACGGCCGGATGTGTCCCATCGAGACCCCGGAAGGGCCCAACATCGGGCTCATCGGAGCACTCGCCACCTACGGGCGGATCAACGAGCACGGCTTCATCGAGACGCCGTACCGCGTGGTGCGCGACGGCCAGGTCTCCAACGAGGTGGAATACCTCACCGCGGATGAGGAGGAGGAGTACGTGGTGGCGCAGGCGAACGCGCCACTGAACGCCGACGGGACGTTCCGCAACCCTCGGGTCCTGGCTCGACGTTCCCCGCAGGCGGCATCGTTGGAGGATCTGAAGCTGCAGCTCGAGGAGGAGCACTTCTTCGGCGCCACCACCGAGATCGTGTTCGCGCCGCCGAGTGACATCGAGCGCATGGACGTGTCGCCGAAGCAGATCGTCTCGGTGGCCACGGCGCTCATCCCCTTCGTCGAGCACGACGACGCCAACCGGGCGCTGATGGGGGCCAACATGCAGCGCCAGGCAGTGCCCCTGCAGCGCGCCGAGGCTCCCTACATCGGCACCGGCATCGAAGCCAGGGCGGCACGCGATGCCGCCGATGTGATCCTGGCCCTCGACGACGGCGAGGTGGCCGACCTCGATGGCCGGGCCATCACGATGCACTACGCCGAACTCGGCTACGTCGTGCATCCGCTGGCGCGTTTCGCCCGTTCCAACCAGGACACCTGCATTCGCCAGACCGCCCTGGTGCGCGCCGGTCAGCGGGTCGCCAAGGGTGAGCTGCTGGCGGACGGACCCTCCTCGGACCACGGCGAATTGGCGCTGGGGAAGAACGTCCTCGCGGCGTACATGTCCTGGGAGGGGTACAACTTCGAGGACGCCATCATCGTCAGCGAGCGGCTCGTACGCGACGACGTGCTCACCTCGATCCACATCCATGAGCACGAGATCGACGCGCGCGAGACCAAGCTCGGCGCCGAGGAGATCACGCGCGATATCCCCAACGTCGGCGAGGAAGCGCTTGCCAACCTCGATGAGGAAGGCATCATCCGCATCGGCGCCGAGGTCCGTGAGGGCGACATC
>CAZTZI010000190.1:0-2667 GCA_964618115.1 uncultured Acidimicrobiales bacterium
GCGGCCTCTGCCACTTGCCGGGCGTGGTGCTCGATTCTGGGAGTCAGCAGCCGATGCGGGTAGGCGTCGGAGAGCAGGTCGAGCATGTCCTCCGCATCTGTGATGCCGGTCTCGTCGGCGAGCCGGAGAGCGTCGTCGAAGTCGTGGGCGCGGGCGGCGAAGAGCTTGCTGGCGAGCAAGTATCGGGGGCCTGCTCCGTAGACCGTCAGACGGTCGCCGGCGTAGAGAAGTTCGAGTTGTGGATCGAGATCGGGCGTCTTGATCTTCGCGGCGTCGTTGATCCAGTCCGGCCTGAGGTTGTGACGGCCGGCCACCCTGGCCGCAGCGGTGCGCAGTTCCGGCGGCATGGACTCCGAGACCACATCGAGATCTGCGGTCATGCGGTCCTCCCAGCGGAGGGCCAGAACTCCCCCGCCGATGGCGGCGATCTCCACCTGCGCCTCCGCGGGCAGTTCCGCGTCCACCTCCGCCAGCAGCCCCAGAAGCTCCTCGCCGTCGAACTCTGCTTGCTGGGGTTCCTTCGGCGATGCGTGGCTCACTTGTCGAGCAGTCCGGGGTCGAAGTAGACGCCGTGCTGCGCGCAGGTGGGTGGAGCCTCGGCAGCGACAATTCGGCCGTACTCGGTGGTCACGGGCACACCCGCGATCGTCGCCTCGACGCCGGCTCGGTGCCGGTGCACCCACTCGGGAACAGCCACGCCGTCGCGTGCGCAGAGCGCGTGGACAACCGAAGCGATGGCAGCCAGATGGAACGGCTCACCACCCTCGGGCGGCTGACCGTCGAGCATCTCGTCGCGGTGCTGGGGCCAGCTGTTCCAGCACATGATGAACTGGATCAGTGGCCGGTACCGGCCCCGAACCGTCGGCTTCGCCATCCGGCCGGGCAGCTCGCTCACGCGGTAGAACTTGGCCCGCCGCGAAGGATCCACAGGCCTCGTCACGGTCCTGACCGCGCCGGCAGAGGCAGCAGGCCGGTGCCTGTCGAGATCGATTCCCACGTATTCAGGCTATCCCGCCGGAGCCCCCGTCTCTGAGGGACGATGCAGTACCACGACAGAAAGACCGCCCCGGGGAGAACCCGGGCGGTCAGCTGCGGTGGAGGATGAAGTCGATTTCTATGTCGGGGCGGAGGTGCTCGTCGGGGCCTAGGAACATGATTCCGGTTCCGCCGTCGCGCTGGCGTGATGGGATGAGGGTGATCGGTGGCGGGTCGTCGATGCCGGCCTCGGCCATGATGCGGTTCCAGGCCCGCTCGAAGCCGCGGTAGTCACGCTGGGCGTGCACCAGGAAGATGTGGGCGTCCACGACATCGCGCAGCTCGAAGCCGTTGGAGTCGATCTGATCCTGGATGAGGCGCATCGTGGTCTCGGTCTGCATCTCGATGTCGCTGAAGTAGTGGCGCAGCTTGGACGGGCCGGTGCCCACCACGCCGGTCAGGAAGTCCGGCACGGGCACCTGGCCGGCCAGGAACAGCCAGTCGTCGCCGACGGCGATGCCGGGCGTGAAGTTCACCTTGCGCACCAGCACGGGGTGCCAGTGGATGCCCTTGCGGGTCTCGACGATCTCCATCGACTCGTCGGGCATCACGCCGAGCAGGTTGGCCACGAACACCGCCCGCTCCACGAGCAGGTCGCGGGCGGCCATCGACGCCCGGGTCGGCGGGCGCGGCATGTAGCGGGCCCAGACGGCGTCCACGTCGGGGAACGTCGACAGGCTGGGCTCGTAGAGGTGCGCCTTGATGATGTTGGCCACCTCGGTCCCGGCGGCCTGCATCACCTTCTGGAGGTTGGCGAACACGTACTCGGCCTGGTCGGTGGCGTCGTTGGCGTAGTAGGGGAAGGCGGGCAGGTTCTTGCCCACGCCCATCGGGATGCCGGTCTCGTAGTCGCAGGCCGGCAGCGCCGAGGGATACACCCAGTGGCCTCCCCTGATGGCCTGCGGGGCGTGCTCGTAGGGCATGGGGTCGGGGGCCTCGTCGGTGTGAATGGTCTCCCGCTGCGCCGCAGAGTCGCCGTTGAGCGCCACGGCGTTCAGGGTCACCCGGGCTCCGGGCACCACCTGGTCGTCGCCGACGACGATGGTTGTGCGCGCCGGCGGCGCATCGCCGAAGGCGTCGATCCAGGCCAGCTTGAACTCGTGGAAGTCGGCTGTCGCCGCCAACTGCACTTCCACCCGCAGCACCCGGTCCATGGAGCTGCCGTCGGCTTCGACGCGCCGCGCCAACTCGCCGAGGATGACGCTCGACTGGGTGTAGACGTCGGAGTCCCCCATATGGGGAGAGTGCGACGCGGATCGCACGGCACGGCCGTCGGCGTCCACGGGGAAGATTGTCGAGACGTACAGCAGGTCGCCGGCTCGGCGCGTTGTCTGGCCAGGCAGCAGGTGCTTTGGAGCGGACATAGGGTGGTCTCCTCGTGTCGGTCCCGGCGCCGGCCCTCCCGGCCCCCGGGTCGGAAAATGTCAGCAGGATCGTAGACGATTCAACAGTGCTTATCATTGGGGCCGTCCGACCGGCGGCAGGAGGCGACCCGCCGTCGCCGCTGGTCAGAGTCGTCCCAGGGCGAGGAGGACCCGAGATGCCCTACGTCGTACGCAAGATCCCCTTCGAGAACGTGCAGGACACCTCCGGGTTGGAGGCGACCATCGCCGCCGGCGACTTCGCCGCCGA
>CAZTZI010000191.1:0-15412 GCA_964618115.1 uncultured Acidimicrobiales bacterium
GTTGGAGTCCAGGCTGATCTGGCCGAACGCGGCGTCGAGCGTCACGTTGCTGATCGCCTCCCACAACGGCTCGTGGCCGCCGGAGAGGTCGGCCCCGATCGCCTTGAGGCCCTCGATCAGGCCCCAGGTGTTGTTGTAGTAGTTCATGAAGAAGGCGTCGAAGTACGCGGCATCCGCCGGAGCCGGCGAGCCCGCGAACGGGATCTCGTCGAAGTGGCTGTTGATGATCGCGCGGAACGCCGCCGCCTTGTCGGTCTGCAGGTCGGGCGCGTTGCCGAAGCCGCCGGAGTAGGAACCCACGACGCGGGGACCGATCGCGGTGAACACGTCCGGAATACCCCAGAAGAGGTTGCCCATGTGCTGCGCACCCACGACGTCGCCCTTGGCGTCCTCGAAGGCGTTCAGGGCCGGCACCAGACCGGCACCGCCCACGGCCCAGAAGTAGCCGTCCACCTCGTCGGGTCCTGGCAACTGCTCCACGAAACCGGAGTAGTCGGTGGTGTTCAGCGGCGGGTACACCCGGCTGATCACGTCGCCGCCTGCGGCGCAGAACTCGGCGATGAAGCCCGCCGTGGAAGTCCAGGCGAAGCTGTAGTCGTCACCGATGACCGCTGCGGTGTCCCACCCCAGGACGTTGTGGGCGATGTCGCCGAGACCGGCGTTCCACTGCGCCCCGTCACCGTTGAAGCGGAAGAAGTTGGGCGCACGGACCGCCATGGTGGAGTCCTGCGCACCCGACGTGCCGTTCACGAACGTCTGACCCGGGTGGTCCTTGGCGTAGTTGGCCACGGCGATGCTCTCGTCACCGGAGAGCGGGCCGATCATGATGTCGGCGCCGATGTCCTCCATGAGGCGCCGCGTCTCGCGCAGGGCCGCCTCGGCGGTGTCGTCGGCACAGCCGATGCCCACCAACTCGATCGCCACGCCGTTGATGGAGGCGTTGCTCCAGCCGGCCTGCGGGCGGTTGCGGTCGTTGACCGTGGCGCCCGCGTGCTCCGCCATGGCGGTGACCACGCCGGCGATGTCCCTGTCGTGGAAGGCCCCGAAGGCGCCCTCGCAGTCCGAGAGGATGGCGACGTTGACAACCGTCGTGGCCATGTCGTCCATGTCCTCGTCGGGGGCTGCCGCCGGGGGTGGCGGGGCTGATGCCTGCGCCTCGGCCTCTGCGGCTGCTGCGCGGGCCTGTGCCGCTTCATCCTGCGCCGCGGCTGCCTGGTCGCGGGCAGCATCCGCTGCGGCCTGTGCTTCTGCGAGCTGTGCCTCGGCGGCGGCCACGGCCGCCTCGTTGCCATCGGCGGTCGCCTGAGCCAGTTCCGCGGCTGCCTGAGCGGCCTCGGCCGCCTTGAGCGCGGCGTCGGCTGCGGCGGCGGCAGCAGCGGCGTCGGCCAGAGCCGCGCTCGCCTCGTCCCGGGCGCCCCCTGCGGCAGCAAGAGCCGCATCGGCGTCCTCGGATCCACTGTCGCTTGCGCAGGCCGCGGCGACCATGGCGAGTGCCATGGCCAGCACCGAGATCTTCAGCCAGATTGACTGCTTTCCTTTGGTTCGCACTATCTCCTCCTTGTCTGGTGTCCAGTGCTTTCTGAGTGTTGCCTCGATCCGTGACCACCTTCGGTCACGTTCGATCTTCGTGGCAGGTCGGAAACTCCGCCCTGTTGTTGTCTTCCGTTGCTGTGTGGTGCGTGACTTTCCTCCCCTCTGTGCCGATCTATCCGTCCTGTTCCTTGGCGACTGCCATCTCTTCCCGGTTCCAATCTCCCTCAGTGGCGGAATCCTCCCGCGGTGCCTCCCTTGCTAGTTGCCGACGGAAACTCCACCCGACCGGCCCGTGGACAGCAGCTTCGACCAGAGGTCCCGGGCGGTGCTGCGGTGACCCGCCAGCCAACCCACCAGTCCGGCCGCGCCGATGCCTGCGACCGCTCCCACGATGACGCCGGCGATGGCACCGCGATTGCCCTCCTGCAGGCCCCCGACAGCACCCCAGACCGCGGCGCCGATCAGCGCCAGCGGCACCGCACCGCGTACCTTGCGCAACCCCACGACGCCGTCCGGACACGCCAGCACCAGTATCAGCACGATGGCTCCGATGAGCGTACGGAAGCGGGACTCCTCGATGAAGTTGTTGAGGAATACCACATTGCGCACATAGTTCTCGAGCGCCACGAAGATGAACGCCCCCAACCAGGCGCCCTCCAGGACCAGCACCCCACCGATGATGGCCATCACCAGGAGGTTCAGGATGCCGCCCAGATTGATGGCCGTGGGGGCGATGGCTCGCTGCTCCCAGACGTAGAGCACGCCCCCCAGGGAGGCCACGAAGGCGGCCAGCGTGAAGGCCCACGTGCGGTGCATGGCGACGTTGTAGCCGAGGGAGTTCATGCGCACGGGGTCGTCACGCACCCCTTGCAGAGCCAACCCGAACGGGGTGCGCGACACGTAGCGCAACAGCAGGTAGACCGCCACCGCCACCACGAGGCAGGTGTAGAACAGCCGCTCCGGGTTGGTGATGGTGGTGGGCTCGCCGATGTACTCGGGGGCGCCCACCTGGTTGACGCCGCCGAAGCCCGAAAGCACCGTGACCTGCACGAAGAAGTAGTAGCCGATCACGCCGTAGGCGAGCGTGATCATGAGGTAGTAGAGACCGCTGGAGCGGCTGGCCAAGAGCCCCATCAGGAATCCCAGTGCCGTGGTCACGCCGATGCCCAGCACGACGCCCACCCAGGGGTTCCAACCAAGGTTGAGCCCCTTGCTGCCGCCGGTGGTGACGGCGTTGCCGATGGTGAAGGCGCACACGCCGTACATCAGCGTCTGCGCCAGGGAGATCATCCCCCCGAAGGCGGAGAGGAAGACGATGCTGGCCGCGGCGACGCCGAAGATGAGCGACCGCGTCAGCACGACATCGACGAAGTAGTGCCGGAACGGGTCCGGTGTGATCGCCTGGAAGACGCCCACCAGCACGAGGGCCACGAACAGGATCAACGCCAGCCGGCGGGTGTTGCGGGAGTAGTCGCCCGAACGCATGCCGCCGCCTGCCCCGGCACCGTCTCGCAGGCGGGAGAGAATCACGCCGGCCTTCCGAACAACCCGTAGGGCCGCATGGCCAGGACCAGCGCCAGGATGACGAAGGTGGCGATGATCGAGTAGTAGGCGTAGTCGGTGGGCAGGTAGGCGGGTGCCAGGGCGGTGGCGAGGCCGTAGAGCAGCGAGCCGGCCGCGGCGCCGCCCAGCGACCCCATCCCGCCGATGATCACGACCACCAGGGAATGCAGCAGCCACTGCCCGTCCACGCCGGGGGCCAGGGTGGTGACCGAGGAGCCGGCGATCACCCCTCCCAGGCCGGCCAGCGCCGAGCCCAGCACGAAGGCCACGGCGAACACCTTCTGCACGTTGATGCCCAGGGCCTGCACCATGGGAGTGTCATCCACCCCGGCGCGGATCACCATCCCGGTGCGGGTCTTCTTCAGCAGCAGCCACAGTCCGCCGCCCACGCCGAGGGCCATGCCGATCACGAACAACTGGTGGATGCCGTAGCGGATTCCGGCGAACTCCACGTAGCCGTGGATCTCGTGAGTCAAGGTGATCGGCTCGGCGACGCCGCCGAAGTGCTGGATCATCTGATCGCCCAGGACGATGGAGATGGCGATCGTGATCAGCGCCTGGCGCAGGTCCTGCCCCTGGTTCCAGCGCAGGAAGACCTGCTGGATGAACAACCCGAGACCGCTGACGATGACCACTCCGATCACCAGGGGCAACCACCAGTCGCCCCAGCCCACGATGCCACGGTCCGGCGTCCCGGTCACGCCCAGGAAGTCGAGCTGGTACTCGAGGGCGAAGTAGCCGGCCAGAAGGAACAGCGACCCGTGCGCCATCTGCACCGTGCGCATCAGCCCGAAGACGAGGGTGAAGCCGGAGGCCACGATGAAGTAGATCCCGCTGATGGTCAGCGCGTTGAGGATGCTCTTCAGGAACTCGCTGGGAGCACTGACGGCGGACCCGGCGGAGGTGTTGTTGGCCAGGAAGATGACCCACACCAGGACGAAGGCGATCGCCGCGGCGATCAGCAGGCGCGACAGGCTGCGCTGCCAGCGCACGGCTCTCCCGCGACGTCCCAGCAGGGCGTTCACGGCACCGACGACGATGGTCGTCACGAGTTGCCTGTCCCCATCAGGTCATAGTCCCCCATCGAGGTTGTCGCCCGGTCATCCCCCCAGGGCGCCGATGACCGAATCCACGTCGGTCACCGTCGATACGTTTTGCAGAGCGTAGTTGATCGAGGCGTTGTGCCAGTCCGCGCTCATCGTGGAGCAGCCGTTCTCGGGCACGACCATGTAGTAGCCCTTGTCGGCACCGGTGCGTGCGGTGTGCTCGACGGACATGTTGGTCCACGCCCCCGTCACGATGACGGTGTCGCGGCCGGTGCCGGCCAGGAAGCTCTCCAGCTTGGTGCCCTGCCAGGCGCTCATGCGCATCTTCTCGACGATGAAGTCCCCGTCCTGCGCCTCCAGCCCGTCGACGGCGGCCGCTCCCCAGGAGCCGCGCTCCAGGCCGTCGGTGTCCTTCACGCCCTGGAAGAGCGGGGCGTTGAGCTTCAGACCCGGAGCACCTTCCTCGACGATGTACCACACGTGGATGACCGGCACGCCGAGGCCGCGGCAGGCATCGGCGAGGCGGGCCACGTTGGCGACCACGTTCTGCTCGATGGCGTGCTGCGGCGAACCGGACTCGCCGAACGCTCCGCCCTCGGTGATCACATCGTTCTGGAGATCCTGGATGATCAAGGCGCAGCGGCTCGCATCCAGCGACAGATCGCTCATCGGGTTCCCCTCTCGCTCGGTTGTCAGGACTGTTTCGGTTTCGGGAGCTGCCGGCTCGGTCAGCCCATGTAGGGCTCGCGCCGCGGGCCCACACGCGTGCGCAGCGTGTACAGCGAGGTGCACGACGGCATGAACAGGGTGTGCCAGTCGGCCCCGCCCCAGGAGAGATTGCCGACGTTCTCGGGCACGGGCACGGTGCCGAGCCGCTCGCCTCCCGAACTGATGATCCACACGCCACCCGGACCCGTGACCCAGATGTTGCCGAGCTCGTCGCACTTCATACCGTCGGGGATGCCGTCCTCGATCACACCGGTGCCGATGCCGTCGAAGAACAGCCGCTCCCCGCTGAGACTCCCGTCGGGGTTCACGTCGTAGACGTTGATGAGGCCCCGCATGGTGTCATTGATGTACATGAGCGACTCGTCGGGAGAGAAGCACAGACCGTTGGGTTGGTCGTAGGTGTCGCGGTCGACCACCAGTTCCACCCCGCCGCCGGGCGGGACCCTGAACACGCCCTGCCAACCCAGATCCCGCTCGCGCTCGAGTCCGAAGACCGGCATCCGGCCGAACCACGGGTCGGAGAAGTAGACCGAGCCATCGGAGCCGACCACCACGTCGTTGGGACTGTTCAGCTCCTGGCCTTCGAAGTGCGACGCCAACACTTCCCTCGTCCCATCGGTGTTCTCCCGGATGAGGCTCGAGGTGACGTGCTCGCAGACGACCAGGTTCAGGTCGGCGTCATACGTCATGCCGTTGCACTTGTTCGACGGCCGCATGACCTCGACGACAGTGCCGTCGGGGGTGTACTTGCGGCGCACGTCGCCGGGCATGTCACTGAAGAGAAGGTGATGCTCCGTCGGGTGCCAGATGGGCCCCTCGGTGAATGTGAAACCGGTGGCGACCTGTTCGACCTCGGCGTCGTGATCGACCAGTTCCCACACTGCCTCGGAGTGGGCTTGAATGTTTGCCACCGTCTCCCCCTTGTCGCGTTACATTCGGTCCGGCGGCGCGCCGCGTCCGCGGCCGCCCCGCTGCGGAAGTGAGCGACAAAGTAGCGGAATCTTCCACCTGCGGCCAATACGGCCCGGTGCCGACCCGTGCTCTCTCCCAAGTACTGCATCTTCAATTCCCAAGACGCTCACTTGCTATAGTCCGGCCACCTCGGCGAACAGCGAAGGGAGTACGTCATGGCGTCCACCGCGGAGGTGATCCGGCCCGTTTCCTCCTCCGAGGCGGCCTCGGCGTTCGGTGACGGTGCGGGCGTCTCCGTCCTCGCGGGCGGCACGCTCCTCGTGCCCGACCTGCACTTCGGCCGGGCGCAGCCCGGGCGGGTCATCATGCTCGGCGACGCCGGGCTGAACTACCTCACGCGCTCGAACGGCACGGTGACCATCGGCGCCATGACGCCCATCGTGGCCCTCGTCGGCGAGTCCTCACCGCTCGGGCCGTGCGCCGCCTCGATCGGCGACAACGAGATACGGGCCCAGGCCACCGTCGGGGGGAATCTGTGCGCCCCCGCGGGATTCGGCGATCTGCAGGGACCACTGCTGGCGCTGGGAGCAACCGCACGCTCCGCCGGCGTCGGCGGCGAGCGCAGCGAATCACTGGAGGACTTCCTGGCGAACCGCACCGGGCGGCTGCTGCTGGACGTCAGCTACACCGAGCCCGCCAAAGGGGCCTTCGCAAGTCTCGGGCGACCGCACGCTCACCACTTCACCGTGATGGCCACCTCGGGAGTGCGCACCACCGGTGGAGCCACCCAGCTTGCCGTCGTCGGCGCCGGGGCGGTCGGGTCGAGGCTCCGGAGCGCCGAGGCGCTCTCGGGCGATCCCGACGCCGCCGGGGAGGCGGCCGCCGGAGACGTCGAGCCGTCCGACGATCCACTGGCGTCGGGCTGGTACCGGGCGCGCACGCTGCCCGCCCTGGTGCGACAGGTATTGAACGAGTTGGAGGAGAGCGCGTGAACATCGTCGTCAACGGCACGAACCGGACGGTGGACAGTCCACCGCTCACTCCCCTGCTGCACGTCCTACGGGAGGAACTGGACGTGCTCAGTCCCAAGGCCGGCTGCGAGAACGGTGGCTGCGGGGCCTGCACTGTGCTCATCGACGGCGCCCCGCGGCGCTCGTGCCTGACCGCGGTCGGGGTGATCGCCGACGCAGAGGTGACCACGGTGGAGGGTCTCGGTACCCCCGAGCACATGTCCGATGTGCAGCAGGCGTTCGTTCACTTCTGCGCGGCGCAGTGCGGCTTCTGCACGCCCGGCATGATCATCGCGGCGACTGCCTACCTCACCGGCGGGGGTAGCACCGAGGTGGCCGAGATCACCGAGGCGCTGGCCGGCCACGTGTGCCGCTGCACCGGCTACCTGAAGATCGTGGATGCCGTGGCGGCAGCCCGTGACGGCAATTTCGACCTGTCGACCACCGCCGAGAGCTCGCACACGACGGTGCTCGGCTGAACTTCAAGAACAACCAGATCCCGCTAGTCCAGGCGAAGGGGACGACATGAAAGCAGTAGGAGCCCGCCTACCTCGCTATGACGGGGTCGGTCACGTCACCGGGCGCACCGCCTACGTGGACGACGTGCGAGTGAACGGGATGCTTCACACCAAAGCGCTGCGCTCGCCGTATCACCACGCCGCCATCAAACACCTCGACACGTCTCGGGCCGAAAAGATGCCCGGCGTGGCAGCCATCGTCACGCACACCGACGTGCCGCTGCTGACCTACGGACACCTCTCGGCGCTCGGCATCCCGGCCGACGAGCCCCTGCTGGCAAAGGACGAAGTCCGCTACAAGGGCCAGCCCATCGCCGTCGTGGCCGCCGAGGACACCGGCGCCGCGCAGGCAGCCGTGGACGCCATCGACATCGAATTCGAGGAGCTCCCGGCTCTGTTCGACATGCGCAAGTCGTTCGACGCCGACGCCCCGCAGATCCACGAGTGGGGCACCATCTACCCCCACTTCGAGGGCGAGATGAACGTCCGGCAGATCCGCAAGGGCAACGTCACCCAAGCCTTCGAGCAGGCCGATCGGATCATCCAGGGCGTCTACCGGCCGGCCGCCATCGAGCAGATGCCCATCGAGACCCAGGTCGGCCTGGCGGTGCCGGAGCCGGACGGGCGCTTCACGATCTACTCCTGCACCCAGGCGCTCTACTTCTCCATGGGGGTCGTGGCTGCGCACTTGCAAATGCCGCTGAACAAGTTCAAGTTCGTGGGCGGCACCGTGGGCGGCGGCTTCGGAGGCAAGGTGGACACCGCCACCGAGACCCTGTGCACGCTGCTCGCCCAGAAGTCCGGCCGACCCGTCAAGTGGCGCTGGACCCGCGAGGAGGAGTTCCTCTGCTCCAGCACACGGGCGCCGTGGCACATGGAGATCATCGACGGGGTCAGCAGCGACGGCTGGATCCTGGGCCGCAAGATGCTCACCCTGCACGACGCCGGGGGGTACGCCCGCTTCTCGCCCTACGGCGTCACCAAGCACAGCTTCCACCACACGGGCGCCTACACGATCCCCAACCTGCACTTCGACGGCTACGTGTGCTTCACCAACCGGGTGCCCACCTCGGCGATGCGGGGCTACGGGGTCACGTCGGTGTCCTTCGCCGTGGAGACCCACATGAGCCGCATCGCCGAAGAACTGGGCGTCGACCCGTTCGAGATGCGACTCAAGAACGCCAACCGCATCGGCGACACCTCGCCGAACGGCATCACCTACACGGACCCGTCGACGGTGGACGTGCTGCACGCCATCGCCGGCGCCACCGACACCGAACTGGCGGCGCCCTACAGCGACGCCACCCGCGAGATGCGCCAGGGCGAATGGCTCCCGGAGCACCTCGTCGGCCAACTCGGAAACCCGGAGGACCACTGATGGCCATCCATAGGGGGCGCGGCATCGCGTCCATCGAATACCCCACCGGCATGAACCAGAACGGCGACCCGTCGCAGGCCTGGATCAAGGTCAAGCCCGACGGTCGCATCGACGTGTTCAGCGGCACGAGCGACATCGGCAACGGCGCCAAGACGATCCAGACGCAGATCGTGGCGGACACCATCGGGGTGCCGTACGACTGGGTCACCTTCGACAACTCCAACACCGACTCGTCGCCGGTGTGCACCGGCACCTTCGCCTCACGTGCCACGTTCGTGGCCGGCAAGGCGGTGCTGAAGGCCGCGCAGCGCGTCCGGGAGCGGATCCTGGAGGTGGCCGGCCAGGAGATGGAGATCAGCCCCGAGGACCTGGAGATCGACGACGGCGAGGTGCTGGCCAAGGGGGCTCCCACGAAGAAGCTGGGCGTGGGCGATGTGGCCGCCGCCGCCACGTGGGGCCACGGCGAGTTGATCACCGGTACAGGCGCCCAACTGAATCCTTACGCCGCCATCTCCGACCCGACCACCGGCGAGGTCGACGGCGTACCGCACGCCGCCATCTCCTACGCCGCCTGCGCCGCCGAGGTGGCGGTGAACGACGAGACCGGCGAGGTCCGGGTCCTGAAGCTGACGCAGGCCTACGACGTGGGCAAGGCCATCAACCCTGCGCTGGTGGAGGGTCAGATCGAAGGCGGCGCCATCATGGGCCTCGGCCTCGGTGTCCTCGAGGACAGCTACCCCTACTACCCCTCCGCGGAGCACCGCGCCGGGGACTTCGGCAGCTACTACGCCCCGTCCAGCGCCGACCTGCCCGAGTTGCACAACATCATCATCGAGAACCCGTCTGCCGACGGGCCCTACGGCGCCAAGGGCATCGGCGAGATGTCGAACAACGCGCAGCCGGCCGCCATCGCCACGGCGGTGTACGACGCCATCGGCGTATGGGTGACCGAGTTGCCCATCACTCCCGAGCGGGTCCTCCGGGCCCTCGACGCCCGCGACGCCGGCGGCGGGCCCCGGCGGGAGGGCAAGCACGTGATCTTCGACGAGGAGATCTCCATCAACACCGTCGGAACGGGCTTGAGTTGGACGCCGGAGGTCTGAGGGGCCGACGACCTCGCAACAGCCGATGAGCACCGACGACGCCGCCTCCTCGCCGTTCCGCACCTGGAACGGCGTGGACGCCCTCGAGTTCTTCCCCGGTGTGCACCTGCACGCCATCGGCGGTGAGCAGGTGCTGGTGTGCCGGGTGACCTACCAGCCCGGCACGACGGTCGCCCGCCACCACCACGACGCCACCGAGCAGATCGTGGTGCTCACCGAGGGTGAGATGACCCTCACGATCGGTGACGAGGAGCGCCACCTGGTCGCCGGCGACGTGGCCGTCATGAACCGCCGCGTGCCCCACGAGCTGTACTCCGAGACGGGGTGCACGTTCATCGAGGCCCTGGCGCCGGTACCCCGCGACCACGTGCCCGACTTCGAGCGCGATCTGGTGCTCGGCGAGTTGGGGTCGTCCCTGCACGTGGAGCGCTAGACCGTTCCCGCGGGCACACCTGAGTTCGACCGAGCAGCTTCGCACCTGGATTCCGGCTCTCGCCGGAATGACGGCTGGAGGATCCGGAGCGCCGACTCAGGCGCCCCGCAGGAGCCTGGACAACCGGTAGGCGGTGCGAGCCTCGCGGTCTGTGCGGAATTCGCGGTCGTCGGCGGCGCGGAGGATGCGGCGGCTGGATCGCACGCCCAGCCAGCGCAGCGGTTCGGGCTCCCAGGTGCGGGCCGTCGCCCCCACCCACGGCAGGCTGGTGCGCTCGGTCTCCGAGCGCAGGATCAGCTCCGCCATCGTCCGTCCGGCAAGGTTGGCGCAGGCCACGCCGGTGCCGACGTAACCGCCGAAGACGCCGATCCCCGCGGTGCGGTTGAGGGTGAGACCCGGCAGCCAGTTGCGGGGAATTGCCAGCACGCCGCCCCAGCGGTGCGTGATCCGGGCGTCCCGCAACGGTGGCAGCAGCTCGACGAGCGTGTCGTGGATCAACCGGTGCGACGGCTCGTCCAGTTCGGTCCGCCGGTCGATGCGGGAGCCGTACAGGTAGGGCACGCCGCGACCGCCGAAGGCGATGCGGTCATCCGCGGTGCGCTGGCCGTAGATCACCATGTGCCGGTCGTCGGAGAACGTGGGGCGCCCCGGCAGGCCGATCTCGGCGATCACGCCGGCCGGCAGCGGTTCGGTGGCGATCATCAGGGAGTAGACGGGCAGCAGGGCACGCCGCTGGCCGCGGAGGTCGCGGGTGTACGCCTCTGTCGCCCGCACGACGACGTCCGCGGTGATCGTGCCGTGCGCGGTGTGGACGCGGCGTGGGGCGAGTTCGGACACCGTCGTCTGCTCGTAGATCGCCACACCGGCGGCTTCGACGACATCGGCCAGTCCCCGGACGAGTTCGGCCGGGTCGAGCGCGGCCGACGGCCCCAGCAGAATCCCTGACCGTACGCCCGTGGCGTTGAGGTAGCGGCGCGCCTCGCCGGCGTCGAGCAGGCGGACCTCCTCCCCGGTGAATCCCTGGGCGCGCAACTCGTCGATCTCTTCGCGCTGGCGCTTGGCCTGTGGCGCGTTGCGCGCCAGGCGGATCGTGCCGCCCTTGGCGTAGCCGCAGGCGAGGCCCTCGCGCGTCGAGATCCGCTGGATCTCGTCGACGGCGTCGAACACCGCCCGGATCAGGCGCATGGCGTCGGCATGCGAGGAGCGGCGAGCGTAGCGGGCGATCGTCCCTCCGGTGGACCCTCCCAGCTCACCGCACGCCCAGCCGCCGTTGCGACCCGATGCCCCGAACCCGCAGTAGTCACGCTCCAGCACGGCGATGCGCAGCGACGGGTCCGCCCGGATCAGGTAGTAGGCCGTCCACAGACCACTGAACCCCCCACCGACGATGGCAACGTCGGTCTGCCGGTCGCCCTCGAGGGCCCCGCGATGCTGGATCGCCGGGTCGAGGCGGTCGAGCCACAGGGCGCGAGGCGTGGCGTCGGCGACCGTTGACATCGCTCGTCACGGTAGAGCGCAACGGTGCAGATGGCAAGTCAGTGACGTATCTGCATTCGGAATCCGTCGTGACAATGCGTAGCTGATTCGGTTTTGGTAGTGTCCCAGATCGGGCGGACCGGCACCCGGCCATCCGCACCCGGAAGCGAGAACGCATGGGCTCGATCAAACTCGTCACCGACGTGCCCGGCCCGAACAGCCCGGCTCTCGTGCAGCGGCGCGCCGCGGCCGTCTCCGCCGGCATGCCCATCTCGGCGGTCACGACGAGTGACGAGCAGATCGACGAGGCGCTCGGCGTTCTTGACGAGGCGTTCGCCGCGGCCATCGGCACCCGGACCGTCACATGAAGCGGCCGCCGCTGCGCGTGCTGGACGCCGCGGGATCGCCGGGGGAGATCGGTGTCGCACACGGGCGCGCCCACGCCGCGGAGATCCGGGCCTATGCCGCCGATCGCGTGGGAATCGTGGCATCCGGGATGTGGACCGGGGCGTCTCTGTCGCGAGCCGACGTGCTCGACATCGCTCACTCGATGATCCCGGCGCACGAGTCCTTCGACGGAGACCTCCACGCCGAGATGGTCGCCATGGCCGAAGCCGCGGGGATCTCGCTGCCCGAGGCCATCGTCGTCGGCGGCTTCACCGACTTCGTCGATGTGGTCCGGGCCACCGCCGGCAGCCTCGGCACATCGGTCGTCTCCGAGGACGACTGCACGGCGGTGATCGTGCCCGACGGGCGGGCGGGCGGCGCCGGATTCCTGGCGCAGACCTGGGACATGCACACCTCGGCAACCGACCACGTCCTCATGCTGCGGGCCAGACCGGACGGCGTACCGGCGGCGCGCGTCTTCACCACCACCGGCTGCCTCGGCCAGATCGGCATGAACAGCGAGGGCGTCAGCGTCGGCATCAACAACCTCACCGGCACTGACGGATGCCTCGGCGTCACCTGGCCGTCGGTCGTGCGCGCGATGCTGAGATGCTCGACGGCCGCCGAGGCCCTCGACGTCCTCTTGGGTGCCGACCTGGCCGGCGCGCACAACTACCTGATCCTCGATCGTGGCGGCGACGGGTTCAACGTCGAGGCCATGCCGTCGGTCCGGCCGGTCACGCCGCTGCAGGGTGATCCGCTCGTCCACACGAACCACACCCTGGACGCTCGTTCCGGTGCCGCCCAGGCCGAGCGCGACCCGCGGTTGATGGATAGCTCGCGAACGCGCCTCGCCACCGCCGCCGAACTGCTGGCCGCCGGGCCGATAGACGCCGAGCGGCTCTTCTCCCTGACGCGCGAGCCGGCGGCGATCTGCGTGACGGCCCGGGCGCCGTTCGGTATCGAGTCCAGCGGCGCGGCGGTGATGAGGCCCCGGACCGGCGACTTCTGGGCCTGCTGGGGTCGACCGGCGGAGAACGACTACGAACTCGTCGCGGCGCCCCATGGCTGATCTCGAGGTCGCCATGGTGGGTGAGCGCTCGGGGCTCGCCTACGCCAATATCCGTCCCGAGTGGGCGGCGGATCTGGCTGCTCTGGAACTCGCCTCCTATCCGACCGCCGACCCCGCCGATCTCTACGACGAGGCGAGTCTGCTGCTCCTGGCCGAGGACTTCGCCGAGGGCTGCTTCGCGGCGTTCGACGGCGACCTGCTCGTGGCGATGGGGCTGGGGGTCCGCACCCGGTTCGACCTCGACTCCCCGCAGCACACGATCGGTGACATCGTCCCGCACGACAACAGCAGCAGCGGGCACGTTCCCGGCGGCGACTGGTACTACGGCACCGGCATCTCGACCCGCCCCGAATACCGCCGCCGGGGCATCGGCTCGGAGCTCTACGCGCTCCGCAAGAAGGTGTGCCGCGACCTGAACCTGCGGGGCATCGTGGCCGGCGGCGTGATTCCCGGCTACGCCGATCACAAGGACCGGATGAGCGCGGACGCCTACATCGCCGAGGTGCGCGCCGGCCGGCTGTACGACCCCACCCTGAGCTTCCAGTTGCGCAACGGCTTCGAAGCCCCGTGCGCGCTCGCCGGCTACATCGAGGATCCGGCGGTGGACAACTACGCCGCGCTGATCGTCTGGCACAACCCCGAGCACGCGGATGCCAAGACCGGGAGGGTCGCATGATCGACGAGAAGGACCGCGAGATCATCAAGTACCTGCAGACCGACGGCCGCATGGCGTACTCGGCGCTGGGGCGCCTGATCGGGCTGTCGGACGCGGCCACTCGCCAGCGCGTCAGGCGTCTCACGGCGGGCGGCGTCATCGACATCGTGGCCGTGACCGATCCGGTCAAGATCGGGCTCGGCTACCAGGCGTTGCTGGGCATCACGGCCACCGACGACACCCGGGAGTTGGCGGCGGAGATCGGTGCCATGGACGATGCCGTCTACATCGTGCTGACCGCCGGCCGCTACGACCTCATCGTGGAGTTGGTGTGCACCGACGGCGACACGTTCGTCAGCCACGTCAACACCATTCGCACCATGGACGGGGTGATGAGCGTCGAGACCCTCCCCTACCTGGGCATCACCAAGCAGACCTACGACTGGGGCGTGGGATGAGCGAGGGGCGCCTACTGGGCGATCAGGCGTTCCGCAGCCGGGACCTCGGCGGGCGCGATCCGGAGATGACCTACGGCGGTGCCGTGTCCTTCCTGCGCCGCAACTACACCCGCGATATCGCCGCAGCCGACATCGTCGTGTCGGGGATCCCCTTCGACATGGCGACGTCCAACCGTCCCGGGGCCCGCCTCGGACCCCGGGCGATCCGCGCCGCCTCGGTGGGTCTCGCGGAACTCGAGGCCTATCCCTTCGGATTCGACCCCTTCGATCACCTCGCCGTGGTCGACTACGGGGACTGCTTCATGGACTTCGGCCATCCTGAAACGGCCGTCGAGCGCATCGAGGCGCACGCCGAGGGGATCCTGGCCGCCGACACCACGATGGTGACCCTGGGGGGCGATCACTTCATCACCTACCCCCTGCTGCGCGCGCATGCCAAGAAGTTCGGGCCCCTGTCACTCGTTCACTTCGACGCGCACTGCGACACGTGGCCCGACGACGGCACCCGTCTCGATCACGGCTCGATGTTCCTGCGGGCGGCCCGCGAGGGAATCGTGGATCCGGCCACGTCGGTGCAGATCGGGATCCGCACCCACAACGACGACACGCACGGCTTCACGATCCTCGGAGCGCCATGGGTGCACCGCGAGGGCATCCGCGCAACTGTCGAGGTCGTCCGCGAGGTGGTGGGCGACGCCAAGGCGTACCTCACCTTCGACATCGATTGCCTCGACCCGGCTTTCGCTCCCGGCACAGGCACCCCCGTGGCGGGAGGTCTGACGACCGCGCAGGCCCTCGAGGCGATCCGGTCGCTGGGAGATGTGGACCTGGTGGGCATGGACGTCACCGAGGTCTCGCCGCCCTACGACGTCGCCGAGATCACCGCGCTGGCCGCCGCCACGCTCGCGCACGACTTCATCTGCCTGCAGGCCGTCAAGGTCGGCGTCGCCGGTGCTGACTACGGGCGTACCTGAGGAGACAGCACGGATGACCGACCCCGTCCCCACCTCGTCACCGAAGATCTTGAGGCTGCCCATGGTCGGGAAGTCGAGCCCGGCGATCATCCGCAGCGTGGTGGTCTTGCCGCAGCCCGACGGTCCGAGCAGGGCGAAGAATTCGCCGTCGCCGATCTCCAGGTC
>CAZTZI010000192.1:0-6499 GCA_964618115.1 uncultured Acidimicrobiales bacterium
CCGGCGAGTTCCAGCCAATCCTCGTCAGCTACCTGCGCGTCGGCCGGCACTCCGTAGTACTCACTGAGGGTTATGAGCCGCAGCCCGGCCTCCCGCAGCAATGCAGGAACCTTGAGCCGGCCCAGGCTGCGGTCCAGAAAGAGGTCAGGCAGCCCGGCGGGATGTGACACGGATGACGTCTTCGAGTTCTCCAACCGGGACGCCGAACTCTGCGGCTGCCTCCAGAAGTGTCTCGCCCGCCCAGAAACGCTCTAGTACATCCTCCACCCGTGCCCCCCCTCGGGTGAAGATCGGCGCCCCGAACGACCTCCTCGGATCCGCTACGACCTCAGCAAGCTCGTAGGCGGGGACAGATATCACGGTCGCGTAGCCGTCATCCCCGTAGGTGATCCGGCGAAGGTACGACTGGATGATCTCCACGAACACGCGCTGGCTGCTGCGAACTATAACGAGATCGAGCGCACAGTCGCCCTCGTCGGTGCCGCGACGGCTCTCGCCGTAGTCGTACAACACCTCAGCACCGTCGGTATAGAGCTTCTCCGACGCCAACGCGTACTCAACGCCGATTTCGCTCTTCAGGGCGTCCAGAGCGGGGCGGATTCGCTGCATCGGGACACCACTACGACGGACCGCCGCCAAGACGAGCGCCTCTACGAGCCCGACGAATGGGATCGTCGGCTCACCGGGACGATCGGCCTGCATGCCAGTAATGATCGGTGCGCCGACGATCGGACGGCGTCCGGGCGGACGACGCACGTAGCCCTTCGCCCACGACGCAAGCGTCGAGTAGGGAACGTCCACGATACGCGCCGCTTCGGCCACCGTGTACAGAGGCACATCGAAGCGGAGTCGTTCAGCCCTCTTCAATCGACACCTCCTTGCCGCGTGCACATTCAACCACGGTTCGATGAGCGCGCAGACCCTTTCGCGGAGGTCGTGTCCGGCAACCCGGCCGTTGGCGCCTCAACCGGCATGCCGCCGACTGATGTAGAAGTGAAGCGCACCCTACGCATCTGCGCTGAAGCCCGACGGGCGCAGCACATCGCCGCGAGGAGGGAGCGGCCCGTTCACACGCGGGTCATCGTGCCGTTGTCGATGACCGCGCGGTCGGCGACGAAGGTGCGGTACCAGGCGCGGTCGCCCTCGGTCCAGACGTGCACGTCGAGGCGGTCGCCGGGGAAGACGGGTGCCGTGAAGCGCCCGTACATGCCGCCGAAGCGCTCGGGGTCGCCGCCGCAGACGGCGTGCAGCAGCGCCCGGCCGGTGAAGCCGTAGGTGCACAGGCCGTGCAGGATGGGCCGGTCGAAACCGGCCAGGGCGGCGAACGCCGGGTCGCTGTGCAGCGGGTTGCGGTCGCCGTTGAGGCGATACAGCAGGGCCTGGTCGGTGCGGGTCGTGTAGCTCACGACCCTGTCGGGGTCGCGGTCGGGCCGGTCGGTGCCGGGCGCCGACGGCCCGCGGTCGCCGCCCCAGCCGCCCTCGCCCCGCAGCACCAGCGTGGCCACGTTGGTGTAGACCGGCTGACCGCCGGCCGCGTCGCTGGCGCGGGAGGTGATCTCCACCACCGCCGCCTTGCCCTTGTCGTACACGCCGGTGATCTCGGCGACCGTGCTGATCGTGGCCTCGGTCGGCAGCGGGCGGTGCAGGGTGATGGTCTGCTCGCCGTGCAGCAGCAGCGCCGGGTTGAACGGGCCGAGGTGCCGCATGGGGTTGTCGGGGTTGCGGCCCATGCCGTCGCCGAGCACCACGCACATGGTGGGCAGCGCCTGCTGGGTGACCTCGTGGCTGTTCTCGGTCGTGAACTCCAGTTCCGAGCCGACCGGGTCGTCCATGCCGGCGCCCACGCCGAGCGCGTACAGCAGGCAGTCCTTGGAGCTCCAGCTGCTCTCGACGGGTGAGCCCTGGGCTCCGAGCGCGTCGGGGTTGATGGGCATGGCACGCCTCCTCGGCTGATCGGCGGTGCCGCAACACTACCGAGCGGCCCCGAGCCGACCGATGCGCCGGCCCGCGCGGCGACGGACGGGTCCTCGACCCCCGCCCGACACCACCGAGCGGCCCCGAGCCGACCAGTGCGCCTCGTAGGATGACTTCCCCATGAAGGCCGTGCGGTGCGTCGACGGACGCATGCAGCTCTGTGACGTGCCCACCCCGGTTCCGGGCGACGGGCAGGTACTGGTGTCGGTCGCCTCGGCGGGCATCTGCTCCTCCGACCTGCACATGGCCCGGCTGGGCCTGCTGGACCCGGAGGTCACCGTCGGCCACGAGATCGCCGGGCGCCTCGCCGACGGCACCCCGGTGGTCGTCGAGCCGGTGACGCCGTGCGGCGTGACGTGCGACTACTGCGCTGGCGGCAACTACAACCTGTGCCCCACCTCGGTGCGGCAAGTGCTCGGTATCGGCGTCGACGGGGGCATGGCCGAGTACGTGGTGGCCGACGAGAGCGGGATCGTGCCGTTGGGCGGCACCGGCGTGGACGACGCCTCCCTCGTCGAGCCGATGGCGGTGTGCGTTCACGGCCTGCGCGTTGCGAACGCCGGTGCCGGGGGGCCGCGAGTGCTCGTGATCGGCGGTGGAGCCCTAGGGCTGTGCGCCGCCGCCGCGGCCCGCCACCGCGGTCTGGACGTGGCGGTGCAGGCCCGCCACGAGGCTCAGCGCGCTGCCGCCGACCGCATCGGCGCCGGGTCGCCCGACGGTGGCCGGTACGACTTGGTGGTGGACGCCGCCGGGTCGCCCGAGGCGCTCGCGGAGGCCGCCCGGCGAGCGCGGCGCGGCGGCACCCTGCTGCTGCTGGCGAACTACTGGGGCAGCGACATCGTGCTCCCGGGCGCGAGCGTCATGTTCAAGGAGCTGTGCATCCTGACGGGGATCATGTACGGGCGCGGGCCCGACGGGCGCGACATCGAGACGGCGGTCGCCGTGATGGAAGCCAACCCCGAAGTGGCGCCGGCGCTCATCAGCCACCGGTACCCCCTCGACGCGGCGGCGGAGGCCTTCGACGCCGCCGCCCGGCGCGCCGAGGGCGCCATCAAGGTCATCCTCGACCCGACCGCGAACTGAGGCAGCCTCGTGGTCGGAGGTCGCCCGGCGGACGGGACCGCGGGCCCGGGTCGGCTCGGCCCGGTGCTGGCCGTCGCCGCGCTGGCCGTCGCCGCCTGCAGCAGCGTCGAGACCTCCCCGCCGGCTGTACCGGCCGCGCCAGCGGCGGCGCCGACCACCGAGACAGCGCCTGCCGCACCGCCCGAGCCCGATGGCGGGACACAGGCCGAACCGGCGGACGGGACCGCCGACCCGTCAGGCAGGAACGACGCGGCGCAGGCCGATGGCCGCGCCGAAGACGATGCAGCAGCAAGCGACAGTGCCGCCGAACCCGCAGCGCCGGCGGGCCTGAGCCCCGAGACGGAGGCTCGACTGGTGGCGCTCCTCGAAGAGCTCGCCGGTCTCGCCGCCGAGTGGGATCCGACGGGGCGGGCCTCCCTTGCGATCGTCTCGGCGGACGGGACGCTCTACGGGTTCAACGAGCGGCGCCAGCACATCTCCGCCAGCGCCGTGAAGCCGCTGTGGACGGCCGCCGCCATCGACCTGGCCGGCCTGGCGGCTGTGGAGCCGCTGGCACCGGCCGCACTCGTGCATTCCGACAACTTCGCCGCCGGGGGGATCATCGATCTGATCGGCATCGACACCGTCAACACATGGGGTGCGCCTAGCCGTCGAGAGCGGCGAACAGATCAGGGTCGCTGCGGCGCAGGCGGCGCCAGTTGGCCTCCCACATCGCATCGATGAAGTTCTCGAGGTAGAGCCGCTTGCTGCGGACCGCCTCGGCTATCGGCATCTCCTTGCCGCCGATCATCTGCGCCTCGACGTGGCAGCGGGCCGAGGACTCCAGGGTGACGGCCTTCACGGTGGCCAGCGCCAGCGTCTCGGCCACGATCACCACGCCGTGATTGCCCAGCCACAGGACGCTGCGGTCCCCCAGCGCGGCCGACATGCGGGGCCCGTCCACGATCGGCCGGATCCCGTCGTCGAAGTAGTGGGCCTGCTCGTCGTGGAACAGGCAGGCGTCCGCCGAGTACATGCCCATGTCGGCGCCCGTCGTGCTCAGCACTTCGACGAAGTGCGAGTGGGTGTGGATCACCGCATTCGCGGCCGGTCGCGTGCGCAGCATCTCGGCGTGGAACCCGACCGCGGGCGAGACACCTCCGTCGCCGGTGAGCACCTCGAGGTCCATGTCCACGTGCACGACGTGCCCCGGCAGCGTCTCGTCGAAGTAGCCCCAAGGCGAGATCCAGAACGAGTCGGGACGGTCCGGATCCCGCAGCGCCACCTGACCGGCGACGCGGCTCTCGCAACCACCGCGCGCCAGCATCCGGCGTGCCGCCGCCACCTGGAACGCCGGATGATCGATGTGCATGCTCACGAGCCGGAGTATAGGAGCGGCGCGAATCGGCCCTCGGAGCCGCGGCGCGGCTCGTGGCCGCAACCCGGCAGCGATCGCCGACGGGCGAGCCGCGCACACCGGGGGGTACGATCGCGATGCCGCGGGGAGAGGAGACCGATGAGCCTCACGAGCGTCAGCGACTGGACACCCCCGGACTGGCTCATCCCGTGGATCTCACGCACCCACGTCGTGCTGTACAAGCTGACCACGGGCAAGGTCGGCAGCCACGTCGACGGCATGCCGTGCATCCTGCTGCGCACCATCGGCCGCCGCTCCGGCAAGCCGCACACCGTGTGCCTCAGCTACCTGCCCGACGGCGACTCCATGGTGGTCGTGGGCTCGTTCGGAGGCGCCGAGTACAACCCGGCCTGGTACCACAACCTGAGGGCCAATCCCGAGGTGATCGTGCGCGACCGGGAGCGAGTCTTCTGGGCGACGGCCGAGACGCTCACCGGCGACGAGCGCACGGCACTCTGGGAGACCCGCATCGCCGGCGCCCCCCGCTACGCCCGCTACCAGGAGCGCACCGACAGGGAGATCCCCCTCGTGCGGCTCAGCTACTCCCGGCCGTACACCGGCTAGACAGGCCGGAGCGGTTCGCGGCTGTCCGGGCGGGGACGCCGGTGGCGCTCCGGCGGCCTCCGAGAATGGCACGCCTGCGTTGGCCCCCGGCGCCCCCGCCCTCGGGGCTCGGTCATTCCAGCGAGGCTCAGAGGGTCCAGCCGCCGTCCACGTCGAGCTTCTGGCCGGTGATGTAGCCGGCACGGTCCGAGGCCAGGAAGCACACCGCCTCGGCGATGTCACTGGCCCTGCCGAAGTGTCCCAGGGAGATCTCGCCCAGCGCCACCGCCTGAGCCCGCTCGTCGACCTCGCCGGTCGCCATGAGAGTCTCCGCCATGCCGTCGGCCATCATCCCCGGCCCGACGCAGTTCGCCCGCACCCCGTAGCGGCCCTCCTCCTTGGCGGCCGCCCGCACCAGCGCCTCGACGGCTCCCTTGGGCGCCGAGGAGAGCGAATCGCGCTTGGGGAACCGCTCCGTGGCACACGTCGTGACGGCGACCAGCGATCCCCGGGCGGTGCGCAGATGGGGGAGCGTGGCGTGCACCAGGTTGTAGAAGGCCAGGATGTCGCCGGTGCACTGGCGCCAGAACCGCTCGGGGTCGATGCGCGCCACGTACTCCATCGAGACGTAGGGCCCCGAGGCGTAGACGACGGTGTGCAGCCCGCCGCCCGCCGCTTGCCCGACGGCCCCCGCCACCGCGTCCGTGTCGGAGAGGTCGAGTTGTACGGCCCGTGCCAGACCGCCACTAGATTCGATCTCGTCCACCAGAGCGGCAGCCTTCTCGGAGCTGCTGCGATAGGTGAAAGTCACCTCGGCACCCCGCTCGGCCAGCAGCCGGCACACGGCCGCGCCGATGCCGCCGCTGCCGCCGCTCACGAACGCCACGCCCGCCCTGCCGGCGAAGTCATCCGCGGGCCCGGCGTCTCCTGTCATCTCCGGCAGTCCGATCGGTCAGGCGCCGGTCCGCCCCGCGGCCGGGGCCTCTTCGACGGTCGCGCCGTCCATCAGGTTGCCGAAGGGACCGTCGGGGCCGAACATCTCGCCGAAGAGGCCGCCGGGACCGAACAGGCCGCCCTCGAATCCCTCGAGTCCCTCAAGGCCCTCCAAGTACTCCCGACCCTCGAAGCGCATGAGGCCGCTCAGCAGGCCGCCGGGGGCGAACAGGCCCTCCATGTCGCCCTCAAAGCCCTCGAAGCCCTCCCGGCCGTCCAATCCCCGCAGGCCGTCCAGCGCGCCGTCGGGTCCGAAGAGTCCCTGCAACGGGCCGTCCTCGCCAAGCAATTCATCCAAGTCATCCAAGAGTCCAGCCAGCACTTCAGGGTCGCTCAACAATTCGAGGATCCACATGACGATGACGTCCAAGCCGCCGAGGCTGGGGCCGAACCCGCTGGAGTACCCATCGAGGACGTCCGGACCGCCATCACCACCGTCGAACCGGAATTCGTAGTCGGGCCAGGATTCCCCGGTGCCGCCGTCGTCGGGGCCGGGCCAGGGCGTCGGGC
>CAZTZI010000193.1:0-24476 GCA_964618115.1 uncultured Acidimicrobiales bacterium
CCGAGCCTCCCGCAGCGGAGCCGGCCGCCGCCGAACTTCCTGCAGCCGAACCGGTCACCGACGAACCTCCTGCAGCGGAGCCGGCCGCCGCCGAACTTCCCGCCTCCGATGCCGCGGCAGAACTCATCGAGCTGTTGCGGCCGCTGGTGGCGGAGCCGGACCCGAACGTTCCCGACTACGACCGCGACCACTTCGCCGGTTGGCTGGACTCCGACGGTGACTGCGTGAACACGCGTCACGAGATCCTGCAGGCCGAGGCCGTCGACTTCTCAATGAACGCCGCCGGCTGTGCCGTGGACTCCGGCGAATGGTTCGATCCGTACACGAACCGGACATTCACGAACCCCCGCGACCTGGATGTGGACCACGTGGTGGCGCTGGCCGACGCCTGGGTGTCGGGCGCCTGGGCGTGGGCCGACGAGTTGCTGGACAACTTCAGCAACGACTTCGGCAACCTCAACGCCATCGCCGCCGGCGAGAACCGCTCCAAGTCGGCGAGGGGGCCCGCCGGCTACAGCCCCACCGCGCCGGGTGCCCGCTGTGAGTACCTGGTGCAATACGCCACGGTGAAGATCCGCTGGCAGCTCTCGATCACGCCGCAGGACTTCGAGGTCGTGGCCACCGGCCTGTCCGGCTGCGACGTTGGCATCGTGCCGGACCCTCCGGCTACGGGCCCGGATGCGTCATCACCGCCGGCGCCCCCGACGACCGTCAGCGCCCAGCCGGCGACCGACTGTCATCCCGCCTACCAACCGTGCCTGCCGAACCTGCCCGGCGACGCGTTGAACTGTGGGGATCTGCGCTCCGATCAGAAGCCCGTCACGGTCCTGATGCCCGGCGAAGACCCCTACAGGCTGGACCGCGACGGCGACGGCAGGGGCTGTACGAACTGACTCGACGCCCCCGGAGGACGGGTCTTCAGGAGCCTGCTGAGTAACGCTCTCGATGACCTCCTCGTCATTCCCGAAGCCGGAATCCAGTGCACAGCGGCCCGCTTGCCCCCGCCGACGGACTACTCGGCACTCTCCTGGTCAAGAGTCCTCCGCGCGGTACGAAGCGTCACCCGCATGAACCGGCCCCACCAGCGCCGGAGGTAGCGTCAGAGCATGACCGAGCAGCCGGTGGATCCCGCGTGGACGCCGATCACCGATCTCAGCGACGACGACCTCGCGAGAGCCAGTGACGAACTCCCGGCACTCATGGCGGTATGGGACGAAGCACGTGGGGAACTCGACGAACGCCAGGTGGAGGAGTTCAACGACCGCCTCAACCGGGAGTGGGCGATCGAGACAGGCATCATCGAGCGCATCTACACGCTGGACGAGGGAACGACGCGCCTGCTCATCGAACAGGGCATCGACGCATCGCTCATCGCCCACGACGACAGCGACGGCGGCTCGCCCGAACTCATCGCCGGGATCATTCGCGACCACCAGGAGGCGGTCGAGTGGTTGTTCGAGATCGTCCGCCAACAGCGGCCCCTCACCACCTCGTTCATCAAGGAACTCCACCACCTGATGACCCGCAAGCAGAAGCACGCCGACGGTGTCGACATGTTCGGCCGCGCCACCAGGATCGAGTTGCGCCACGGCGAATACAAGCAGCGACCCAACAACCCGACCCGCTCCGACGGGGCGACGCACGAGTACTGCCCCCCCGAACACGTCGCTGCCGAAATGGATCGGCTGATCGAGTTCCACAACGAACACACCGTTCTGGAGGTGCCGCCCGACCTCGAGGCGGCGTGGCTGCACCACAGGTTCATCCAGATACACCCGTTCCAGGACGGCAACGGCCGCGCGGCCCGCGCGATCGCGTCCCTGGTTCTGCTCCGCGCCGGATGGTTCCCGCTGGTCGTCCGTGCCAAGGAGCGAAGCAACTACATCAACACCCTCGAAGCCGCCGACACCGGCGACATCGGCCCGCTCACCGAACTCGTCGGAACCATTCAGAAGCGGGCCTGGCGGGCCGCCCTGAGCATCCTGGGCGAGGTTGAACGAGAGGAGGCCCGTCTCGAACAGATGATCGACGCCATCGGAGAAGCATTCGACTCGCACGACCGGGAACTCAGGGTTGAGACGGCACAGGCCAAGGAGATCGCAAACCACCTCCAACAGATCGCAATCGACAAGTTCGAAGAAGTCTGCGACGGGCTCCGGTCTCGAATCGGCCGGGAGGCAGCCGACCGTGACTTCTTCGTGATCGGCGGACGCGACGAGGATCCCGAGCGGCGCACCTGGTGTCGCCACCAGGTCGTCCATACAGCTCGACAACTCGACTACTTCGCCAACCTTCGCGACTACCACGCCTGGGCGCGGCTCACCTTCAAGACCGAGTCCGGGCAGTCGGACATCCTTCTGTCCTTCCACACCGTCGGGCGGGACTTCCGGGGCGTGGTCGGCGCATCGATGTGCTTCTACCGCCGTCAGGCCTCCGGCGACGAGGATGCCGCCCGGCAGGTGGTCGAACTGCAGGCCGTCTCCGAAGACCTGTTCCAGGTCAACTACAAGGAAGACCTCGAGGAAGCGGAGCGACGGTTCGCTCCCTGGCTGGAGCGCGCCCTCGTCGAGGCACTCGACCAGTGGCGGCGCGGCGAATAGACCCCTGCTAGCCGCCGGTCAGCGGCCGAAATCCCAGGTTCTGATCTCGACTCGTTGCTCGGCCACTAGTTCGACCGCCGCCTCGAAGAGTTTCTTGCCCACCTCGGCGGTGGCACCGGTGGGGTCGCCGGTGTGGCCGCCGTGTCTCTTGCAAATCGATGGCACAGATGTCAGAATGCTGTCATGGCTGTACAGATCACGATTCGAGACGTCCCCGAGGAAGTTCGTGACGAGCTCGCCGCCCGAGCCGCGGCGCAGCGCCGGTCCATGCAGGAGTTCCTGCGCGGCGAGTTGGAGAAGCTGGCGGCGCGCCCGTCCCTCGAGACTTGGCTCCGGGAAGTGCGGTACCGGAAGGAAGCGACCGGCACACGCGTCGGAGCCTCGGAGATCCTGCAGGCTCGCGACGCCGACCGGACGTGACGGCGGTCGTCGACGCGTCGACGCTCGTGGCGGCACTCGTCGATACCGGCATCGACGGCCGCTGGGCGACAGCGGCGATCTCCGAACATCTTCCGCTGGTCGCCCCGGAGTTGGCGCCGGCGGAGGCTTCGAACATCCTGCGACGGCTGGAATCGAGCCGCCGTGTCTCGTCTGCCGAAGCCTCCGCAGCCCACCGCGACCTGCTCCGCCTGGACCTGGAATGTCACCCTTTCGCACCGTTCGCCGAGCGCGTATGGGAGCTTCGGACCAACCTCACGTGCTACGACGCCTGGTACGTGGCGCTGGCCGAGGCGTTCGCCGCCCCACTGCTCACATTGGATCGCCGCATGTCCAGAGCCACCGGGCCGGCCTGCGAGATCATCGTTCCACCCGAGGTGTGAACCGGGGATGGAGACGACAGGGGTCAGCGGCCGAAGTCGAAGGTTCTGATCTCGACCAGTTGTTCGGCGACGAGGGCGACGGCGGCCTCGAAGAGCTTCTTGCCGACCTCGGCGGTGGCGCCGGTGGGGTCGCCGATGTGACCGTCGGGGCCGAAGTCGTTGGACAGCCAGCCGAACGTGGTCAGGCCGCCGAAGCGCACATGCTGCTGGTCGGCGAGCCCCTCCGGTACGCGGCGGACGGCGCGATCCATGTGCACGAGTTCGGGGCGGAGGTGCAGCATGACCGAGGTCTCGTCGTGACCGCCGTGGATGCCCATGCCCAACTCGTCGGCGGTGCTGGAGCGACCCCCGTGGTCGGGCGGCACGAACGGATGCACGAGGAACGTCCGGAGACCCAATCCGCGGCGCAACTCCCGGCAGGCCACCGCCAGCAGCGCCGTGTTGCCGCCGTGGGCGTTCAGGAAGACGAGACGCTCGGCGCCGGTGGCGGCCACCGATCGACCCACGTCGGCGATCACCGCCAGCAGGGTCTCGCTGGACAGCCACAGCGAGCCGGGTGACCAGGCATGCTCGTCGGACTTGGAGATCGACAGCGTCGGCAGCAGCCAGGCATCGGCCTCCTCGCCGCACTCGGCGACGGCCGCGCGGGCAGACTCGTCGGCGACCACGTGGTCGACCGACAGCGGCAGGTGTAGTCCGTGCTGCTCGACGGCGCCGATGGGCCAGACCAGAGTTGAGCCTGCGCCGATGCGCTCGGCGATCTGGGGTGCGGTCAGGTTCTCCAGCCGTCGCGCCGCACTGGAGTCGCCACCGGTACCCATGCGGTCACGCTACCGCCGTGACCGGGGGGCCACCCGATGGCACGGCTGTGAGGTGGCCGCGGCGGCCGGGGCCGGTTGACGGCACGATGGCCGGTTCCCGCACAGCGCGTCGCCAACCCGTGGGTTCCGGCCACCGCCGGAACGACGAGTAAGGCCACGGCGTGATGATGCCGGCGGGGCGAGGCAGGCCGGGAGATATGTGACCGAGCGCCGCCTACAGCATCCGGGTCACGACGTCGGCGACGTTGCGTCCTGAGGCTCCCCAGACGCCCGCACCGGGGAAGGTGGCCGCTCCGGTGCAGAACAGGCCGCGAACCGGCGTGGTGTAGCGGGTGAGGTGGCGGGGGCGCCCGAGCAGAGCCGACAGGGGCGATCCCGAGAACGACGCGGCGTGGCCCCGCGGCATGCCGAACTGCTGCTCGTAGCTCGGCGGCGTCATCACCCGCCGGTCGAGGATGGACTCCACGAACCCCGGCTGCACCCACTCGCCGAACCGCTTCAGCCAGCGTTCGGGCTCGGCGCTGTCACTCCAGCCGCCGGCGAGGTCATACGGCGTGTAGAGAACCTCGAGGCTGAACACCTCGCCGCCCCCAGGAGGGCGCATCTCGGCGTCGAGCACCGACGGGACGTTGGCGAGGAACACCGGATCCCTCGCGACGCGCCCCCCCGCCGATGAGTTCAGCGCGGCTCGCAGACCGGCCAGGCCCGGCATGACGAAGGTCGTGGGGATCAGCGCCGCGTCGGCGTCCAGCCCGTCGACAGGCGCCCGGTAGACCGGGGTCCTCGCCAGTGTGGCGTCCACCTTCGACTCGTAGCCGTCCTTGCCGGGCGGTCCCCAGATCCGCTCGAAGCGCTCCGGGAGTCCGGCGCCTTCCAGCGCCACCGCCGCGGGGTCGCAGGCGACCACCACCGATGCAGACTCGATCACCTCGCCGTCGGCCAGACGCACCCCCGCCACCCGGGCGCGCCTGCCGGCGCCGGCGGTCACCAGCACGCTCCGCACCGGCGCTCCGCAGCGGACCTGCCCGCCCGCCGCACCGAAGCAACGGTTGACGGCATCGGTGAGCCCGCCGCTGCCACCGACCGGACGCCCCATGGCCACCAGGTGGCGGACCGCGCAGCCCATGACCCCCAGCCCGGTCCCAGGCGTAGAGCCATCGAGGCCCCATACGACGGGGCCGGTCGCCAAGACCGGGAGCATCAGCGCTTCGTGGCCGAAGAAGTCGGCCAGCAGGGACTGCGCCGAGCGTTTCGACCATGCCCACAGCCGGGACGCGGCGACCGAGCGCCGGCTCAGCACGTTGACGAGGGCGGACCGACCCGGCGTCTGCTGGGCGAGTTCGATGAGCAACTCGGCCACCGGGCGGGCGGCCCGGAAGAAACGGCGGTAGCCGTCGACTTCATCCGGGTAGGTGCGACGCAGCCCCTCGAGGGTGGCCTCGAGGTCGTGCCAGGTCACCCAGGGCGTGTGCCCATCCCAGAAGCGGTACGCCCCGACAGGGTCGACATCCAGGTAGCGCAGGCCGAAGCTCGCCAGGTCCAGTTCCTCCGCGATGGGCATCGCCCGTACGAGGGTGTGGTCACAGTTGCAGATGTTCACCCGGGCGCCCACCGCCTCCACGGTGGATGCGCACCCGCCCACAGTGGGACGGGCCTCCAGGAGGAGCGTCCGCAGGCCGGAGCGGGCCATGTAGGCGGCGGCAATGAGCCCGTTGTGACCCCCGCCGACCACGGTGACATCGACGGATCCGTTGAGGGACATCACTCAGCAGTCTTTCAGGCGGCGCCGCATCATGCTGCCGAGTCGCTCGGCGAGCAGCGGCACCTCGGCGGTCTGCAGTTCACCGTCACGAACCACGACCTCGCCCGCCACGACGACGTGACGGGGTCGCCGGCCCGGGTTGGCCCACAGCAGGCCCGCCAGGGGATCGCCGACGCCGGCGTCGGCCACCCCGGTCACGTCGAAGCAGCACAGGTCGGCCGCCGCGCCGATCTCCAGATGGCCGAGTTCCAACCGGCCCAGCCCGGCTGCCGAGCCGGCGGTGGCCATGGTCAGCACCTCCCGCGCCGTCGGCGGCCGCGAGGTCAGGCCCCCGACCTGCAGGGCCAGCCGTGCGTCGGCCAGCAGGTTGCCGGCGTCGTTGCTGCCGCCACCGCTGGTGCCGAGGCCGACCGACACGCCGGCGTCCACCAGGGCACCCACCTCCGCCACGCCCCAGCCCATCGGCACGTCGCAACCGGGGGCGTGCGTGGCATGAGCGCCCGAGGCGGCGAAGCGGTCCCGCTCGGCGGGTGTGATCTCGCAGAGGTGTGCAACGGTCACGTCGCCGGCCAACCACCCCCAGTCCTCCAGGAGCTCGAGCGGGCGGCGACCCCAGCGCGCCGCGGCCCGCTCGGTGTCCACCTGCTCGTTGGCCTGCGTGCGGCGGCATAGCCCGTGGCGGGCCGCCACCTCGCCCAGCGCGGCGAACGTCTCGGGGCCGTCGGAGTGCACGCCGGCAGGTCCGCAGCCGATCTGCAGCATTCCGTGCGCCGCCCCGGTGCCGTAGCGCGCCACGAGGGCCTCGGTGGAGCCTGCCGCCGCCTCCGCGTCGTCGCCGGCAGTGCCCCGCACGAATACCAAGCGGGATCCCAACCTCTCGGCGGCGTCGATGGTGGCTGCGGCCAGTTCGGTGGGATCCTGATCGGCCGGCCACGTGAGGTGATGATCGGCCACGGTCGTAACCCCAGCCAACAACCCCTCGGCGATGCCCACCGCGGCCGCGACCTCGGCCAGATCCGGGGCGACGCCGGCGCGCCGGTAGTAGCCGCCCATGGTTGCGAGCCAGCGATCCATCCGCACGTGGCGGGTGCCCTCCAGCGTCCGGAATGCGGACTGCAGCAGGTGGTGGTGGGCATTCACGAGCCCCGGAATGACGACGCACCCAGAGGCGTCGAGCGTCTCGCGCCCGGCCGGATCGCCGGGCGAGGACCGGCTCGCAGCACTGCTCCCGACACCGGCGACCACGCCGTCCTGGCAGACCACCTCCGCCCCGGCCAACTCGCGGTGACCGGTCCACACCAACTCGGCGCCACACACCGCCAACTCCATGCGGCGATGGTACGGCCCTTGGACGGGCGGCGGGAGTCTCAGGCAGGCTCGTGCAGGCGGGCGGCGCGGCGGGCCAACTCCCGGTGAGCCGCGCCCAGATCCAGGCCGAGCAGTTCACCGTCGGCCACCGTGTGCCGGCCGCCCACGAAGAGATGCCGCACCCGCCGGTCGGGGCCGAGCACAAGCGCGGTGACCGGGTCGGCGATGTCACCCAGGTCCTCGGCCGGCCACACGGCGATGTCGGCGGCCATTCCCACCTCGAGCCGCCCCAGGTCGGCGCTGCGCCCCAGGCAGGCGGCCCCACCGGCGGAGGCCATTTCCAGCACGTCGGTGGGCATGAGGGCGTCGGCCCGGCACTCCCGCTGGCGGGCGGTGTAGAGGGCCTGGCGCAGCTCGGGGAACAGGCCGCCGACCTCGTTGGAGGCCACACCGTCCACGCCGAGGCCCACGGGGGACCCGGCGGCGCGCAGGCCCACGACGGGGCACATCCCCGCCGCGATCCGGGCGTTGCTGGACGGGCAGTGGGCGACCCCGACCCCGGCGGCGCCGAGGCGGGCCAGCTCGGAGTCGTCGAGGTGGATGCCGTGCGCCAGCCACACGTCGTCGCCCATCCAGCCCCAGCTCTCCAGGACCTCCACGGGCCGGCGCCCGAACCGCTCCAGGCAGTGCTGCTGTTCCTCCAGCGTCTCGACGAGGTGGGTGTGCAGGCGCAGCTCCAGGCGGCGGGCCATCTCGGCGGCCTCGACCATCAACTCGGTGCTGACCGAGAAGGGGCTGCACGGGGCGACGACGATCGACACCCACTCGCCGTCGTGGTACTGCGCCACGAGACGCTCGGTGGAGGTGCCGATGTCGTCGCGGTTCTCCACGAGATGATCCGGCGGCAACCCGCCGTGACTCTCTCCCAGGTCCATGGACCCGCGGGACAGCGCCAGGCGCACGCCCACCTGCCCGGCGGCCTCGATGATGGCGTCGAACACGGTGTCGTCGCCGCGGGGCACCACATAGTGGTGGTCGAAGACGGTCGTGGCGCCGCTGAGAGCCAACTCGCCCAGGCCGACCCGGGCCGCCGCCCCCACGTCGGTGGCGTCCAGCAACCCCCAGATGGGGTACAGCGTCACCAGCCAGGTGAAGAGGTCGCATCCGTCGGCGCGGCCGCGCGTCATCCACTGGTAGAGGTGGTGATGGGTGTTGACGAAGCCGGCGGTGATGACGTCGCCGTCGCAGCGGATGACCGTGTCTCCGGCCTCGGGAACCACGTCACCCACCGCGACGATGCGACCCCCCTCCAACGCCACGTCGCCGGGCCAGCGAGCGCCCCGCAGCACGAGCCGCCCGGAGTCCTGAGTGCCGTTCATCGGCCCATCATGGCACCGACGACCCCGACGGTCCGGGCGGTCCTGTCGGTCCGGGCGGTCCTGTCGATCCGGTGCCGGCGAAGGACGGCGCCGGGCCTCCTCAGAAGTTCCCGCCCCCCATGGCTGCATGCGGGTGGTTCTCGGTGAGTCCGGCGGAGGTGACCTGCACGAAGTCGGCGTTGCGCCGGAACTCCTCGAGATCGGTGGCGTCGAGATAGCTCATGGCGCTCTTGACACCCCCGAGCAGTTGGTGCAGCACCTTGGAGACCTCGCCCTGGTAGGGGACGAGCCCTTCCACGCCCTCGGGGGCACGGTGCTCGAAGTACTCGTCGTCCAACTCGTCGCCGTGGCGTTCCGCCCTACTCTCCACCGCCTCCCGCGAGGCCATGCCGCGGATGCGCTTGACGAGCCCCTTGGCCGAGTGCTCCACCTCGCCGGGGCTCTCCTTCGTGCCGGCGAACAGGCTGCCGATCATGACGGTGTCGGCGCCGGCGGCGAGCGCCTTGGCGATGTCACCGGAGGTACGGATACCGCCGTCGGCGATGATCGGCACGCCGCCGGCGCCCTGGACCGCGTCATCGAGCGCGGTGAGCTGGGGCACGCCGACGCCGGCAACCAGCCGGGTCGTGCAGACCCCGCCCGGGCCGACACCCACCTTGATGGCGTCGGCGCCGGCGGCGGCGAGGTCGGCCGCCCCCTCGGCGGTGGCAACGTTGCCGGCCACGAGGTCGACGTCGCCGAAGGTGTCCTTGAGGCGCTTGATCCCGTCGATGGCGTGTTCGGCGTGACCGTGGGCGATGTCGAGGACCAGCACGTCGGCGCCTGCGGCGACGCAGCTCTTGGCGCGCTCCATCATGTCGTGGTCGGTGCCGACGGCCACGCCGACCAGCAGATGGTCCCCTGCCGCCTTGACCTTCTCGACCTCGAGGGCATGGGCATAGGTGGGCAGGAACCGGTGGATGATGCCGATTCCGCCGAGTCGTGCCAGCGCGATCGCCATCTCCGACTCGCAGACCGTGTCCATGTTGGCCGCCACGATGGGCAGATCGAGTTCGATACCCCGGGACAGGCGGGTGCTGAGGCTCACCTGCCGGCGCGAGCGCACGCGCGACCGCCGAGGAACCAGCAGCACGTCGTCATAGGTGAGCCCGGTCCGTACGTCATCCAGCGGCATGGGAACCCTCCGGCAATGCGGTCGGCAAATTCAGCGCGGTCGGCGAGGCCGGGCACCTGCGGGCAGAGCACTGCGCACCGCCGGAGACCACAGCGCCAGTCTGCCACGCAGACAGCCGGGATAGCCCCACACCCCGAACCGGCGAAGGCGGCGATCGGCCGCACCGGGCCCATCGAATGGAGGTGCCCCGCAGGTCGAACTGCGAGACCGGAGCACCCACGATGTGAGGGGCAACGCGGTCTGGCCGATCGGCGCCCGAGGCCGCGACCCGCCATGCCATCGGGGCGGGCTGCTAGGAGCCGACGGCACCCACTCGGTCCAGGAGGTGCTCCGCCGCCGCACGCAGCGCTGCGGCAGCCGGCGTGTCCGGGAACTCCGTCAACGCCGCCGCGGCGCGACCCGCCCAGACCGAGGCCGCTTCGAACGCCCCGACCACGCCAGGTCCGGAACGGATGATCCGGCGCGCCAACGCGCCCTCCTCCGCACTGAGTCCCGGTCCGAGGATCGAGCGCAGCCGCTCGCCGCCGGGGGCCTGCACGCTCAGCAGGACCGGCAGCGTGTAGTTGCCCTCCCTGAGGTCGTGGCCCGCCGGCTTGCCCAACACGTCGTCGGTGGAGATGACGTCGAGGATGTCGTCCACGATCTGGAAGGCCATGCCGTAGCTGTGGCCGAAGTCCGAGAGCGACTCGGTGAGAGCGGGATCGAGACCCGCCACGATCGCCCCGACCCGGCACGAGGCAGCCAGGAGTGACGCTGTCTTCCCCGTGATGGACAATTCGTAGTCCCGCACCGAGCGGTCGCAGTTGTAGGCGTCCTGGTACTCGCGGATCTGCCCCTCGCAGAGCTTCCCGATCGTGGCGGCCAGCAGGTCGGCCACCTCGGTGCCCAGTGAAGCGGCGATCTGGCTGGCACGGGCCAGCAGGAAGTCGCCGGCCAGGATCGCCGTGGCGTTGCCCCACGTGGCGTTCACGCTGGCGACGTTGCGGCGGGTGGTGGCACCGTCGATCACGTCGTCGTGGTAGAGCGACCCCATGTGGACCAGTTCGACCGCCACGGCCCCGGCGATGACGTCCTCGGAGCAACTCCGACCCACCGGATCGGCGATCCCCGCGGCGGCGATCGCCAGTCCCGGCCGGATGCGCTTCCCGCCGGCGTCGATGAGGTGGCGAGCCACGGTGGACAGGAATTCCAGATCACAGCGCACCTCGGCCCGTAGCCGCTCCTCGACTCGCTCGAGGTCCGGACTCAGGCTGGGAAGAATCAAAACCGGATCAATCGTCACCACGCTGCGAGGATAAGGCTGGATACCCCGAGACAGGCCTCACCTGTACACTTGGAATGACCGCGTTGGCCGCGTTGTTGCACCCGAGCGAGCCACAAGGCAGCCTCGTGTCGACAGTTGGAGAAGCCGATGTTCGAGAGATTCACAGATCGTGCTCGCCGGGTGGTCGTGCTGGCCCAGGAGGAAGCGCGGCTGCTGAACCACAACTACATAGGCACCGAGCACATCCTGCTGGGGCTCATTCACGAGGGTGAGGGCGTCGCGGCGCGTGCGCTGGAATCGCTCGGCATCTCCCTGGAGAGGGTGCGCGAGCAGGTCGAGGAGATCATCGGCAAGGGCGGAACGCTCCCCAGCGGCCACATCCCCTTCACGCCGCGCGCCAAGAAGGTCCTCGAGCTCTCGCTGCGCGAGGCCCTGCAACTCGGCCACAACTACATCGGCACCGAGCACATCCTGCTGGGGCTGATCCGGGAGGGCGAGGGCGTCGCCGCCCAGGTTCTGTCCAAACTGGGCGCCGACCTGGCCAAGGTTCGCCAGCACGTCATCCAGTTGCTGTCGGGCTACGGCAGCGGTGGCGAGCGCGCCGAGAAGGCGTCGGCAGGCGGCGGGCGCGGCAAGTCCTCGGGCACGTCGCACGTCCTCGACCAGTTCGGACGCAACCTCACGCAGCTTGCGCGAGACAACAAGCTCGACCCGGTCGTCGGGCGCCTGCGCGAGACCGAGCGAGTGATGCAGGTGCTCTCGAGGCGCACGAAGAACAACCCGGTCCTCATCGGCGAGCCGGGTGTCGGCAAGACGGCCATCGTCGAGGGTCTCGCCCAGCGCATCGCCGCCGACAACGTGCCCAGCACCATCGAGAACAAGCAGCTCTACACGCTGGACCTGGGCGCGCTCGTGGCGGGCAGCCGCTACCGGGGCGACTTCGAGGAACGTCTCAAGAAGGTCCTCAAGGAGATCAAGGGCCGCGGTGACATCATCCTGTTCATCGACGAGTTGCACACCCTGGTCGGTGCAGGCGCCGCCGAGGGAGCCATCGACGCGGCGTCGATCCTGAAGCCCATGCTCGCCCGCGGCGAGCTGCAGACCATCGGGGCCACCACTCTCGACGAGTACCGCAAGCACCTCGAGAAGGACGCCGCCCTGGAGCGCCGCTTCCAGCCGATCAAGGTCGCCGAGCCCAGCGTGGGTGACACCATCGAGATCCTCAAGGGGTTGCGCGACCGCTACGAAGCGCACCACCGGGTGACGATCACCGACCAGGCTCTCGTGGCGGCCGCCAACCTGGCCGACCGCTACATCTCCGACCGGCACCTGCCCGACAAGGCGATCGACCTTATCGACGAGGCCGGCTCGCGCCTGCATCTCAAGCGGATGAACATCCCGACCGATCTCCTGGAGATCGACGCGGAGATCAACGTCGTGGCCACCCGCAAGCAGCAGGCCGTCGAGTCCCAGGACTTCGAGGAGGCCAGCCGCCTGCGCGACCGCGAGAAGGAACTGCTGCAGCAACGTGAGGCGGCCGAGGCCGAGACGCGCAGTTCCGGTGTGGACCTGTTCGACGAGGTCGACGAGGAGGGCATCGCCGAGGTGCTGTCAGTGTGGACGGGCATTCCCGTCTACAAGCTCACCGAGGAGGAGACCGTCAAGCTCCTCCGGATGGAGGCCGAACTGCACAAGCGGGTCGTCAGCCAGAGCGACGCCATCAGGTCGGTCAGCCAGGCCGTCCGCCGCACCCGGGCCGGGCTGAAGGATCCCAAGCGGCCCTCCGGGTCGTTCATCTTCCTCGGCCCGTCGGGCGTGGGCAAGACCGAACTGGCCAAGACCCTCGCGGAGTTCCTCTTCGGCGACGACAGCGCGCTGATCAGCCTGGACATGTCGGAGTACATGGAGAAGCACGCCGTGAGCCGGCTCATCGGAGCACCTCCCGGATACGTGGGCTACGACGAGGGCGGCCAACTCACCGAGGCGGTTCGCCGCAAGCCCTTCTCCGTGGTGCTGTTCGACGAGATCGAGAAGGCCCACCCGGACGTGTTCAACTCGCTGCTGCAGATCCTGGAGGAAGGACGCCTGACCGACAGCCAGGGCCGCTCGGTGGACTTCAAGAACACCGTGTTGATCATGACCTCCAACCTGGGCACGCAGGACCTTCGCAAGGCCACCCTTGGGTTCGCCCGCGCCGACAAGGTGGTCTCCTACGAAGCCATGAAGGAGAAGGTCACCGACGCCCTGAAGAAGCACTTCCGGCCCGAGTTCCTGAACCGGGTGGACGAGGTGATCGTGTTCCACGAACTGACTCTTGAGGAAGTCACCCAGATCGTCGACCTCATGATCCGGCGGGTGGCCGACCAGCTGGAGGGCCAGGGCATGGGACTCGAGATCACCCCGGAGGCCAAGGTTCTGCTGGCTGAAGAAGGCTACGACCCGACGCTCGGTGCGCGGCCGCTGCGCCGCGCCATCCAGCGGATGGTGGAGGATCCTCTGTCGGAACAGCTGCTGCACCGCGAGTTCCGGGCCGGGCAGATCGTGATCGTGGACGCCACGGACGATCCGCCCGAAGAGGAAACCGAGGGCGTCACGAACCCCGACGGCACGCCGAAGCGGCGCATCGTCTTCAAGGCCGTCGAGGGATTCGAACCCCCGCCTGCTGTCGAGGAGATGGTCGCCCACTGACCGTGCGACGCCGGCACGGGTCCCTGGGCAATTCCGGCGGCCCGCACACTTACCCGTCGGGGTCCAAGGCGCGCTGGGGTGGCCGCGGCTTGCCGCGGCTCCTGCTGGTGGCGACACTCGCCGGGGCCCTCCTGCTGGCGTCCGCCTGCGAGGTGGGCGTGGGCGTCGACATCGACGTCGCCGAGAACGGCTCCGGCACCGTGGCGGTGGGAGTGAGCCTCGACCGGGCCGCCGCCGACGCGCTCGGCGAACTCGCCAACCAGATCGACCTCGACGACCTGGCGCTCGCCGGCTGGGATGTGAGCGGACCGGCGCGCGAGGCTGACAACCTGCTGTGGGTCCGGGCGACGAAGCCCTTCGGGAGCACGGCGGAACTCCCGTCGATCCTGGCGGAGATCGCCGGACCCGATGTCTTCCGGGGCTTCGAGTTGCGGCGGCGGGCCGAATTCGCCGAGCAGACGTGGGAGATGGTCGGTCACGTCGACCCGGCCGCAGCGTTTCCCGAACTGCTCGACACGCTCGACTTCAACAAGGGCTTGGAGGAGCGGATCCGCAACTCCGTCGGCGGGGCCGGTGGCGACTCACTCACCAGCGGGCTCACCATGCGATTGGACATCGACCTGCCCGGTGAGCTGCGCAGCGGCGGCGACGCGTACGGTTGGACCGCCCTCAGCGCCGACTCACCCGCGGCTCCGGTGCAGGTTCGCCTGGTGGCGACCGAGGTGAACACGACGGCCAGGACATTGCGGCTCGTGGGTCTCGCAGCCTCGGCGCTCTTCATCCTGGCGCTCCTGCTGAACCTGCTGGGGTGGTGGTACGTCAGGCGCCACCGGAAGCGGCGGGAGCGGGCTCTCCTGGCTCGCGCGGACAGCGAGCAGCTGCCGGCCGCTGCCGGCTCCGGCGCGGCCGCCGACGAGCTTGCGGGGGAGTTCGGACCGCCCGGCGAGATCGCGGCAGTTGCCGGCGTCGACGATGACATCGACTGGGACGCACTCACGAGCGCCGCGTACGAGGATCTGTCGGCAGACGTGCCGGGCCTCGACGATCTCGAGGTGCCCGGCGCCGACGCGTCCTCCGACGATTGGACCGCTTCACTCGACGAGACTCCGGCGGCCGATGCCGGAGCAGGACCGGACGCCGATATTCCGGCGTGGCTCGAACCGGTCGCGGAGCCTCAACTGCAACCGGCGCCGGCCGACGGTGCGGAGGAGACCCCGGACGCGGCACCACCCGCTGCGGAGACCTTCGCCGCAGCGATCGAAGCACTGACAGCGTCGACGGAGCCCCACCCGGCCGAGACCGAGACCGTCACCGAACCGGAGGTCTTGGACGACCCGGAGATCGCAGACGAACCGGAGTCCCCGGAGGGACCGGAGACCACCGACGAGCCGGAAACAACCGACGAGCCGGAGACCCCGGACGAGCCGGAGACCCCGGACGAACCGCCGGCCGTCGATCAGGCCCCGGACGGAGTTCCCGAAGTCCCGGAAACGGATCTTGCAGCCGCCCCGTCCGCACCCGCAGACCCGCCGCCATCGCGCGCGCTCCGGCTCGTCGTGATCGGCGGCTGGGGGGTGCTGTTCCAGCCCGCCGATCCGGCCGGCGAGTTGCTGACCCCGTTCGTGCGGCAGTCGGGCTCGACCGCGACACCTGCGGAGATCCGGGAGGCTTACCGGCTTGCCACCCTCGGGCGCCTAACGCCCGATCAGTTGTGGGAGGCATGCGGTCTGACAGGCGACCCCACCTGGACCCACGGCCCCTACACCGGCCGGATGACGGTGAGTGAGGGCGCGGCCGACTTCATCCGCTCGCTGCTGCGAAGGGGCATCGAGGTGGGGTGTGTCACCAACGACGTCTCGGAGTGGTCCTGGCGCCTCCGGGCCTGGACGGGATTCGAGGCGGTGACGCCCTGGGTCATCAGCAGCGAGATCGGGATCCGCAAGCCCGACCCCGGCGTCTTCGAGATGCTGCGCCGCGTCTCGGGGGTCCCGTTCGCCAACTGCCTGGTGATCGACAGCGACGCCCGCACGCTCGACGGCGCTCGCTCCCTGGGGATGTCGACCGCCTTGTTCGGGCCGCGGGATCCCGGCCGGCCGGCTGCCCCGACGGCGCATCCCGCCGTCGGCGACTTCACGGACCTGCTCCGCCGCACCTGAGCCTGCCGCCGTCCGCTCCCGTCATCCCGGCGGCGGCCGGGATCCACAGCCCAGCGGCACACGACCATCGCCGCGGGCGGGCTACTCGGCACCCTCCGGCTCGCCGGCCCTCCACAGCTTGGCCGGCCGGCCTCCCCGATCACCGGGCAGGACGCGGTGATCGGTGGGCGTGATGAAGCCCTTGCGCTGCGTGACCATGCGCTGGAAGTTGCCCGAGTCGAGTTCGGTCTGCCAGATGGCCTCGTAGACCTCGCGCAACTCCCGGATGGTGAACTCGGGCGGGCAGAAGCTGTGGGCGATGCTGGTCGTCTCGAGGTCGGCGCGCAGCCGATCCACGGCGTCGTCCACGATCCGGCGGTGGTCGAACGCCAGCGGCACCCTGTCGCTCTGCACATCGGCGACCGGTATCAACTCGGCGTGGGCCGCGTCGCTGCCACCTCGGGGAACCTCGCTGAGCCGCGCCACGATCGCCCCGTAGGCCACGGTCACCACCCGCATCCGCGGATCGCGGGCAGGGTCACCGTAGGTGCCGATCTGCTGCAGGTTGCTCTGGGTGCCATCGATGCCGGTCTCCTCGAGCAACTCGCGTGCGGCGGCGGCGGGCAGGTCCTCGTCGGGTTGGACGAATCCCCCCGGCAGGGCCCATGCGCCCTCATAGGGCGGGTGCCCGCGCTGGATCAGCAGCACCTTGAGTTGGCGCTCCACCACCGTCATCAGGACAATGTCGACGGTCACGGCGAACGAGACAAAGGCGCTGGGGTCGTATCCCTCGGGACGGGGCTCGGGGACCACCTCGGACGGTCGGGCGGGGGAGGGAGGCACAGCCTCAGGATAAATCCTTTATGTCGGGTTGACAAATACCTGTGTCACAGGTTATTATCATACTGACAGAAACCAGAAGTCCGGCCGGTCCTCGGGGCGGGCCCGGGGCGGAGCTGGAGCAATCCCTCACCCCCGCGTCCCCCCGGTTGCCGGCCGACGAGCGGAGAAGGAGACAGCAGCGATGAACCGGACGACGCACGTGAACGGCAACGGCTCTTCCGCGGAAGGCAACGGCTGCTCCGGGGACGGAGACAGCGGATCCGAGATCGAGGCGGCGATCGACCGTGCCGTCGGCGCGGTGATCGGCTCGGCGGTCGGCGACGCCCTCGGCGCCGGCTACGAGGGTTCCTATCCCCACCGCTCCAACGAGATAGCCATGCGCGGCGGGCGGGGCCGCGGGCGCCGGCGCGGCGCCTGGACCGACGATCCGAGTGCTGCGCTCGGCCTACGGCGTGGGCACGCCACTCCCGGCAGCCCGACCGGAGTCACGGGCCGCCGGACCGCAGTCACCGGCACCGACGGGTGCGAACGGATGCGTCGTTCAAGCTCTGGCGCAGACTGCGACAGGATCGCTGCCTGCACGAGCTTGTCCTCGGATAGCGGACAAGAAGAACCCGTTTCGCAGAATATTGGGCTAACCATAACTATGCTGCCGCCGGTAGTACACCAGTAGGGCGACTGCGGCGCGGTCGGCTTCGGCGTTCAACCAGCACCGTCGGCGTCTGCGGAAGGGGTTGCGGACAGGTGGCGACGATTGCGGCCGGCGAGGCCGTTGGGTTCCTGGGCGTGCGCGATCCCGTGACTTGGCTGGCGCCTCAGGGTTTCCCGGCGTCGTTGTCGCCGGATGGGCTGTTCACGCAGGATGCGCCGCATGGGCTGGAGGTGGTGATAGCACGGGCGGCTCGAAGGCCAGCGGCCGCCGATCTGCGACAGGCTTGGACGAGGCGCCGGGAGGGTCGGGTGAGTCCGGTGCTGCTGGTGGTCGTCTATCCGGTCCATGGGGAGTGGAAGACGTCGCTGTGCGGGCCGGTTGGTGATCAGCCGGGAGTGCATCACGACGTCGAGGTGTCGCAGGCCGAGCGGCTCGCAGCCGTGGCGCTGGACGAGCCGAACCGTCATGCCGCCACCCGATTCCTGCTGGCCGCCCTGCCGGAACTCGAGTCCGACATGCCGGGGCTGCGCAACGTGGGACTGCTGGCGACGCAGGAACTGCGGGCCGGCGTTCCCGGGATGCCCGCGTGGGGGGCGGCGGTCAGGCGGGCCGGGCCGCTGCTGGCATTCCGGGGCCGGCCACTCGTCGAGCGTCTCGGGTTCGGAGTGGAGGTGCTGTCCACCAACACGTCGCTCCTCACGGTCAACGGGCGCAACCGTGCCATCGCCGTGTTCTGCGACGAGGACGAACTCTTCGACGCGCCCGCGCAACGCTTCGATGGAACCTCGCCGGTATCCCGCGGTCTGGCCGTCGCCGACCGGCACAACGTCGACTGGGTAGTCCTGACACGGGCAGCGGAGATTCGCCTCTACGCGGCGCGCCCCGATACCGGCGTCGGCCGCAAGGGGCGGGCGGAGACCTTCGTCGAGTTGAACCTCTCGCTGCTGCCCGCCAACCTGGCCGGCTACCTGTCCCTGCTGTTCTCGGCCGACGCCCTGGCCGCAGGCGGAACCACCGACCAGATCCTGGAACGATCGGCGGACTTCGCCAGCGACCTGGCGGTGCGGCTGAGGGGCCGGGTCTACTTCGAGACGGTGCCCGCTCTGGCCCAGGCGATCGCCGCACGGCTGGGCCACCAGCCCACCGAGAGCGAGTTGGACGACGCCTACGAACAAGTCATGGTGATCCTGTTCCGGCTGCTGTTCGTGGCATATGCCGAGGACAAGGACCTACTGCCCTACCGCACCAACAGCCACTACGCCGACCACTCCCTGAAACGCTTGGCGCGACGACTGACGGACGACCGCCACGCCGGGCACACGGACTACGACGATCGGGCCACCGACTTCTGGGACGACGTGCGACAACTCTGGCGGGCGGTCGACACCGGCAACTCCAGCTGGGGCGTGCCCGCCTACAACGGCGGCCTCTTCTCTCACGATCCCGGCATCAGCCCCTCGGGAGCGGCGCTCGCCTCGCTACGGCTGACCGACGCCGAATTCGCCCCAGCCTTGGCTGCACTGCTCGTCGATGAGGGCGAGGAGGGGCACGGGCCGGTGGACTTCCGATCACTGTCGGTCCGCGAGTTCGGCACGATCTACGAAGGCCTGCTCGAATCGCGACTGGCCGTGGCCCAGGATGATCTCACGGTCCGCAGGATCAAAGGACAGGACCAGTACGTCCCGGCCGGCGGCGGCGACCCCGTCGAAGTCGCTGCCGGAAGCGTGTACCTGCACAACCGATCGGGCGTCCGCAAAGCGACCGGTAGCTACTTCACAAAGCCCTTCGCGGTGGAGCACCTGCTGGACCACGCGCTCGAACCGGCGCTGGACGACCACGTCGCCCGTCTCGACGGCTTGCGGGCGGCCGGAGACGACGCCGCGCTGGCTGAAGCGTTCTTCGACTTCCGCTGCGCCGACATCGCCAATCTCGGATCAGGTCAAACGGACCTCTACAAGGCGTTCTGCTGGGCGAATCTGGCACAGGCCGGTGACGGCGGGCGCGTCGGGCTGGTGCTTCCCCGCAGTGCCGTGTCGGATGCAGGGATGGCGAACTGGCGAAATCAGGTAGTCGCGGACAATGCGCCCCCCCCCGGAATCGACCGAACGATCTGGTGTCAGTGGCGACTCTCATCAACCACGGGGGATGGGTCTTCGAGGACGTCCACAGGTCCTACACCGTGGCGCTGCTGGCGATCACCCGCTCGCGTCCGTGGTCACCTGCCTCAACGCCCGAAAGTGGGTCTTCGACGATGTCGACCCGCGCTACACGGTCGCACTCGTCGCCGTCCGTCGACGAACTCGGCAACCCTGTCGCTCGAGGGGGTGGCCTTGAGGACTCACCTCACGTAGCCATCTACCCCGGTCCAGCGGTTTCGCTGAACCACTTCCGGCACCTGATCGAAGAGAAACCCGAAGAGGTGCCGGTGGAGGAGTTCGCAGGTTGGTCAACCACCGCGGCTTTTCCTCAGGTGCCGACGCGGGCCGCGTTTCGCGTCTGGCGAACGATGAAGCACCATCCGCGTTTCGACGGTGCGGACCTCGGAAAAGATCTCTCTCTCTCTCTCTCTCGATTCCCGAAGCGGTGGCGAGCGAGACCGGTCCAGGGCGACCTCAACGCCACCAACGATCGGTGGCGATTCCGCCGCGACGACGGGCGTGGCGCCTCCGGCCGATCGCCGAACTCCACGCAACGGCAGACAGGGGCCGACTCGTGAACGACGATGGCGCAAGCGCCCAGCCCGCGAACTCGATGCCACCGGAGACAGGCACAGGTTCGTGAACGACGACGGCAACTCCGCACGGCAAGCCGAGGGAGGCTGCAGGTGACCAGAATCTGGCCCGTCTACAAAGGCACGTCGTTCAACCTCTGGGAGCCCGACACCGGCGTCTACTACGACAGCGTTGACGCCACGAGCATCACGGTCCACCTGCAGGAGAAGCGGCTGGCGCAGAGCCGTACCCGTTCCTCGGCCTTCGCCGAACAACCCACGGAGTTCATCCAGAACCCTGCGACGTTGCCTTGTCGCCACCCCCGGATTGCATTTCGGGACGTTGCACGTGCAACTGACACGCGCACACTTATCGCCGCTCTGATTCCCGGAGGTCGAGTGATTGTGCATCAGGCTCCATACCTCTTGCGCACCGCGGGCTCGGCGACCGACGAGGCGTACGTGCTGGGAGTGCTTTGCTCCATGCCGCTGGACTGGCAGGCCAGACGGACCGTCGAGTTGCACATGACCTTCGAACAACTCAATCAGCTCACCATCCCGGACCCCGGTGAGAGCCACCCCGTGCGCGACAGGGTGGCGGAGATCGCGGGGCGGCTCGCTGCTGTCGACGAGCGGTATGCCGAGTGGGCAAAAGAGGTCGGAGTGCCGGTGGGGTCGGTGCGCGACGAGGCCACCAAGCAGGGTCTCATCTGCGAGTTGGACGCCTGCGTGGCGCATCTGTACGGCCTCGACGAGAGCGATCTGGCCGTCGTTTACGAGACCTTCCACGAGGGGGCCGACTACTCCGAGCGCCACGCCGCCGTTCTCGAGCACTTCCGGCGCTGGGAGCAGCACCGGTGAGCGCCACCGATCACCAAGCGTCGTCGGACGTCTCCGGACCGAGGCCTTGCGGCCCCGCGGGCTCCGGCGTCGGGGTCAGACCCGGTCGAAGGCGGCCCTGTCGAGCCGGAGATCTCGCAGGATGACTCTGATGGTGCCGGCTCGCAGGTCTCTGCCACCCCAGTTCGGGATGGTCGTGCGACCGCCTGTGGCGGGGTTGCGCCAGATTTCGTGGGAGCCTCGCGCCTGGCGGTCGAACTCACATCCGAGCAGCCGGAGTTTCCTCGTCAGTTCCCGGTGGGTCACACCGCTATCACGAGTTCGCCAGCGCTCACGATGCCTTCGGGGAGCTCGTCCCCGTGGTGCTTGTAGGAGGCGACGAACTCCGATGCCACCCCGTCGAGGTTGTGCAGGGCCTCCTCGGGGGTGGCGCCCCATGCCCGGCAGCCCGGGAGCACCGGCACCTCCGCCAGGAACATGTTCTCGGTCTCGGCACACGGCCCCCGCAGCGTGTACGGCAGCCTGTATTGCTCCGGCATCTCACGCTCCGTCGGCATCGGCGATCGCCACGACAACCATACCGGTCGTTCACACCGGTCGGCGGCGCGGTGAGTCTCGACGAATCCGCCGTCGACCTGCCGGCGCGCCCGTTCTGAGCGGCGAGGCTCTCTCGGACCCGAAGCAGGCGCCGGTCACCGGTCGGCGCAGAGGGCAGGCCCGGTGACCGCCGTCGACGGAGCCGATCAACGACCGGCCGCAGAGCCGAAGCCGGAGTTGGCCACCAACCGGGCCGGTCGGACGGTGGCGGAGGCGCTCAACGGGTACATCACGCATGCGGCCACAGGGTTCGTGGGTGGGGCGCGGCTGGACATCGCCAGCGCCTACTTCAACGTCGGTGGCTACTCGCTGGTCGCCGACTCACTGGATCACCTGACCGGGGCTCGGCTGCTGCTGGGGGCGGAGCCGATGCCTCCCGAGAACCGGCCGCGAACGCTGGGTGACGAGTCGGCGCGGCCGGAGCGAGCAGCGGCCGCCCGTCTCCGGCGGGCGCTGGAGGGGCACGAACGCGACTTGACGACCGACCGCGACCTGCTCGGGTTCTCCGTGGAGACCGACGCGGCAGTGCGTCGACTCGTCGCCTGGCTGCAGTCCGGCGGAGTCCAAGTGCGCCGGTTGGAGGGTCGCTTCCTGCATGGCAAGGCGTTCCTGGTGAGCGATCGGTCGCACGGTGTGGTTGCCGGTTCGTCCAACTTCACGCACGCCGGGCTGGCCACCAATCTGGAACTCAACCTGGGCAACTACTCGCCGCACGTCGTGCGGCAGGTGCACGAGTGGTTCGAGGAGCTGTGGGCCGAGGCCGCCGACTACGACCTCGCCGGCCTGTTCGAGGGCCGGTTCGAGCCGCATCCGCCGCAGCTCATCTACCTGCGGATGCTGTGGCAGCTGTACGGCGACGACCTGGCGGCTGAGGCCGAAGCTGAAGGCGCTCCGCAGATCCACCTCACGTCGTTCCAGACCGACGGGTTGTGGCGGGCGCGGCGCATCCTGGACGAGCACAACGGCGTGCTGGTCGCCGACGAGGTCGGTCTGGGCAAGACGTTCCTGGCCGGTGAGTTGATCCGGGAAGCCGCGCTGGACCGGCGCCAGCGCGTGCTGGTGATCACGCCGGCCACGTTGCGCGATGGGCCGTGGCGCGCGTTCCGCTCGGAGTTCAACCTGCCGATGGAGTTGGTCTCCTATGAAGAGCTAGCGGCCGATCAGCGGCTCAACCCCGATCACGCCCGGGGCGCCAGGCTCGATGTCCCCAACGTCAATGACTACGCCATGGTGGTGATCGACGAGGCCCAGAACCTGCGCAACCCCAGCACCCAGCGGGCCGAGGCCCTGCGGCGGCTGCTTGCCGGGGTGCCGCCCAAGAAGCTGGTGCTGCTGACCGCCACGCCGGTGAACAACAGCCTGTGGGATCTCTACTACCTGCTGAGCTACTTCCTGCGCAACGATGCCACGTTCGCCGACGTGGGCATCCGCTCGCTCCGTGACCACTTCGCCACGGCGATGGCGCAGAACCCCGGCGACCTGACCCCCGAGCACCTGTTCGACGTGCTCGACGCTGTCGCCGTGCGCCGGACCCGGTCGTTCGTAAAGCGCTTCTACCCGAACGACACGGTGCGGATCGAAGGGCGGGAGCAGCCGATCACATTCCCCACTCCCCGAGTGCGCAAGGTCGTCTACGACCTCGACGCCGTCTTCCGGGGTTCTTCGACCGCATCGCCCGGGCGCTCGACCCCGACGCCGCGCCAACCGACCCCGAGGCGCTCACGCTGGCCCGCTACGCCCCGTCGCAGTACCGGCTGGATCGGGCACTCGATACCTACGAGGTCCAACTCGCCGGGCTGCTGCGGTCGGGGCTGCTGAAGCGCTTCGAGTCGTCGCCGTACGCCTTCAGCCAGACCTGCGAACGCATGGCGGCGAGCCACGACGCCTTCCTGTCGCTGCTGTCCAACGGGCGCGTGGCCACCGGGGAGGCGCTCGCAGACTGGATCGCCACCGACTCCGACGACATGGACGAGGTGGACCTCTACCTCGATGCACACATCGGTCTCACCGACGACGCCGCTCAGTACGAGATCGACAAGCTGCGCTCCCATGTGGCGCGTGACCGCGACATGCTGCGCTCGCTGGCGGCGGAGGCCCGCACCGTGACTCGTGGCGACGACCCGAACCTCGCTGAGTTGGCGAAGCAGCTAGCCGTCATCGCCGCCGAGGCCGAGAGCACGGGGCTCGGCTCAAGCGACACCCGCGACCGGCGCAAGGTGATCATCTTCAGCTACTACGCCGACACCGTGGACTGGATCATCGAGCACTTGGAGGAGGTGAGCGCCACTGACCCGCGGCTCGCGCCCTACCGGGGACGGATCGCCTCGCTGTCGGGGTCGACCGCGCCTCCCAACAAGGAGGCCGTGGTGTGGGGTTTCGCACCACGCACCACCGACGCCCCGGACGGGCTCGATGACGACCGCTACGACATCGTCGTCACCACCGACGTGCTGGCCGAGGGCGTGAACCTGCAGCAGGCCCGTCACATCATCAACTACGACCTGCCCTGGAATCCCATGCGCCTGGTGCAGCGCCACGGGCGCATCGACCGGATCGGTTCGCGTCATGCCGAGGTGGTCATCCGCTGCGTCTTCCCCGACGCCCGGCTCGACGACCTGCTGGGCCTCGAGGAGCGGCTGCACCGCAAGATCACCCAGGCGGCCGCCAGCATCGGCGTCGGCGAGGTGCTGCCCGAACAGACCGGCCGGGACGTCAGCTTCACCGAGACCCGCGAGGAGATCGAGCGCATCCGTCGCGAGGACGCCGCCCTGTTCGAACGGGGCGGTACCGCCCGCGGCGTGCTGTCGGGCGAGGAGTACCGCCAGGAGTTGCGCCGGGCGGTGGAGCAGGGCTACCGCGAGCAGATCGAGACGCTGCCGTGG
>CAZTZI010000194.1:0-18907 GCA_964618115.1 uncultured Acidimicrobiales bacterium
CCCCATGGACGGCCGCACCGTCGGCTCGTACCTGGACGCCCTGCAGCGCCTGTTCGTGATCGAGGAGTCCCCAGCGTGGACGCCGCATCTGCGGAGCCGGACCCCGCTACGCAGGCCGGTGAAGCGCTATCTCGCCGACCCGGCGCTCATGGTCGCCGCCCTCGAGGCCGGCCCCGCCCGCTTCGCCGCCGACGCCCGATCCCTGGGGATGCTCTTCGAAACGCTGGCGGTGCGCGACCTGCGGATCTACGCCGAAGCGTGCGGGTGTCGTCCGATCTCCCACTACAGGGACGACAGCGGCTTGGAGGTCGATGCCGTGCTGCAACGCCGCGACGGAGCCTGGATCGCCATCGAGGTCAAGCTCGGCGGCAAGACACTCGTCGAGTCCGGCGCAGAAGCCTTGCTGAAGCTGCGAGACAGGATCGACGATCGCCGGATCGGCGAGCCATCCCGGCTTCTCGTCGTGACAGCGGTCGGATACGCCTACGACCGCCCCGACGGCGTCTCCGTCGTCCCGATCACCGATCTCGCCCCATGAGCCAAGCCGGCCAGGCCGGTCCACGACACCCGCCGACCGTGGCCAGCCTGCACTCGCAGCCCGCGAGGTGGCCCCAGTAGATGTGCTGCCGGGGCAAGGAAACCAGGAGTTGCGCCACGGAGGCCGGACCGTGCTACGCGCCTGGGAACGCGAGGACCCCGACGAGGCAGCGCAGCGGGTCCTCCCGACACTGGCGAGGATTCGCCTGAGGCGCGAGACCGGTCGACCCAACGCCACGGATCCGCGCTGAGTTCGCCATCCCGGCCACCGCCAGGCACGTCTGTCACACCCCTGCGCAACAATTCCGAGTCACGGCGCTTCCCGCACTAATGCCGATAGAAGGAGGGCCCTGTGACCAGACGCATCCAGACCACTGACCTCTTCGTCGGCGCGGTAGGGCCCGCCACCCGCACCGGCCGATCTATGGCCCAATGAGCACCGACAAGGACCAGGCCATGGCCGAAGTGCCAAAGGCAGTTGTCACGGCCGCAGGTATGGCCGTCGCCGAGGCCGCCTTGGATACCGCCCACTATTACTTGGACGAGGCCACAACCCAGGCTGACCAAGCTCGGTCCGCTGCCGGAGCGGCCAGCGAAAAGCGCATTGACTCTGGCCGGCAACGTAGACAGCGCATCAGGGTCGCCAGCGCGGTCTTCGCCGCCTCAGAACATGCCCACGCAGCCATTTCTGAAGTCTTGGACGCTGACCGAATTCCTGCCGACTTGGACCACACCGTCTCGGCTGCGTTCGCATGGGAGATCGCCCCAGAGGCTCATCGGGAGGCCGCGCGTGCGGCTGAGCGCATGGCCTCGGCGCGATAGGAATCCAGAGATTCCGCGCTCGCGCCGGGAGGCGCTGACCCAAGCTGAGCAACGGGGCTCAACCTGCGAGACGACCCTGGTAGATGTGTACCGCGTGCCAGGAGAGATAGCTCTGACCAGGCGGCTCAGCTCCGGCGGGGACCATCAGCATCTGCTTCAAGGCCCCTCCGAAATAGCGATCCACGCCCGGATCGACTCGGGAACTCGATTCGAGTGGCGGCGCTCGGTGCACGCGGAGTCCTCCGTTGACCGTGATCAGCCCGGTGTCGAACGCGGCGTCGTGGGTGGGGCAGGCCGCCACACCGTTGCGCGGATCCAGGCGCTCACGGTCGTCGGAGTCGGCCCAGGGCTTGATGTGGGATGCCACGAGCAACTTGTGCTTCGGCAGCGATCGGGGCGCGAACCCGCAGAACGCACAACAGTGCGCGTAGTTCGCGAGAACTGAGGCCGCGAACCTGTGCTGGCCCAACCGAACGGACTGCTCCGCAATCCGCGTTGTCTCGGCGTCTCCCGCGAGGGATCGAACTCTCTTCTTGGCGGCTTGCACTCCCACAACGGCGTCGAACGTCCGCTGGCCGAGAAGTTCCTCCTGACCAAGTAGGTCGAAATTGTCGACTCCCTCCAGCGCCAGGAAGTCGGGTAGTGCATCCGGGCCGACTCCCATGTCGCGCGCCGCCAGGAGCACGCGGTTGTAGAGCACCGCGAACCGACTGCTGTCGGCCGCCATCTCCGCGAAGAACCGCCATTCGTGCTGGCCGGCGTTCTTGATGGAACCGTCCAGGTTCTTCATCTTGATCGTGATCGACGCCGACGATCGGACGAACAGGCGGGCCAAGCCGTGGACGATCGGCGGAGCCTGATCGATCCTTCCACCTCCGTAGCGGTGCGGGTCGACCACGAAGAACAGCGCGTAGCACAGGATCGCTTCCACTGGCGTGAAGGGCTCCTGGCGCGACTTCGGCTTCCTCCGGAGGATCCGTCCCCACTGCGACCGCGCCTGCTCAGCGGTGAGATCGAGGTAGTCGCCGAGCGACCGCACGCTTCGAAACTAGCCGGCCGACCTTTCCCCGGGCTAACGCGGAGGGCTCAGCGGGCGCCGAGGAAGGCTCTGCGGACCTGGTGGTCACCCAGCAGGTCCGCGGCGCGACCCTCGTGGGTGATGCGGCCCATCTCGATGACGTAGCCGCGGTGACTGGCTTCGAGGCCCTGGCGGGCGTTCTGCTCGATCATCAGCACCGTCAGGCCGATCTCGCGGTTCAGACGAGCGATGGCGGCGAAGATCTGGCGGGTGACGATCGGCGCCAGGCCCGCCGAGGGCTCGTCCATCAGCACCAGGCGAGGCTCGTACATGAGCGAGTTGATGACCCCCATGACACCCCAGACGATCGAGAACCCCAGCACCAGGATCGTGTACATGCCCCCGAGGGCGATGCCGTTGATGAGTGCCTGGGCGAAGTAACTCACGCGGGCCACCTACAGCCCGGGACCCGTGGAGCGCTCCACGGCGAGCGCAGCCAACGTCGCTGGGCGAAGTGGCTCACCGCGCCGCCTCACGCCCGCTTCGCCGGACATCCGCTCAGCCACGCGGGTAGGCCAGGCCGGCCACGGCGGCGGCGTCGGGAGCCACCACCAGGATCTCGCCGTCCTGCACCTGGATGGTGCCCATGGGCTTGGCGACATTCACACCGCGCTCGTCGAAGGCGATCGGACCGTAGAACGTGTCCGCGCGCAGCGAGCGCAGTGCGTCCCGCACCGCGCCGGTCTCGGTGCTGCCGGCCGCCTCGACGGCGAGGTGCAGGGCCAGGGCCGCGGCGGTGGCGCTGGCAGCCTGGTACACGGGGGGCTCGCCCCAGAGCCGCTCGTAGTAGGCGGCATAGTCGGCGGCGCTTCCGAACCACGGCCCCTCATAGGCCATGGTGGCTTCCCACTGCGTGGGGCCGAGCACGCCCTCGACATCGTCGTCGAGTTGCTCCACCAGCCGGGGGTTGGACGGGCCGACGGCGATCACCATGGCGTCGGGCTCGAAGCCCAGTTCGTCGGCGGCGTTCACGAACAGCACGGCGTCGTTGTAGTGGCCGCCGCCCAGGAACACGTCGGGGTCCAGGTTGCGGAACTTGGTCATGATGGCCGACACGTCCTGGATGTCCTTCGGGTAGGTCTCCACGGCCAGCACCTGGATGCCGTTGGCCTCCAGGTGGCGCCGAGCCCCCTCGGCCACGCTGGCCGGAAAGGTCGTGTCCTCGTAAGCGATCACGGCCGAGCGCGCCCCGCGCCGCCAGCGCCTCCACCGCCGAGCGGGTGTAGTCGCTGGCGATCGTGGCCACCAGGAACAGGTTCTGGAAGCCTCGCTCGAACATCGTGTCGGAGGTGCCGTTGCCCTCCACCATGATCACGTCGTTGGCCTCGGCGATGGCGCTGGTGCCGGTCGTGAGACCGCTGGAGTACGGCCCCAGCAGGAAGTCCACCTCGTCGGTGTCGATCAACCTCTGGACCAGGTTTGCGGCGGTGTCGGCGTCGGACTCGTCGTTGTAGTAGATGATCTCGGCGGCGTAGCGGCCCTCGCCGACCCGGATGCCGCCGTAGTCCTCGTTCACCCAGCGCACCCAGGTGTCGTAGCCCTGGCGCGAATCCTTGCCCTCGACCGCGAACTTGCCGGTCTCGCTGAGAGCCGCCCCGATGCGAACCGTACCGTCGAAGCCGCTCAGGTCGACCGGACCACCGGCACCGCCGATCACCTCGGACTCGTCGCCCCCCGGATCCGACCCGCAGCCGGTCACCGCCGCAGCCAGCGCCAGCACGAGTGCCGCGACCGCCGACCGCGGTCCGGATGTGCGCACGCCTCCCGCCCTCCGGCTCACTCCCGCCCGTCTCGCCTCAGGTGCGCGCCGCCGGTTCGAGGAGCCCTCTGGGGTTGCGCAGGAACGCCACGGTGGCCACGCCGGCCAGGACGGCGCCGAACAGGCCGCTGTAGTGGCTGAGGAACTGGAAGTCCTGCCACGCCACGACCGCCCCGCCGGCGACGCCTGCAACGCTTCCCGAGGCGGTCATGAGCAGATCCGCCGCGCCCTGCACGGGCACGCGCTCCATCGGCGGCACGGCGGACGTGAACAGGGCCGTGCCGGCCACGAGGCAGCAGTTCCAGCCGAGGCCCACACCGAACATGCCGGCGAACATGCCCCAGGCCACGTCCGGAGGTGTGTGGGCCGCTATCTCGGCGCCCAGGAAACTGAGCACCCCGCCGACGATGATCATCGGGATCGACCCGATGCGGCCCGTCACCCATCCCACCAGGGGCGACAGTGCGTACATGCCCATGATGTGCACCGAGATCACGAATCCGATGAGCCGCAGGCTCTGGTCGCCGTCGGTCATGTGAAGCGGTGTCATCACCATCGTCGACACCATGACCCCCTGCCCCACCATCATCGCCAGCGTGGCCAGGCGGACAGCCGGCAGCCGAGAGATCAGACCCAGCGATCGAGCCAGGCTGCCACGGCCCCGGGACGCCTCGGCGCCCCCGCCGAGCCGTCGCACCACCAGTAGCGGGTCGGGCCGCAGGCCCCGATCCAGCAACAGCGTGGCCACACCGAACGCCAGGGCGGCGAACAGGAACGGGCCGGCGAGGTCCGGCAGACCCACCGCAGTGGCCACCACCGTCGCCGGGCCCAGCGCGAGCGTCGGCCCGGTGATGGCGCCAACCGTCGTCGCCCCGACCAGGAGTCCGATCGTCCGGGCGCGGTCCGCCTGTGCCACGAGGTCGACGACGGCGAAGCGGCTGGCCAGCGCGCAGGCATTGCCGGTGCCGACGGCCGCGAAGCCGACGAGGACCAAGCCGTACACGCTCCAGAGACCGCCGAGCAGCGTCAGGATCGCGCCCGCAAGAGCCAGCATGTAACCCGATCGCAGCCCCACGCGGCGGCCGCTGCGGGCCATGAGCTTTGCCAGCGGCACCGCCGCCAGGGCCGCTCCCGTGGTCATGCCGGCCGCAGCCAAGCCGCTGAGCGTCTCGCTGCCGGTGATCTCGTCGGCGAGTACGGCGACGATGCTGAACGCCCCTCCCGTCCCGGCGCCACCAACCGCCACGACGGCCATCAGCACACGCAGCGTGCGCCGCTGGATCTCCCGGACCGATCGATCCGTCGCCGGGTCGCGCGCCGCTGGGTGCAGCGGCTGACCCGCGGGCGAAGTTCCGTCGGAACCGCCGGCCACCTTCTGCGTCCGTTCAGCCGGCGTCGTCACATGTCCAGACTAGGCCTCGGCGGTGTGCGGGCAGGTGCCGAACCGGTGCGGGTCGCGCCGGAAAGGAGCCCCGGGTCCATCCCGATAGAGTCCTTGCCGTGCAGTGGTCCGAACCTCCCGCCACGACGCTCGATCCGAAGTTGCGCTACTCGGCCACGCTCGACACGAGTTGCGGCAGCATCGAGCTGGATCTCCACGCCGAGCGCTCCCCGATGGCGGTCAACAACTTCGTCTTCCTGGCGCGGGAGGGGTACTACGACGACTGCCCCGTGCACCGGGTCGTACCGGGGTTCGTGGTGCAGGCCGGCGATCCCACCGGCACCGGGCGGGGTGGGCCCGGCTACCGCTTCGCCGACGAGCTCGAAGGGCGCGGCCAGTACCGCGAGGGCACGCTGGCCATGGCCAACGCCGGCCCCAACACCAACGGGTCGCAGTTCTTCATCTGCCTGGCGAGCGTGAGCCTGCCCCACGCCTACACCATCTTCGGCCAGGTGACCGCAGGCATGGAGGCCGTGCAGGCCTTCGCGGCGCTGCCGCGCCGGGGCGAGCGGCCCAAGGGCGACGCCAAGATCACCTCGATCACGATCCACACCGAGCCCGCCAACGGCGCCTGAGCAGCGGCGCCCGGGCGCGGCCGACCGCCGCCGAACTCCTCTCCGGTCCCGGACCCCGCCAGCGCGCCACCGGCCGGGCGGCGCCCTCAACCGAGACGCATTCAGGCCTGCAGGCCGCCGATCACCAGCCGGGAGAACTCCGCGCCGATCTGCGCCGCCGTGGCCGGGCCCTCGGGTCTGTACCAGAAAGCCATCGAGTTCATCATGCCGATGATGCCGATCGCGGCGAGCCGCGCGTTGATCTCGGACCTGATCTCGCCCGACCGCTGACCACGCCGGATCTGTGCCACGACGAACCTGTTGTAGACGTCCGCCGCCTCGCGAATCGCCTTCTGACGCTCGTCGGACAGCGCTCGGAACTCCCTGAAGAAGACCGAGGACTGCAAGCGGGTCGCGGCGAAGACCTCGGCATGCCGGCGGACGAGGGCCTCTATGAGCTCCAGAGCACCGCCGTCGCGTTGCTCCAACTCCTTGATCATCCCCAAGGCCGCGTCGTAGGCCTCCTCGATGACGCCGAAGAGGAGGTCCTCCTTCGTATCGATGTAGTAGTAGAGGCTGCCCTTGAGGATCCCCACTTCCTCGGCAATCTCCTGTATCGAGGTTGCCTCGTAGCCCTTCTCGCTGAAGATGCGGGCAGCAACGTCCATGACCTCCTGCCGGCGGCGCTTGGAGGGCTTGGAGGTTGCAACGTCGCCGTCCGGCATTCGCCTACTCCTCAAACAACTGTTGGGTTGGCAGATCGGCGCTAGATTGTAGGCCGAATACACCGTACACAGCGGCGCACCCGCCGCACAGGATTCCGGGGGGCGGGCGCAGCCGGTCCCCGGGTACTGTGCCGGGAGCGGTTGGGCATTCCCCGGGCAAGCCCGCCGGCCGCCGTACCCAGAGTCAGCCATGAGTACCCCTGACAACCATCCACCCCAAGGGGCCGAGCCCCACTGCGACGAGGATTCGTCGCGCGCCGAGGCGGAGGCGAGGTGGCGGGACGCCTACGAGGCCACCCCGCTGCGCGACGGCACCTTCGAGACGATGTCCGGAATCCCGCTCGCCGGCGTGCACGGTGATCCCCCCTACCCCGGCCAGTACCCCTACACACGGGGCATCCACCCGTCGATGTACCGGTCGCGCCTGTGGACGATGCGTCTGTTCGCCGGCATGGGCACCGCCGCCGACACCAACCGGCGCTTCAAGCGACTGCTGGAAGCCGGGGGCACCGGACTCTCGACGGCCTTCGACATGCCCACGCTCATGGGGCGCGACTCCGACGACCCGTGGGCGGTCGGTGAGGTGGGCCGTGCCGGCGTGGCGGTCGACACCGTCGCCGACATGGAGGACCTGTTCGCCGGCATCGACCTCGGCAGTGTCAGCACGTCGATGACCATCAACGGTCCCGCCAACATCCTGATGGCGATGTACATCGTCACCGGCGAGCGCGGCGGCACTGCGCGACACCGTCTCAGCGGCACGATCCAGAACGACATCCTGAAGGAGTACCAGGCGCAGAAGGAGTACATCTTCCCGCCGCGCCCCTCGGTGCGGCTCGTGACCGACCTCATCCGCTTCACGACCGCGGAGATGCCGCGCTGGCACCCCGTCTCGATCAGCGGTTACCACATCCGCGAGGCGGGCTCCACCGCGGCGCAGGAGTTGGCGTTCACGCTCGCCAACGGCTTCGCCTACGTGGAGGCGGCGGTGGCCGCGGGGCTGGACGTGGACGATTTCGCCGGCCGCCTCTCGTTCTTCTTCAACAGCCACATCGACTTCTTCGAGGAGATCGGCAAGTTCCGCGCCGCCCGGCGCATCTGGGCGCGCTGGATGCGCGACCGCTACGGCGCCCGCGAGGAACGCTCGCTGCAACTGCGGTTCCACACGCAGACCGCCGGCGTGTCCCTCACCGCGCAGCAGCCCGAGGTGAACATCGCCCGCGTGGCCACCCAGGCGCTCGCGGCGGTGCTCGGCGGCACCCAGAGCCTGCACACCGACAGCTACGACGAGGCGCTCGCCCTGCCGACGGAGCGGGCGGCGCGCATCGCCCTGCGCACCCAGCAGGTGATCGCGCACGAGACCGGCGCCGGCACCGTGGCCGACCCGCTCGGTGGCTCGGCCTTCGTGGAGTGGATGACCGACGAGATGGAACGCCGGGCCACGGAGGTCTTCGACCACCTCGACAAGCTCGGCGAGGGATCGATCCTCGAGGGCGTCTACGAGGGCATCGCCAACGGCTATTTCGTGGGTGAGATCGCCGACAGCGCCTACCGCTTCGAGCGCGAGGTCAACGCCGGCCGGCGGGTCATCGTCGGGGTCAACGCCTACACCGAGGGCGACGGCGGCGACACGCCGATCCTCTACATCGACGAGGACGTGGAGGAAAAGCAACTGCAGCGCCTCGCCGCGGTACGCCGCCGCCGCGACGCCGCGGCCGTCGTCGAGGCTCTCGAGCGACTGAGGGCCGCCGCGGCCGACCCGACGGTGAACCTGATGGAGCCGATCATCGACTGCGTGCGCGTCGAGGCCACCGAGGGCGAGATCGTCTCCTCGCTCGAAGGGGTCTTCGGCAGCTACACCGAGCCCGCGGTCGTATGAGGGGGACCGCCGCCGGCGCTCGGGGCGAGCATGACCAGCCGGTGAGGGTGGTCCTCGCCAAGCTCGGCCTCGACGGCCACGACCGCGGCCTGAAGGTCGTCGCCCGCATGCTGCGCGATGCCGGTCTCGAGGTCATCTACCTGGGACTGCGCCAGACGACCGAGTCGGTGCTGCGCGCCGTCGAGCAGGAGGACGCCGACGTCATCGGCCTGTCGATCCACAACGGCGGGCACATGACCCTGGCTCCCCGCATGGTCACCGCCGCGCGCGCCGCCGGGATGGACGTCGGCGTCGTCGTGGGCGGGATCGTTCCCGAGGTGGACCTCGAAGCTCTGCAGGAGGCCGGCGTGTTCGCCGTGTTGGGCCCCGGGGCCTCCGCAGCCGAAGTGGCCCGGACGGTGCGGGCAGCGGCCGCCGCCCGAGCATGACCGCCGAACCCGCGACGCCGGCACCGGCCGCCGGCACCGGCCACATCACCGATCTCTTCGAGCGTGCCTGCGCTGGCGACCGCCGGGCGCTGGGACGGCTCCTGACCTACGCCGAGCGGGGCGGGGCACGCGCCGACGCGGTTGCCGTGGCCGCCTGGCCGCTGGCGGGCAACGCCCACGTCGTGGGCATCACAGGGGCTCCGGGCGTGGGGAAATCCACTCTCACCGACCGTCTGGCGCAAGCCGCGGCCGCCGACGGACAGCGCGTGGCGATCCTGGCGGTCGACCCTTCTTCGCCGCTGACCGGGGGCGCCATCCTGGGCGACAGGGTGAGGATGGGCAGCGCCACCGGTCCGGACGGGCCGTTCGTCCGGTCGATGGCGAGCCGGGGGCAATCGGGCGGGCTGGCGCTGGCCGCACTGGCGGCTGTGCGGCTGCTCGACGCCACCGGTCACGACCTGATCATCGTGGAGACCGTGGGCATCGGGCAGGTGGAGGTGGACATCGCCAAGGCCGCCGACACGACGATCGTGGCGGTGAGCCCGGGCTGGGGCGACGCCGTGCAGGCCAACAAGGCCGGGCTGCTCGAGCTGGCCGACGTCTTCGTGGTCAACAAGGCCGACCGGACCGGGGCCGCCGACGCCCGGCGCGACCTGGAACACATGCTGGACCTGGGGCATCGCGCCGGCTGGAGGCCACCGGTGGCACTCACGGTCGCCACCACCGGCGAGGGCGCCGACGAGCTCTTCAAGCACGTGCAGGATCACCGCGGGCACCTGCGCGACCACTGCAGCGAGGGCGACCGCCAAGCCCGGCGCGTCGCCGAGGAAGTGCGCCGCCACCTGCACCGCTGGGTGGATCTCCTCGTGGCACAGCCGTCACCGCGAGCGGCGCAGCTGTTCACCGAGGTGGCAGCGGGACGCCTGGCGCCGTCGCTGGCGGCGCGGCGACTGGCCGGCGAACTCGGCCACGCTGACCGTGGCGGCGCCGGCGACGATGCGGCCGGCGCCGAGACGGACGCCTGACGTGCGGATCGCCCTGATGGCAGGAGGCCGACTGGACCCACAGAACCTGCCGATGCAGGATCCCCACACCAAGCGCCCCCACTTCTCCTCGTACCCCATCGTCTTCGTGTCCGCCGAGCGCCAGGAGCAGCCATGACAGCCGACCGTTCGCTTCTCGTGACCGGCGGGGCCGCCGGCATCGGCGCCGAGATCGCCCGGCTGGCAGGGGCTGCGGGCTACCGCGTGGGCGTCCTGGACATCGACGGCGCCGGCGCGCAGTGCGTCGCCGGCGAGATCGACGGCGGGGTGGCGCTGGCGGCCTCGGTCAGCGACGAGGACGAGATCGAGGCCGCGCTCGACAGCTTCGGCACCCCCGAGGTGCTCGTCAACAACGCCGGCATCGTGCGCTTCGGCCCGCTGCTGGAACACAGCGCCGCCGACTTCGGTGCCGTCGTGGCGGTCAACCTCGTCGGCACCTTCCTGTGCGGCCGGGCGGCGGCGCGACGCATGGCCGCCGCAGGCGGCGGCGGGATCGTGAACATGGCGTCCATGAACGGCACCGCCCCCGGTCCCAACGCCGGCGCCTACGCCTCCACGAAGGCGGGAATCATCATGCTGACCCAGCAGATGGCGCTGGAGTGGTCGCGCTTCGGGATCAGGGTCAACTGCGTGGCCCCGGGCCTCATCGACGGTGGGATGTCGGCGCCCATCAACGCCGATCCCGTGCTGCGAGCCGAGCGCGAGTTGGCCGTGCCGCGCGGCCGCCTCGGCACCACCACCGACGTCGCCAAGGCGGTTCTCTGGCTCGCCTCCACCGACGCCGACTACGTCACGGGTCAGACTCTGCTGGTGGACGGCGGGATCACCATGTCGATTCTCTCGCACCTCCCGCGGCCGGCAGGTGTGGACGGCGTGGGCGACGCGGCGCGCAACCCCGGACGCCCGGCGGCGTCATGAGACCCACAGACGGCATGTCGGTGCTCATCACCGGGGGCGGGTCGGGCATCGGCGAAGGAGCGGCCGAGCACTTCACATCCGCGGGGGCGTCGGTGGCCATCACCGGCCGCCGGGCCGAGAAGGTGGCGGCCGTGGCGGCCCGGCTCGGCGAACGCTGCTGCGCGGTGGCGGGCGATGTGACGGTGGCGGCGGACCGCCAACGGATGATCGAGGCCGCCGTCAGCCACGGTGGCGGGCGACTCGACGTGCTCATCAACAACGCCGGGAACATGTACCGGGGACCCGTGGAGCTGTTGGAGGAGGATCGGCTCCTGGAGCTGTTCCACAGCAACGTGGTCGCACCGATAATGCTGGCCGGCCTGGCGGTTCCGCACCTGCGGAGCACCCGGGGATGCGTGCTCTTCGTGGGCTCGGTCCACACCAAGCGCAGCTTCCCGGGCGTCTCGCCGTACGCCGCCACCAAGGGCGCCCTCGAGACGCTCACCGGGGTTCTCGCCGCCGAACTGGGGCCCCAGGGCATCAGGGTGGGCTGCGTCCGCCCCGGTGCGGTCCTGACCGAGATCAACCAGCGGGCCGGCCTGTTCGACGACGAGCAGGCGGCGGCCCGGCTGGCGGCCATGTCCGGGGCGCACGCCCTCGGCCGCATCGGCACCGCCGCCGAGATCGCCGAGGCCTTCGAGTACCTGGCACGGGCGGAGTGGACCACCGGGGAGGTGCTGGTCGTGGACGGCGGGCTGGGCCTCGGGGTGACGCATGACTGATCTCGGCGCACGCAGTCCCCGCCAGGTCGTCGAGGACCACCTCGCCGCGGTCCTGGGTGGCGACCCCGCCGCCATGGCAGCCGACTATGCCCCCGACGCGGTGCTCGTTCGCCACGACGCGTCGTACGACGGCGCGGCGGTGATCGCCGAGTACTTCACCTCGGTCCCCGCGCGGCTCGGCGGCGGCGAAGTGCGCTTCGGCGAGCGGCGCGTCGAGAGCGACGGGAGCGTCTCGGTCCGCTGGCGCATTGCCGGGGGACCCGGCGACGGCACGTCGGGCCGCGACACATTCACGGTCGCCGGCGGGTTCATCGTCCACCAGACGGTGGCCCTCGACGAAGCCGACTTCTGACGACTCCCTACCATGAGGCGCCCATCATGAGCACGACCACCGCCCCCGGAACCGTCGCCATCGACACCTACGCCGCGGCGCAGCAGTGCGCCGGCGCCTGAGAGGCATGGACCTGACCCCGACCCAGGAGGCGCTGCGGGAGACGGTCGCCGCACTCGCCGCCGGCCTGTACGAGCCGCAGGCCGCGGCCTGGGACGCCGCGCGCACGCCCTTCCCCGACGCCGAGCGGCGTCGCCTGGCGGAGTTGGGTTACATGGGCATGGGCCTGCCACCGGAGTACGGCGGCGGCGGCGCCGACCTGCTGGACTCCCTCATCGTCATCGAGGAACTCGCCAAGGCGGCACCAACGGCGGCGTTCCCGGTCTTCGAGGCCAATACCGGACCCGCTCGGGTGATCGACCTGTTCGGCACCGAGGAGCAGAAGCAGCGCCTGCTGCCGCCTATCGCCGCCGGCGAGGTGACGATGGCGATCACGATCTCCGAACCCGACGCCGGTTCGGCGGCCACCGACATGACCACCGCCGCGGTGCGCCGGGGCGACCGCTACGTGATCAACGGCACGAAGCGCTGGTGCTCGGGGGCCGGTCACGCCGAGCAGTACCTGGTGTACGTGCGGCTGAACGACGAGCGCGGCGCCCGTGCCATCGGGGCGCTGGTGGTGGACCGCGACAGCGACGGGCTGACCTTCGGCCCCCAGGAGCGCCTCATGGGCTTCAGGGGCATCCCGTCGGCGGACATGTTCTTCGACGGTGTGGCGGTGCCGGCGGAGAACCTCATCGTCGACGCCGGCGGCTTCGGGCGCCTGTTCACGGCGTTCAGCATCGAGCGGTTGGGCAACGCCACCATGAGCCTGGCCATCGGGCAGGCCTGCCTGGACCTCTGCGCCGCCTATGTCACCGAGCGTCGGCAGTTCGGCAAGGAGATCGTCGAGTTCCAGACGGTGCAGACCGCTCTGGCAGAGATGATCCTGCAGGTCGAGGCGGCCCGGCTGTTGATCTACCGGGCCGCGGCACGCGCCGGACGGGGTGCCCCCCGGACGCTGGAGGCCTCGCTGGCCAAGTGCTTCGCCAACGAGATGGCCAAGAAGGTGGCCGACGTGGCGGTGCAACTGCACGGCGGCTACGGCTACAGCGAGGAATACGGCATCGAGCGCCGCCTGCGCGACGCGCACGGCTGGGCGATCGCCGGCGGCACGCCCACGATCCAGAAGGTCCGGATCGTCTCGGAATACCTGCAGCGCCGCTTCAACCAGCGCGCCTAGCGGCGCTGCGTCACGTCCCCGTTCTCCGGCCCGTCATCCCGGCGGAAGCCGGAATCCAGGAACCTCTCGCCGGGCTCAGCGATCTGCGCCGAGCAGCACCGCGTTGTGGTACTGGGCGCCCGAGCCGGCGCCCGTCACCAGGGCCACCTCAGCGCCCGGCACCTGTCCGGGCCCGGCGGTGCCGCGGATCTGTCGCACGGCCTCGACGATCTTCAGCGTCGGGCCGCCGAAGCCCACATGCGAGTAGGCCAGCAGCCCCCCGTCGGTGTTGGTGGGGTGCCGGCCACCGAGCCCGATGCCGGCTTCGGCGAGGTAGTCCGCCCCCTCCCCCTCGCCGCAGAACCCGAGCGTCTCGAACTGGCGGATCACCTCGAAGGTGTTGATGTCGTAGAGCTCGAACACGTCGATGTCGGCCGGCCCGAGCCCCGCCATGGCGAAGCTGCGCCGGTAGGCGCTGTCGCCGATGCGCGCCACATCGTCGTAGCGGGGCGGGTCCACGTACTGCTGGCGGCGCCACTCCGACCCTCCGCCGAGCACCACCGCGGGCGCCGACGGGCAGTCACGGGCGCGCTCGAGGCTGGTCACGACCATTGCGGCCGCACCCTCGGTGGCCAGGCACAGGTCCAGCAACCGGAACGGCTCGGCGACCGGTGGGGAGGCCAGCACGTCGGCGGGACGGTAGGGCCCACGCCCGTACATCACCGCGGCGGGATTGGCGGACCCGGCGTTGCGGATCGTGGCGGGCACCAGCGCCATCCGTTCGGGGTCGGGGGCGAACCGGTGGTGGTACACCTGCGCCACCAGCGCGAACTGCGCGGCGGTAAGCGATCCCCAGCAGGCCACGAACTCGTTGTCGGGCCGGGTGTAGGAGGCGACAGCGGCGACGCGCGAGGCGTCGCCGCCCGAAGATTCCCCGACGCGCGAGGCGTCGCCGCCCGAAGATTCCCCGACGCGCGCGGCGTCGCCGCCCGAAGATTCCCCGACGCGCGAGGCGTCGCCGCCCGAAGATTCCCCGACGCGCGCGGCCGCAGCGGTATTCGATTCTCCCGCCCGGCCGCCGAACACCAGCACCGTCTTCGCTTGGCCGGCCAGGATGGCGGCGGCGGCGTCGAGCAGACCGGGGGCGCCCTGCGGGTACGTGTCGCCGACCCAGTGGAACCCCTTGCCCAGAATCGCCGTCCAGTCCACCGAGCCGGGATGGAAGACGGTGCCGCCGGGCCCCGGCCAGCGCGCCGAGATGCCGTCCACCTCGTCGAGACTCATCCCGGCGTCGTCGAGCGCCGCCCGGGCCGCCTCGAGGCAGATCCGGACCGAATCGCCGTCGAGGCTCCGGGCCTGGCGCGTGGCCGCCACTCCTGCCACGGCGATCCCCGCGAGCGGATGGCGCGAGCGCCCCGTGCGGCTCACACCTGGCGCCCCTCGCCCCAGTAGCGCTTGCGGATCTCGTCCTTGGCGATCTTGCCGACGGAGTTCTTGGGCAGCGCGTCGGTCAACTCGACCCGCTCGGGCACCTTGATCGAGGTCATCTCCGAGTGCCGGCAGTGCTCCCGCAACTCGTCGGGGTCGACCGTCGCCCCTTCCTTGAGCGCCACCACCGCCACGATGGCCTCGCCCCAGTCGGAATCGGGCACTCCCACCACCGAGCACTCCAAGACCGCCGGGTGGCGGTACAGAACGTTCTCGATCTCCGTGGGCGCGATGTTCAGACCGCCGCGGATGATGAGGTTCTTGAGGCGGTCCACGATGTAGATGAACCCCTCGTCGTCGATCTCGGCGACGTCGCCGGAGTGCATCCACCCGTCGCGCAGCGACTCGGCGGTGCGTCCGGGGTCCCGGTAGTAGCCCTTCATGACGTAGGGGCCGCCGAAGATGACCTCGCCTCTGTCTCCCGGTGCGACATCGTCCCCATTGGCATCCACCACCCGCACGTCCACGGCGTAGGACGGCTGGCCGCAGGAGCCCAGCAACTCGGGACGTTCGGTCAGCCCCCGGTGGTGGTCCTCCTTGCGCAGCATGGTGCCGATGGAGGCGATCTCGGCCATGCCGTAGAGCTGGTTGAAGATGTTGCCGAAACGGCCGACCAGCTCGCCGAGGCGCTCCGGGGAGATCGGCGAGGCGCCGTAGCCGAGCGTCACCAGCCCGCCCAGCAGGCCGTCGTGCGCCGGCGGCAGGCGATCCAGCAGGCGCATCAGCTGGGTGGGCACCAGGAAGGAATGCGTCACACCCTGGCGATCCACCGTCTCGGCGAATCCCCGCGGGTCGAAGCTGCGGCTGTCCCGGAACCCCAGTGCAGCCCCGATGAGCAGCGCCGGCACGATCGTGATGTTGACGCTGGAGTTGTGCGGGATCTGCAGCAGGTAGCGGCTGCGCCGATCGATCTCGTACTCCAGCGCCGTCACCGTGGCGTGCTGCAGCACGCGGGCGTGATCGAACAGCACGCCCTTGGGGCGCCCGGTGGTGCCGCTGGTGTAGACGATGCAGAAGTCGTCATCGGATCGCACCTCGTGCAGCACCTCCGGCAGGGTCGGGGATCCGGCGGCGACGAGCGACCGGTACGGCTCGGCATCGATGTCCAACACGTCGACGCCGAACTTCTCGGCCACCCCGACGGTCTGTGGGAGATGCTCTGTGTCACAGAGCAGCAACCGCGGCCGGGCGTTGTCGATGATCTGGTCGAGCTCGGTGGGGCCGACCCGGAAGTTGAGACCCACGTAGACGGCGGCGGCCTTCGTGATCCCGCCGAGCACCTCGACGACCTCCGGGCGGTTCGCCACGAGCAGCGCCACGCGGTCGCCGGGCGCGATGCCGAGCCGGGATCGGAGGGTGTTGGCGATGCGGTTGGTCCGCTCGTCGAGCTCCGCCCAGGTGACGTCGCGGCCCTGCGGCCCGGCTTCGAAGAGCGCCGTCGCCTTCGGGTACCGCACGGCGTTGCGCCGGAACGCCAGCCCGACGTTCATCCCGGTACCTCGGAGAACTCGCCCGACCTCCGGCACGGGGTGAACGCCGGCAGCAGGGCGCCGTCGGGCCCGGACACGAACCGGACCCGCACGTCCATCCCGATGCGCACGTCCGACGCCGGGCAGTCGACGATCCACGTCAGCAGCGACCAGCCCTCGGCCACGTCCACGATGGCCAGCACGTACGGCGCCTCGAAGCCCGGCTCGGGGGGACGATGCACGACGCTGAAGCTGTACACCGCGCCGCGCCCGGTGCTCTGCTCGTAGCTCCACTGCTCGTGGCCGCAGAAGGGGCAGACCACCTGTGGAGTGAAGAAGCTCCGCTCGCAGCGGTCGCAGACGGGCCGCAGCAGTTCGCCCCTGTCCACGCCGGCCCAGAACTCGCCGGTCAGCGCTCGGTCGGCGCGGTCCGGCGGCTGCATCGGCGGCTCAGTCCTCGTGCAACAGGAGAGCCATGGCGGCATCGCTCACGGGCATCCCCACCTCGACACCGCGGGCGACCGCCAGGCGGTTGCAGGCGCCCACCTTCCCGATCTCGTACGCCTTGAAGGCGTCGCCGATGGGGGCCGTCCAGGCATCGAAGGAGCCTCCGGCCAGGCCGTGCTCCTCCACGATGGCCAGGCCGGCGATGCCGGAGTCGTTCTTGGCGCGGCCGCCGTCGGCGCAGATGAAGCCGTGCGGGGAGACCTCCAGCAGGAACCCCGCCCCGCTGCGCCCGGTGTGGCCGGCGGTCACCAGCACGTTGCGGGAGTCGGTCGGCTGGGCGAACACGATGGAGTCGGTCACCACCAACTCCCGACCCGTCGGCGAGGTGGCCATCACCTCGCGGCGGATCTTCGTGCCCTCGTCGATCTCGCCGGCCGGATCGTTGCAGGCCAGCAGCCGTGCGGCCTCCGCCACCGGCATCCCCTCGGTCACCCCGCAGCGCTCGGCGTAGATGTTGAGCCTGCTGATCACGCCGCAGGTGTACTGGTCCATCCCGTTGCCCAGCTCCGACGATGCGGCCGATGCGGTGGCGGCGGGAATGCCGAGCGCCTCCAGGTACCAGAGGCCGGCGATGCCGGCCCCGTCCATGCCCACCGCGCCGTCGTGGCCGATGACCGCCCGGGGCCTGTGGGGCACCATGAGCCGGGCGGGAAGCACCCCCAGGTACGAGGCCGGCACCACCACGTCGGTGCCGCGGTTGCGGGCGTCCACGTAGCGGGCCGAGTCCATGACCACGATCCGCCGGTCGCCGTGGCAGGCGATCACCTCCTGCGGGTGGTCGGCCTCGTTCGCCAGGAGAGGTGCCTCCGTGACCATGTGGATCTCCTCGCTCACGGGGAATCTTCTTGCAGAATGCGCCGTACCGGAAGTGTGCCGACTAATCGACGATGAGCGCGAACCGACGGCGGATCACTCGGCACGCTCCTGGAGGAGGTGAGGCGCTCGCCCGTCGAGACGCAGCAGCCGCTCGGCGTTGCCGTTCAGGGTCGGCGCGATGCCGTTCACGTCCGGGCCGGAGCCGCGGTCCCACCCACCGAAGTTGGTGCCGTAGACGAGCCGGTCCATGCCCAGGACCTCCGCCACGAAGGCGAACTCACGAGCCCCGGTCACGTGGCAGTCGAACCAGAGGCGCTCGAGTTGCTCGTCGAAGACGCCTTCGGGCTTCAACCACTCCGGCGAGGCGGGGCGCCGCTCGGCAAGCTTCCGCAGCTTGGACAGCGCGAGCGCCAGGGATCCGCCGCCATGACTGATGCAGATGTCCAGGTCCGGATGGCGGCGCACGACCCCGCCGAAGATCAGCGTCGCCGCCGCCAGCGCCTCCTCCAGGGAGTACTCCAGCACGAGGTCCAGATCCCAGCGGCGCAGGCGCTCGCTCAGCAGGGGGCCATCGATGCCCGACTGGGTGGGGTGCAGGAACAGGGGTACATCGAGGCCGGCACAGGACTCGTACAGCGCATCCATGGCCGGCGCGTCCAGGGGAGTCCCGAAGTCCGTTCCGATGTAGCCGCCGAGCAATCCGAGGTCACCCACGATGCGGTGCAACTCGGTGCAGGCCGCGTCGATGTCCTGCATGGGCAGGGCACCGAGGCCCACGAACCTGTCGGGGTGGTCCGCCACCACCTCGGCCAGGCTGTCGTTGTGGGCGCGGCAGAAGTCGGCAGCCGAACGTGCGTCGATGAAGTGCAGATACGTCAGGGGATTCGGCGACAGCGCCTGCACCCTGATGCCGGCTTCGTCCATGGCGGCGAGGCGCATGTCCACCTCGATGAACAGCGACCCGCGGTAGGCCACACCGTCGAGTTGGTAGTTGCCGACCCGGAACCAGGGACTCCCGTCGGGGTGGTAGCCGATCTCGGGACCGCAGGCTCCCGCCCGCCCCATCGAACCCTCCAGCACGATGTGGCCG
>CAZTZI010000195.1:0-14852 GCA_964618115.1 uncultured Acidimicrobiales bacterium
CGGCATCGACCGCCTGGCGATGCTGCTGTGCGGCGCCGAGACGATCCGCGACGTCATGCTGTTCCCGACGCTGCGACCCGAAGCCGGCACCGCCCGCCCACCCACCGAGCGAGACGACCGGCCGTGCTGCTGACGATCGACGTGGGGAACACCCAGACGGTCCTGGGGCTGTACGAACTGGGTGACCCGGCGAGCCTCGAGAGTGCCGAAGGGGGCCTCGTGGGCCACTGGCGGGCGGCCACCAACGCGGATGTGACCTCCGACGAGCTGGCGGTGCTGCTCGACGGCTTCCTGGCGGTGGAGGGTTGGGAACTGATGAGCGACGTGTCGGGCGTCGCCGTCGCCTCGGGCGTGCCGCGTGTGACCGCCGGGCTGCGCGCCATGGTGGCGCACTACTTCGACTTCGAACCCGTCGTGATCGAGCCCGGCGTGCGCTCCGGCATCCCCATCCGCTACGACGATCCGCGTGAGGTGGGCGCCGACCGGATCGCCAACGCGGTCGGCGCGGTGGCGCTCTACGGCGGGCCGACGATCGTCGTGGACTTCGGCACCGGCACCACGTTCGACGTCATCAGCGAGGCCTGCGAATACCTCGGCGGCGTCATCTCGCCGGGCGTGGAGATCAGCCTCGAAGCGCTGTTCGAGCGGGCGGCCGCGCTGCGCTCGGTCGAGCTGACCGCGCCGCGCAGCGTCATCGGCCGCAGCACCGCCGAGTCCCTGCAGTCGGGGGCGATCTACGGGTACGCCGCGCAGGTGGACGGCCTGTGCCGGCGCATCATGGGCGAGATCGGCGAGTCGACCGTCGTCGGGACCGGCGGCCTGGCGTCGCTGATCTCGCCGCACACCGCCTGCGTCCAGCACGTCCAGCCCTGGCTCACGCTCCACGGCCTCCGGCTCGTCTGGCGCAAGAACGTCGAGGGCCATCCCGACGTCCCCGCCAGAGCCAGGGGCGGCTAGTGGCGCGGGGCCGCACCGAGCGGTTCATCACCCGCCGCCTGGACGGCGAGACCGTCCATCGCGAGCCCGACACGCTGATCGTCGAGGAGCCCCTCTCCATCCATCTCGATGACACCCTCGTGGCCACGACGATGCGCACCCCGGGAGCGGACTTCGAGCTGGCCGCGGGGTTCTGCCACGCCGAGGGCTGGCTGGACGGGGCGGCGATCCGGCGCATCCGCTACTGCGGCGAGGGGCCGCCGGTGGAGTCGGAGTTCAACGCGGTCTCGGTGGAGACCGACGGGGAGGGCCCTCCTCCCGTGCCCCGGCTGGGGATCACGTCCTCGGCGTGCGGCATCTGCGGCGTCGAGGCCGTCGAGCGCCTCGCCGAGACGCTGCAGCCGCTGCCGGAGGTGGAGCGCTTCGATCCGGGCGTGCTGGCCTCGGTGCCCGGGCGCATGGCCTCCCGGCAGGACCTCTTCGGCACCACGGGAGCGGTGCATGCGGCAGGCGTGGCGGACCGCTCCGGCGAGCCGCAGTTGGTGCGGGAGGACATCGGGCGCCACAACGCCGTCGACAAGGTCGTGGGCCGGCTGCTCCTCGACGGCCGCCTGCCGGCCACCTCGCTGTGCCTGTACGTCAGCGGGCGGGCCTCCTTCGAGATGGTGCAGAAGGCCTGGGCGGCGGGGTTCTGCGCCCTCGTTGCGGTGAGCGCGCCGTCGGCTCTGGCGGTGCACACGGCCCGCAGCGCCGGCCTGCAACTCGGCGGTTTCGCCCGCGACGGCACGGTCCGCATCTACGCCGACTGAGCCTGCGGCTGAACCTGGTTCGGCAGCGGACCGGGCGGGGGCGCCGGTGGCGCTCCGGCGGCCTCTGAAAATGGCACGCCTGCGCCGGCCCCCGGCACCCCCGCCCTCGGTTGGCGGTGGTTGGGGGACTCCGGGGACGTGGCACCCCGACGGCTACGCTCGCAGCATGTCCGGCTTTTCCAAGTCCGAGCGCGTGCCGGAGCCGGTCTCTCCGAGCACCGGGCTGGGGGTGCTGCATCTGTTCTGCCGGCTCGCCGAGGGTTGGAGCGGTGAGGCCACCGTTGGCGCCGTGCGGCGCGCGGGCGAGCGCGGGACGCAGGTGGTTCCTGTGGCGATCCTGGGCCACAAGGCCGATTTGGCGTTCATGGCTCTGGACGAGGACCTGTGGAACCTGCGGCTCCTGCAGCGGGACCTGGCGGCCTCGGGGCTCGAGGCGGTGGCGTCCTACGTGTCGCTGACGGAGCTCTCCGAGTACGCCGCCGGGGTTCCTGACGAGTTGAAGCAGCAGCGCCTCTACCCGCAGTTGCCGCCGCCGGGCAAGCCGGCGTGGTGCTTCTATCCCATGTCCAAGCGCCGCGGCGAGCAGCAGAACTGGTTCACGCTGCCCTTCGAGGACCGCCTCGAGCTGATGTACGAGCACGGAGGCTCAGGGCGGAAGTTCGCCGGCCGGGTGCTGCAGGTCGTCACCGGCTCGACGGGCGTCGATGACTTCGAGTGGGGGGTCACCCTGTTCGCCGTGCGCCCCGACGACCTGAAGGACGTTGTGTACACCCTTCGCTATGACCGGGCCTCGGCGATCTACGCCGAGTTCGGGCCCTTCTATACCGGGATCGTTACGCCCGTGGAGGACTTGGTGGTGCTGCTCGCGGCGCCACCCTCGAACGGTTCGTCCTAGCGGCCGCCATGGGGGGCAGCGTCCGACCACGCCGGCGTGCGGTGCCGCTGCTGCTCCTGGGTTGCCTCGTGGCGCCCGCTGTGATCGCCGTCGCCCTGGGCTGGCAGCTCAGCGGCCCCACCGGCGCCCAACAGAGCGACGGCCAGCGGATCAGGGGCGTCATGGAGGTCATCGGCACCGGGGAGCGGACGCCCGTCGGCGGGGTCGGCGTCGTGGTCAGCCTGCGGGGCGCCGAGATCGGCCGGGCCACCAGCGCGCCCGACGGCCAGTGGGAGATCCCGGTCCCCGAGGCGGGGATCTACTCGGTGCGGCTGCTGACCGGCACGTTGCCCGCCGGCGTGGCGCTCACCGACCCCGACCGGGTCGAGCTCAATGAGGTCGAGGTGGCCCCCGGCCAGCGCAAGACCGTGCGGTTCGCCCTCGGCCCGGGTGCGGCGCAGACCGTGACCCGCGCCGAGCGGATCTCCAACCTGCTGGTCCTCGGGTTCCGCTTCGGGGCCATCATCGCCCTGTCGTCCATCGGCCTGTCGCTCGTCTACGGCATCAGCAGGCTGGTCAACTTCGCGCACGGGGAGCTGGTCACCCTCGGCGCGGTGATGGCGTTCCTGTTCAGCGCATCGGGGGCGGGACCCGGCTGGCACCTGCTGGCCGCGGTGGTCCCGGCCATGCTGGCGGTCGGCGCCTTCGGCGGTGCCCTCGAGCTGGGCCTGTGGCGCCCGCTGCGCCGCCGCGGCACCGGCACCGTGGCGCTCATGCTGGTGAGCATCGGCCTGGCGCTGATGATCCGCTACCTGATCGTCGTGATCTTCGGCCGGCGACCCCGCGCCTACCGGCACTACAACATCCAGGAGCCCGTCGAGTTCTGGACGGTCTCCACACCCCCCAAGAACCTCGTCATCATCGGCGTCTCGGCGGGCCTCCTGGCCATCGTCGGCCTGCTGCTGCGGCACACCCGCATGGGCACCGCCATGCGAGCCGTCGCCGACAACGTCGACCTGGCCCAGGCCTCCGGTGTCGACACCCAGCGGGTCCTGCTCGTGACGTGGGTGGTGGGCAGCGCCCTCACCGCCCTCGGCGGGGTCTTCTTCGGCATCAGCGAGACCATCGAATGGGACATGGGCTTCCGGCTGCTGCTGCTGGTCTTCGCCGGCGTGATCCTCGGCGGCATCGGCACCGCCTACGGGGCGATGGTGGGCGGCTTCCTGGTCGGCCTGCTGACCGAGCTCAGCACCTACTGGATCGACGCCGAGTTCAAGACGGCCATCGGCCTGGGGATGCTGGTGGTCATGCTGCTGTTCCGCCCGCAGGGGCTGGCGGGCGTGCGGGGACGGGTGGGCTGATGGACCTCGTGAAGATCACCGTCGACGCCCTGCGGGGCTCCTTCGGTCTCGCGGCGGCGGCCTACGCCCTCTCGGCGATCGGGCTGAACCTGCAGTTCGGCTACACGGGGCTGATCAACCTCGGCCACATCGCCTCGATGCTGGTCGGCGCCTACGGCACGGCGATCGTGGTGGACGCCGGCGGTTCCCTGCTCCTGGGCGTGCTGGTCGGCTTGGCCTCTGCGGTGGTGTTGGGCCTGCTGTGGGGGCTCCCCACGCTGCGCCTGCGCGCCGACTACCTCGCCATCGTGACCCTCTCGGGCGCCGAGATCCTCCGCTACATCGTGCGCAGCAAGTGGGCCGACTCTCTCACCGGAAGCGTCTACGGCATCCAGCGCTTCGCCGACTCCTTCTACGCCTCGAACCCGTTCGGCGAGGGCGCCTACGGCTTCAGCATCGCCTCCAACCCGCTCCGCTACAGCGAGCGCCAGCTGTGGGTCATGGTCGTGTGCTGGGGCTTGGTCATCCTGGCCACCGTCGTGATCGCCCGGCTGGTGAACAGCCCCTGGGGGCGCGCCCTGCGGGCGATCCGCGAGGACGAGGAGGCGGCGCGCAGCCTCGGCAAGAACGTCTTCGGCTACAAGCTGCAGAGCCTCATGATCGGGGGCGTCATCGGAGCGCTGGCCGGCGCCATGCTGGCCGTCGAGACCCAGAACGTGCATCCCGACTTCTACATCCCCGTGTTCACGATGTTCGTCTTCGCCGTGCTGCTGCTGGGTGGTCCCGGCACCATCTGGGGACCCGTCGTGGGTTCGATCGTCTTCTGGCTGCTCTTCGAGTGGTTCGACGGGTTCATCGTCGCCGCCATCCGGGAGGGGTGGTTCGGCGAGCTGCTCTCCGACGGCGACGCCGGACCGCTGCGGACCGTGCTCCTCGGTGCGGGGCTCGTGCTGCTGGTGGTGTTCCGTCCCCAGGGCATCCTCGGCAACCGGGAGGAGGTGATGCTGGATGACCGCTGAGCGCATCGGCCTGCCACTGCTGGCGGGAGTGGATCCATTGCCCGGCGTGGTGAAGCCCGACCCGATCCTGGTCGTGGACGGCATGCGCCGCTCCTTCGGCGGGCTGGTCGCCGTGGACGTCGAGCACCTCGAGATCCAGCGGGGCGTGGTGACCGCGCTCATCGGGCCCAACGGCGCCGGCAAGACAACCCTGTTCAACCAGCTGTGCGGCTTCGATGTGCCCGATGCCGGCAGGTGGGTGTTCCGGCCGAACCCGCCGCAACCGGATGCCGGCGCGGCGGCGAGCCCTGCCCGGTCCACGCCGGCGCCGGTGCCGCTGACCGGTCTCAGCGCCCACCGGATCGCCCGGGAAGGCATGGTGCGAACGTTCCAGCTCACGAGGTCGTTCTCCCGCCTGACCGTGATGGAGAACATGCTGCTGGCCGCACCCGGCCAGTCCGGCGAGAAGCTGCGCCACGCCCCGTGGCGGGCGTGGCGGGCCACCGATCGCCGGAACCGGGAGAGGGCGGAGGAGATCCTCGACCACTTCGTCCTGGCTCACGTCGGCGACCAGTACGCCGGTGCCCTGTCCGGCGGCCAGCGCAAGCTGCTGGAGCTGGCACGCGCCGTCATGGCGCGGCCCGCGCTGCTACTCCTCGACGAGCCCCTCGCCGGTGTCAACCCGGTGCTCATCGAGTTGATCATGGAGCACGTCCTGGAGTTCCCCGGCCAGGGGATGAGCGTGCTGTACGTGGAGCACAACATGGACGTGGTCATGACGATGAGCGACTGGGTGATCTGCCTCGCCGAGGGCCAGGTGATCGCGGAGGGGCCGCCGGAGGCCGTGGCCAACAACCCGGAGGTGACCGATGCCTACCTCGGCCGCGAGTGACGGCCCGCTGCTGTCGGCCGAAGGCGTCACCGCCGGGTACTTCCCCCGCGCCGACGTGCTCCACGGCTGTGACCTGGAACTCAACCCCGGCGAACTGGTGGGCATCGTGGGCCCCAACGGCGCCGGCAAGTCCACCCTGCTGAAGACGCTCTTCGGTCTCGTGCCGGTGCGGCAGGGGAGCGTGCGCCTGCGGGGAGCCGACATCGGCGCCATGTCCTCGCACGACCGCGTGGCCGCGGGCATGGGCTACGTGCCGCAGTTGCAGAACGTCTTCGCCGACCTGACCGTCGAGGAGAACCTCCGTGTCGGCGCCTACCTCGAGCCCAAGTCGTTCGCCGAGCGCTACGAGCACCTCATCGAGATCTTCCCCCTGCTGGGCGAGCGGCGCCGGCAGCGCGCCGGGCTCATGTCCGGCGGCGAGAGGCAGCTCGTGGCCATGGGTCGGGCCTTGATGGGCGATCCGGCGGTGCTGCTGCTCGACGAGCCGTCGGCGGGCCTGTCGCCGGCCAACCAGACCGCCGCCTTCCAGCGGGTGCAGCAGATCCACCGCTCCGGCGTGGCCATCGTCATGGTGGAGCAGAACGCCCGCCGCTGCCTGCAGATCTGCGACCGCGGCTACGTGCTGGACCACGGGCGCAACGCCTGCACCGGGACCGGCGAGGCGCTGCTGGCCGACCCCAAGGTCGTCGAGCTCTACCTCGGAACCTCACTGCGCCGCTGATGTTGCTTGTGCCCGGGCGGGGGCGCCGGTGGCGCTCCGGCGGCCTCTGAAAATGGCACGCCTGCGCTGGCCCCCGGCACCCCCGCCCCCGGTTGTGGGGGTTCTCAGCCGATGGCGCTGGTTATCTGGGTGACGATGACGATCTGGCCGCCCTCGTCGAAGTAGAAGGTGTCGTAGCTGCCGATGCTGGGCTCGCCGATGTCGGTGAAGTCGAGGGGGCCGGCGGCGCCGTCGTAGTCGATGTCGACGCCGCCGGCGATCAGGTCGGCGCACTCGGCGAAGCGGCTGCACGGGGTGCCGCCGCGGGTGACGTCGTTGATCTCGCCGACGTAGTCCGCCGCTGCGGTGCTGCCGGCGGCGAGTGCGGCCAACCCCAGCACGATGAGCGTGTCGTAGCCCGGGGCCGCGTAGAGCAGTTCGGCGTCGGGGTGGAACTCGGCGTAGCGCTCGGGGAACGTCGCCTCGCCGCCGGCGGGGGTGGCGGAGAAGAACGTGCCCTTGGCGCCCATCAGCACCGACGGGTCGGTGGGATCCACCGCCTCCCACAGCGTGTTGCTGGCCAGCCCGTTGGGGATGAACAGCGGCACGTCCGCCGGACCGATGCCGGCCTCGATCATGCCCCTGATGATGCCCGCCCCCTCGTCGAAGGCGATGAGCACCATGCCGTCGGCGCCGGAGGCCAGTAGCTGCTGCACCTCGGCGTCGAAGGAGGCGCCCTCGGGGTCGTAGTCGATGGAGGCTGCGACCTCCACTCCGTTGGCGTCGAGGCGCGCCGCCACCTCGCCGGCCAGATTGCGCCCCCAGTCGTCGGCGCGGTGGATGATGCCCGCCGCGGTGATCCCCTCGTCGGTCACGAGGTCGCCGAGCGCCTTGGCGTGCAGCAGGTCGGGCGGGATGGTGCGGAAGTACCAGCCCCCGTCGTCGTAGGCGCTGAGCGACGGGGACGTGTTCGAGGGTGAGATCTGCACGACGCCGGCGCCCGCCACCTTGTCGATGATCGACAGCGAGATGCCCGACGCGGCGGCGCCGATGATGGCGCTCACCCCCTCGGCGAGGTGATCGTCGACGGTCCTGTTGGCGATGACCGGGTCGGTGCCGGAGTCGCCCGGCAGCAGCCGCACGTCGAGGTGACCCGACTCGTTGATGTCCGCCAGCGCCAGGGTGACGCCGTTGAGGATCGGCTCGCCGATGATCGCCAGCGAGCCGGTGGAGGGCAGCACGTAGCCGACCAGCAGCTCGCCGGTGTCGGCGGCCGGGCCCGGCGGCGGCTCGGGCTCCGGAGCCGGGTCCGGGCTGACCGGTGCGGGCGTCGGCGCCGGTGTCGCAGCCGGCGCATCGCCGGAATCGTCGCCGCACGAGGCTGCGAGCGTCGCTAGGAGCGCCAAGGCGGCGAGCACTCCGGGGAATGTTCCGATGATGCGTCTCATGCCTGTTCACTCCCTGTTGCAGGTGCGATCGAGACTACAACCAGCGACCCCCGGGCGCGGGCTGTCCGGTCGAGCCCCGGAACCCGCGGTGGCGGCCGCTGTAGCCTGCAGAGCGAGCTAGCAGGCCGGCTCCGAGGCAGCCGGTCCGTGCAGCAATCGTCGAGGGACACCGTGACCGATACCGAGACCGACACCCCACCGGCGGCCGCGACGGCCGAGCGACTCGCGGCGCTGCGCGAGCTCGTGGCGGGGGCGGCGCCGGTGGTGGTGGCGTTCAGCGGGGGCGTCGACTCGTCCCTCCTGGCGTGGGTCGCCAACGACGAGTTGGGGGCGCGGGCCCACGCCGTCACGGCGGTCTCGCCGTCGCTGGCGGCTGCCGAGCGCGACGGTGCCCGGCTCCTGGCCACCGGCTGGGGATTGCGCCACACCGAGGTGGCGACCACCGAGATGGAGAACGCGGCGTACCGGGTCAACGACGCCAATCGCTGCGCCCACTGCAAGGACGCACTCATGGACGCCCTCGAGCCCATCGCCACCTCGGAGCAGGCGACGGTGACGCTGGGGGTCAACGTCGACGATCTGGGCGACCACCGCCCCGGCATCGATGCCGCCCGCCGGCGAGGCGCTCGCTTCCCCCTCGTCGAGGCGGGCTTCACCAAGGACGCCGTGCGGGCCGCCGCCCTGGCGCTGGGACTGTCGGTCTGGGACAAGCCGGCCGCACCGTGCCTGGCGTCGCGCCTTCCCTACGGCACACCCGTCTCGGCCCCGGTCCTGCGGGCCGTGGGGAGGGCCGAGGCGGCCCTGGCCCACCTGGGTTTCGAGGAGTTGCGCGTCCGGCACTACGACGAGTTGGCGCGCATCGAGGTGCCGCCGGACCGGCTCGCCGACGTCGTTGCGGCCGGCGCTGCGGTCGTCGCCGCAGTGCAGGACGCCGGCTACCGCTACGTGACGCTCGATCTCGAGGGTCTGCGCTCGGGCAACCTCAACGCCGCCCTGGGCGCGAGCACCCCCGGCACTGCCGACACGCCGTCGGGTTGAGACCGTGGGCCGGCTGACCGCACCGGGCCACGGCGCGCCGGGGCGCGCACGGGCAGGCGGCTGAGGAGGCGCAGGTGGCTACCCCGGTGACGGCCGCGACAGGGCCGCCCACCCTCGACCGGGGGCGGATCATCGCCGACCGGAGCCTCGTGGGTGCCGTCTTCTGCCGCGCTTACAGCAGGCGGGTGGACGAGTGGCTGGCCGGCACCTATGCGAGCGCCGGCGGGGCCGGACGCGGCGTGGCGCTGGTCGCCGTCGGGGGTTACGGCCGCTCAGAGCTCAGTCCCGAGAGTGACCTGGACCTGCTGCTCCTGTACGAGCGGGGGATGGATGTCGCCGGCCTGGCGGGCGACCTGTGGTATCCCGTGTGGAACGAGGGTCTGAAGCTGGGGCACGCGGTGCGCACCGTTCCCGAGACGCTCCAGTTGGCGGCCGACGATCTCGACACGGCCACGTCGCTGCTGTGGGCGCGCCATGTGGCCGGCGACCGGGATCTGGCGGAGCGCCTCGCCGGCAGCGCCCGTGAGCAGTGGTCCCGCCGCGCCCGCAAGTGGCTGCTGCAGCTGGCGAACGATGCCCGCTGGCGGGAGTTGGAGCACGGGGAGGTGGCCTTCCGGCTCCAGCCCGACCTGAAGGAGTCCACCGGCGGCATGCGCGACGTGCAGGCGCTCCGCTACGTGGCGCTGGCGCGCCCCGACTTCGCCGATCCCGACGGCGCCATGGTGCGTGCCGCCCACGAGACCCTGCTGGCCGCCCGCGTGGAACTGCACCGCGCCACGGGAAACGCCCGGAACCTGCTCACGCTGGAGGTGCAGTCCGACGTGGCGAAGGCGCTGGGGCACGGCTCCGTCGAGGACTTCATGACCGCCGTGGCCGCGGCGGGCCGCACGGTCGGCTGGATGGCCGACGAGACCTGGGCCCGCATCGAGCACTGGGCGGCCCCGCGCGGCCTGCGAAGGCGGCGCCCCGAGGCCACGACCCTCGAGCCGGGTGTGCAACTCCGTCACGACCGCAACGATCTGCGCCTGCTGCCGGAGGTGGAGTTGCACGACGACCCGCTGCTGACGCTGCGGGTGGCGGTGGCTGCGGCGAGCCACGGTGCTCGCATCGAGCGCGACTCGCTGCTGCGGCTCGGGGACGGCATGCCGCCCCTCGGCGATCCCTGGCCGGCGGGCGCCCGGGAACTGTTCGTGGAGCTGCTGGCCTGCGGGCGCAACGCCATCCCCATCATCGAGGCGCTCGACCAGGCGGGCGCGGTCGTCAAGATCCTTCCCGAATGGGAGAGTTGCCGGAGCCGCCTGCAGCGCAACGACTACCACCGGTTCACCGTGGACCGGCACCTCTGCGAGACGGCGGCGCAGGCCGCCGACATGATCGTCGGCGGCGAGGTGAGCGTGCGGCGCCCCGACCTGCTGCTGGTGGCCTCCCTGCTGCACGACATCGGCAAGGGCTACCCGGGCGACCACACCACCGTGGGCATGGAACTCATCGCGGTCATCGGGCGCCGCATGGGTTTCGATGACGAGGAGGTGGCCACGCTCGTGCGGCTCGTCGAGTTGCACCTGCTGCTGCCCGACGTCGCCATCAGGCGCGACATCGACGAGATCGGCACGGTGCAGCGCGTGGCGGCCGAGGTGCGCACCGTCGAGATGCTGGAGCTGCTGGCTGCGCTGACCGAGGCCGACGGGATCTCCACCGGACCCTCGGTGTGGACCCGCTGGAAGGCCGGCCTGGTGCGGGGGCTGGTGCGCCGCACCGAGAACTTCCTGCGCAGCGGCGTGCTGGACGGACCGCAGGAATCCTTCCCCGGTCCCGAGGTCGTCGAGGCCATGCGGGCCCGCACCGAGCTTCTGGAGGTCTCCGAGCGGGAACTGATCGTCGTGGTGCCGAGCGCGCCGACGGTGCTGGGTGCGGTGGCGGGCGCGGTCAGCCTCAACGGTCTGAACGTCCTCTCGGCGGCGGTGCACACCGCCGGCGGCATGACCGCGCTGTCGGTGTTCGTGGAGCCCCAGCCGGGCGTGGGGTTGGACTGGCCGCCGGTCCTGGCCGACGTTCGCGCCGCGCTGGCCGGCGAGCTGGTGCCCGGCGAGCGGCTGGCGCGCTGGGCACACGCCGCCGCAGGGGCCGGAGATGCGCTCGCCCCCGAGCCCGTGACCGATTCCTATGTGAGATTCGACAACGAGATCTCCTCGGTGACGGTGATCGAGGTGGCCGCCCCCGACAGCCTCGGCCTGCTCCACTGGATCACCGCGGCGCTGGTCCGCTCGGGCCTGCACATCGAGCAGGCGCGGGTGCAGACCCTCGGCGACCACGTGGTGGACTCGTTCTACGTGCATGACGGCAGCGGGGGCAGGATCACCGATCCGGAACGGCTCGAGCGGATCGCCGCGGCGGTGCGCGAGGCGGCGGGCATCGCCGCGGCGCCATGACCGGTTCCTCGCGGGCCGGCCCCACAGGCCCCTCCCCGGAGGACTCGCCCGGCGTCCCCCACGACGACCCCATCGCCGAGCTGGAGTTGCTCCGCTGGAGCGAGGCACTGGCGGGCATCGCCCGCACCGGGTTGGGCTTCACCGACAATCCCTACGAGCGCGAGCGTTTCGAGGAGGTCCTGGCGGTGGCCGCCGACATCCGGGCCGCCGCGGGTCGCTGCCACGATCCGGCGGCTCAGATAGTCGAGTGGCTCGACGCGGTGGGCCGCGGCGTCCCCGGCTACGTCACGCCGAAGGTGGCCGTGGGGGCGGTGGTCAGCGACGACGACGGCAGGGTGCTGCTGATCCGCCGTGCGGACTCCGGGTTCTGGCTGTACCCCACGGGCTGGGCCGACGTGGGCTACTCCTCCTCGGAGATCGCGGTCAAGGAGGTGGCGGAGGAGACCGGCATCGACTGTGAGCCGCTGCGGCTCATCGCCGTCCTGGACAGCATGCGCCACGGCTTCACCTCGGTGCCCACCTACTCGCTCGTGTACCACTGCCGGGCGGTCGGGGGCGCGCTGCGGGCGCATCCCGTGGAGTGCACCGGCGTCGGATTCTTCGCCGAGGAGGATCTGCCCTCCCCGCTGGCCGGACCGGATATCTGGGTGCGCCACGCCTTCGGCTCGGCGCGTGGCGAGGTCACCTCGGTGCTGTTCGACGCCCCTCGGGAACCACTCTGGCGGTCGGAGAGCTGACCGGGCGCAGGTGGTGATCGATCCATCGCGCTTTCGATAACTGTTACCATTCCTGTCCTAGTCCCGTACCACCTGCCCGGTCGCGAATGGGTTGACCAACTAAGGTGGCCCGCGGACCGTCGACTCAAGAGGTGACTCAAAGAGGAGGGGATCGACATGTTCAAGACCTGGAAATCTTCTCGCATCGTATTCTCGGTGCTCGCATCGCTGCTGTGCGTGGTCCTCGTGGCCGCCGCCTGCGGCGGTGACGAGGACGAGTTCGACACCGGGGCCACGGGGACGACCGAGGCGGAGACCACTCCCACCACGGCGGAGGGCCCCGATGAGCCCATGGATGACGCCGCGGACATGGACCACCTCGGCGACGGGTCGCTGGGTGTCGTGGCCGTCGATGCGGGCGACGCCATCCAGATCCGCTCGCTGAACGCCATTTCCGGCGACGTGGCCTTCTTCGGCCTGCCGATCGAGCGCGCCGTGGTGCTGGCGATCGAGGACTACGGCCCGATCAAGGGCTTCGACGTCGACCTCGGCACCACACTGGACGACCTGTGCTCCAACGACGGCGGCCAGGCCGCCGCGCAGACCGTCGTCGCCGACGATCAGGTGATCGGCGTGATCGGCACGTCGTGCTCGGGTGCGGCGGTGGCGGCCGCGCCGCTCATCACCGCGGCCGGCATGGTGCTCATCTCCGGCGGCAACACCTCGCCGGCGCTGACCTCGGACCTGGCCGGCAACGCCGGGGAGAACTACAGCGTGGGCTACTACCGCACCGCCCACAACGACCTGTTCCAGGGCGCGGCGATGGCCGAGTTCGTGTACAACGAGCTGGGGATCACCAGCGCCGCGGCGATCCACGACGGCGACCCGTACACGCAGGGTCTGGCCAAGGCCTTCACCGACGCATTCGCCGCGCTGGGCGGCGACGTGACCGGGTTCTCGGCGGTCAACAAGGAGGACACCGACATGGTGCCGGTGCTGACCGAGATCGCCGCGGGCAGCCCGGGGGCGCTGTTCTTCCCGATCTTCCAGCCGGCCGGTGACTTCGTCGCCGACCAGGCGCCGGGCGTGTCGGGGCTGGAGAACACGGTGCTGCTGGCCGCCGACGGCCTGCTGAACACCAACTACCTGTCCCTGCCGCAAACGGTCGGCATGTACTTCTCCGGACCCGACCAGCGCTTCGGCGACAACGTGAACCAGGGCACCGGCAACTCGGCCGTGGACTTCCTCGAGGCCTACCAGGCCGACTACGGCGAGCGGCCGGCGGCGCCGTTCTGGGCGCACGGCTACGACGCCACCACGCTGCTGCTCGACGCCATCGACGCCGCCTCGTACGTCGACGGCGACACGCTCATGATCGACCGCCAGGGTGTGCGCGACTTCCTCAACAGCGTCGAGGGCTACAGCGGCCTCATCGGCACGATCAACTGCGACAACTTCGGCGACTGCGGCTCCTCCCGCATCACCGTGATCCAGAACATCGGCGGCGAGGAGAACGCCGAGGCCAGCCTCGCCAACGTGGTCTTCTCGTTCTCGCCGCTGGGCTCGGCCGCCGAGGCCGGATCCATCCCGCCGATCGAGCTGGAGACGCCGTTCGGTGACGGCTCGCTCGGCGTCGTGAGGGTCGAGGCCGGCGACGCGGTGCAGATCCGCTCGCTGAACGCCATCTCCGGTGACGTGGCCTTCTTCGGCCTGCCGATCGAGCGCAGCGTGGTCCTGGCCATCAGGGACTACGGCCCGGTGCGCGGCTTCGACGTGGACCTGGGCACCACGCTGGACGACCTGTGCTCCAACGACGGCGGGCAGGCCGCGGCACAGACTGTCGTGGCCGACGATGACGTGATCGGCGTGATCGGCACGTCGTGCTCGGGCGCGGCGGTGGCGGCGGCGCCGCTGATCGGCGCGGCCGGCATGACGATGATCTCCGGCGGCAACACCTCGCCGGCGCTCACCTCCGACCTGGCCGGCAACGCCGGGCCCAACTACAGCGAGGGCTACTACCGCACCGCCCACAACGACCTGTTCCAGGGCGCGGCCATGGCCGAGTTCGTGTACAACGAGTTGGGCATCGGCTCCGCCGCGGCCATCCACGACGGTGACCCGTACACCCAGGGTCTGGCGCAGGCGTTCACCGACGCTTACGCCGCGCTGGGCGGCACGGTGACGGGGTTCTCGGCGGTCAACAAGGACGACACCGACATGGTGCCGGTGCTGACCGAGATCGCCGCGGGCAGCCCGGGCGCGCTGTTCTTCCCGATCTTCCAGCCGGCCGGCGACTTCATCGCCGACCAGGCGCCGGGCGTGCCGGGGCTGGAGGAGACGGTCCTGCTGGCGGCCGACGGTCTGCTGAACACCAACTACCTGGCGCTGCCGCAGACCGCGGGCATCTACTTCTCGGGGCCCGACCAGCGCTTCGGCGACAACGTGAACCAGAGCACCGGCAAGTCCGCGCAGGACTTCCTGGCCGCCTACGAGGCCGACTACGGCGAGCAGCCGGCGGCGCCGTTCTGGGCGCACGGCTACGACGCCACGGCGATGCTGCTGGATGCCATCGTGGCCGCCTCCTGGCTGGACGGCGACACGCTGGTCGTCGACCGGCAGGGCGTGCGCGCCTACCTGACCCAGCTCAGGGGCTACAGCGGCCTCATCGGAAC
>CAZTZI010000196.1:0-5810 GCA_964618115.1 uncultured Acidimicrobiales bacterium
GCGGTGAACTCGTCGACGGGCTCCTGGCCGATCTCGCCGGCGACCCCGGTGACGACGAGGTCGCCGGCCAGCGGCGCGCCCGAGGCCTTCACCGCCTTGGCCGCGATCAGCGTGCACGCCAGCGGCCCCTTGTCGTTGATGAGGCCGTTGCCCACGAGCGTGTCGCCCTCCCGCCAGGCGGAGGTGTAGATGGGGTTGTCGGGGTCGTGCATCCAGCGCCGCTCCTCGGGACCCCAGGCCACGTCCATGTGGGCGTTGAAGATGACCGTGTTGCCGCCGCCGGAGCCCCGCAGGCGGCCCACGACGTTGGTGCGGTCGGCGAACATGCCCACCTGCGACGCCTCGAACCCGTTGTCGTCCAGCCACTCGAGCACGCGGTCCGACACGGGCTGCTCCTGGCCGGGCGGGCTGTCGATCTGCGCCAACTCCAGCGACAGGTCGACGAGCTCCTCGGTGTCGATGGCGGCCAGCGCCGCCTCGTAGTGCTCGGGCGTGGGCCTGCTGGGCGGCGCGGTCATCGTCTACCCCCTGTGGTGTCGAGCAATATGTTGCCCCAGGCATCCACGTCGGCGCGCTGGCCGGGGTGGATCACCATCGTCGTGTCGATCGCCTCGATGACGGCGTGGCCCGCGACACCGTTGCCCGGCCGTAGCAACTCGCGCCGGTAGATGGGCGTGGAGGTGAAGCCGCCGAGAGGGCGGAAGTACACCCGGCGTTCGGAGACGAGTGCGGGTCTCGGATCCGCCGGCCCGAGATCCACGGGGTGCAGTTCCGGCTTCGCCTGGCGGCCAACGCCGCGCACGACGAACGTCCGCGCCTCGATGGCGGCGTCGGCGGCCGCGCCGGAGCCGTAACGGCGGTTGTAGCGGCGCCGGAACTCCTCCATCGTCACGGCGAGGCTCTCGGCGCCGAGCGGTCCGTCAGGGACCGGCACGCGCACCTCGTGCACCTGGCCGCGATAGCGCATCTCCAACTCCCGGCTGGTCGTGACGGCCTCGGGCGCCACACCGTTGGCCGCCAACTCCTCGACGGCGCTCGCGGCGAGCGAGCCGTAGATCCGCTCCAGCCGTTCGGGGTCGAAGGGTGCCACCATCGGATCACTCGCCTGCACGACGGCGACGGGGTCGGAAGCGGCGATGCCGAACGCGCTGAACACCGCGGAGTTGGTCGGTACGACGGTGAGCCGGGTGCCGACATCGGCGGCATAGGCCCCGACATGGAGAGGTCCGGCGCCACCGAATGCGAAGAGGGTGAACTCCCGCGGGTCGTACCCTCGACCGATCGTGCTCATTCGTACGAGATCGGCCATGCGCGCATCGAGGATGTCCACGATGGCCATGGCCGCCTCTTCGACGGACAGCCCGGCCGACCCGGCGACGTGTGTCTCGATGGCGCGGGCTGCGAGGTCCACGTGCAGCTCGCGCTCGCCGCCCAGGAAGTAGCCGGGGTCGAGACGCCCGAGCACCAGATTGGCGTCGGTCACCGTCGGGAGCGTTCCCCCTATCCCGTAGCACGCGGGCCCCGGCACCGCGCCGGCGCTTTGCGGGCCCACTTTGATCAGCCCGGTCCCGGGCTCGATCCAGGCCAGGCTCCCTCCGCCGGCACCGATCGAGGTGACATCGATCACCGGAAGCACCGTGTGGTACTTGTCGAACACCGGCGTGCCCACCACCAGCGGCTCCCCGTCCACGACGAGGCCGACGTCGAAGCTCGTCCCCCCGACGTCGGTTGTGACGATGTTGTCCGCGCCGATCAGGCGGCCGAGCGCAGACGCACCGAACACGCCGCCCGTGGGACCCGAGCCCAGGAGGGCCACGGCGCGTCCCTTGCTCGCCTCGGCGCTGCTCACACCGCCGAAGGACTGCATGATGACGGGATCGGCGGCGAGGCCACCGTCGGCGAGGCGTTCCTGCAGCTTCGAGATGTAGGCGTGGGTGGTACGGCTGAGGTAGCCATTGAGAACGGTGGTGGCACACCGCTCGTACTCCTTGATGACCGGCGCCACCTCGTGGGAGACCGTCACGAAGAGGTCCGGGTGGCGAGATCTGACGAGGTCGGCGACCGCCCGCTCGTGATCCGGATTCAGGAAGCTCCACAGGAAGCAGATTGCGATCGCCTCGACGCCGGCCGCCACGAGTTCGTCGACGGCTCCGGCGACCTCACCGAGATCGAGGGGAACCACCACCGAGCCGCTGTAGTCGACCCGCTCGGTGACGCCCCTGATGAGGGGCCGGGGCACGATCGGGGTTGCCTTCTCGAGATGTGCAAGATTGCTCAACTCCGACTCGCTGAGCCCCGCCGCCTTCTGGATGGTCCGGCCCACGATGATGGCGTCCTCGTGGCCCCTCGTGGTGATGAGGCCCATGACCGAGCCCGACCGGGTCAGCAAGGCGTTGGTGGCGACGGTGGTACCGTGGCAGAACGAGCCCGTCCGCCGAAGGAGGCCACCCAGATCCAGATCTTCGGCCGCCGCGGCACGCGCCACCGACTGCACGACGCCCTCGGAGAAGTCCGACGGTGTGGAGGGGGCCTTCGCTGTGGTGACCCGCCCCGCGGCGTCGAGGGTGACGCAGTCGGTGAACGTGCCGCCGCTGTCGACGGCGACGAGGCGATCCACGCTGCTCAGCTCGGCCCCGGCCGGCTCGCCGCTTCGCCGACCGGTGAGGCCGACCGGCGCCGCTCATCGCGGATCTCGCTGCGTCGACGGTCGGTGGCGGCCATGTCCACGCAAGCCCCGCCGGTGTCGATGACCACGCCGTAGGTGTCGCGGGCATGCGCCGGACTGACGGCGCCGACGAGGTAGTCGGCAAGCACCAACTCCGGCTCACGGTCCAGGGGGTCGAGGTACCCGCCCCCGCCCATGGAAACGTAGCGGTGGACGTCGTCGCGCCCCTGGGAGGTCTTGACGATGCTGTCGGCGAAGATCTCCATCTCGCCGTCGAGGGCGTCGAGGTCGTCGGGCACCTCGCCGGCGGCGAGCAACTCGCGGACATTGGTGTCGCGCTTGATCACGAACTGGTTGGTGTTCGACGGGTACCCGCCGGCCACGCCGATGGAACCGGGTTGGTAGGTGCCGATGGCGTGCAGGATCTTCGTGGGAAGACGGTCCACATCATGCACGAGGTAGGTCATGGCCAGCGTGTTCCCGCCCCGGTACTTGCCGGCACCTCCTGTGTCCGGCTGGATCCGGCGGGAGAGATAGAGAACCGGGTAGCTGTACTCGATGTCCTCGATGTTGGCGATGATCGCCGATGGCGAGTCCAGGAAGCCCCCGGCGTCCAGCCCATCGGCGAAGGCCCGGGCCCCCGAACCCCCCGCCATGGCGTCGAGGATCGCCGCCCCGAAGAACTCGCCGCGCTGGTCCACCCCGAACATGTCCTCCACGTACAGTCCGCCCATCCAGGTGGACATGAACTGCCGGAGATGCCCCTCACTGGCCGCCAGGAGCTTCGACAGGCACACCCCGGCGGAGATCGTGGCCATGAAGCTGCCGGTGGTGGTCGCCTTCGAGGTGCCGGCCGGCCAGGCCGCATGGACGACGGTTCCCTCCCGGGTGCGCACCTCGATGGCCCGCTGCAGTCCGGCGGGCGACCAGGCCATGTCGTAGCAGAGGTACGGCAGGACGGCCGCCACCACGGCGCCCACGCACGCCGGGCGGGTGCAGTTGATGACGGCGCCGGCCTGATCGGCGCTGCGGGTGTAGTCGAAGGTGAGCGAGTCACCCTGCTTGGTCATTTCCACGACGACCGGATACACCTCGTCGTACTCGATGTACCCGCGGTGCGACCAGGTGCCGTCGGGCAACTCCGCCAGCCGTGCCCGGAACCGGGCGGCAGTGGCCACGTTGATCCCCTCGATGGCGGCGAGGACCACGTCGGTGCCGTAGCGCTCGGTGAGATCCTGCACCCGTGCCACCCCGACGTTGCAGCCGGCGATCATGGCCTTCAGGTCCAGGTCCACGAGGTGGGGCAGGCGGGTGCGACGGAGGTAGCCCCGCTCCACGTCGGTGCGCAGTTCGCCCGCGTCCACGATCTTGATGGGAGGGAACAGCGGCTGCTCGCTCCAGATGGAGGTTGCACCGAGTTGCACCTGCCCCTCGACCGGGCCCCCGAGGTCGATCTGGTGGACCGTCGAGCCGGTCCACGCCACGAGTTCGCCGTCGGCGAAGATGGGGGCCACGACCGCCACGTCCATCTGGTGACACGCCCCGACGTAGGGGTCGTTGGACATGAACACGTCGCCCGGGCCGATGTCCTCGGCAGCGAACCGTTGCCTGATGTCCTTCACCGTGGAGCTGAGCGCCAAGGCGTGAATGGTGATGTACATGCCGATGGCGAAGCAGTCCCCGCCGGCGTCCATGAGACCCACGTTCATGTCGTAGGCCTCGTTGGCCACCGGCGAGCCGGACACGAGGCGCATCGTCATGGCCGCCTCATCGTTGATGGCCGACAGGCGCGACCGGAGGATCTCGAAGGTGACCGGATCGAGGACGCCGTTGCCGCCTGCGGTGAGATCTTCGGGAGACAGGGTGTCGGTCATCGGACGGCTCCTGTTGCATTGGCGCGCAGCTCGTCGAGGACCTCGCCCGTCACGAGGATGTCGGCGAACTCCTGGATCAGCACGTTCAGTGAGGCCTGGTGCTCCTCGTCGGTCAGCGCAGCCGTGGCGTCGCTGAGGACCACCACCCGGAAGTCCAGCATCATCGCATCCCGGGCCGTCGACTCGACGCAGATGTTGGTCTTGGTCCCCGCCAACAGGAGGGTGTCGCAGCCGAGGCTGCGGACCAGCCGCTCCAGGGAGGAGGAGCCGGGAATGAGGCACGAGTAGCGGTTCTTGAACACGATGTAGTCCTCTTCACGGACGTCCATGTCGGGATGGAATCGCGAGCTGGGCGCGTCGTCGGAGAGGGCCGCGGCCGCCGCCTCCCGCCGCTCGGGAAGCACGAAGTGATCGAAGAAGTGGCGCCAGTCGGAGCCCCCCTTGGGGTGATGGGAGCGAATCCAGATCACCGGGACACCGATCTCCCGGCACGCGGCGGCCATCCGGTTGATCACGGGGATGATCTCGCGGCTGGCGGGAACCTCTATCACGCCTCCCTCGGCAACGAAGGCGTTCTGCATGTCGATGACGACGAAAGCCGTCTCGGCGGGCTGCAGGTCGGCGTACAGCCGCAAGTCGCCGCGGATGCGCGCCAGCCGCTCCTTGACGAAGTCGGACACTTCGGTGGGTTGCGGCATCAGTCCCCCCGCACCGTTACGTGGTTCTCCGCACGACCGGAGAAATTACCATCACGACTCTGAGACCGGCCATCGGAGTCTCATTCCGGCCACCCGCGCCGGGCCATCGGCGGCCCGGTCGGGAGTCCGCGGTCGCCCGGTCGGGGGCCGGGGTGCCGTCCGCTCCTTCGGCGCGGGCGCAGGGCGTCGCGAATCGGCCCCCCGACCCCCTCCCTCGGTGGGACTCAACCGATTCCGAGCAACGCCGCGGCGTTGAGCCGGCTCACCCTGGCGAGATCGTGCGCGGGCAGTCCGGCCGCTTCCAGGGCCTCCACGAAGACCCGAAGCCCGCCCGGTACGTGCGGGTAGTCGGTGCCGAAGAGGAACTTCGAGATGTCGAACGTCTCGAAGGCGCAGCGCATGGCGGCAGGATGCGTGCTGACGGTGTCGAAGAACAGGTCCCGCAACTGCTCCGACGGGCGGCGGGTGATGTTGCGGCCAATCTCGGGGAACTGTCCCGCGTAGTTGTCGAAGCGGTGGTGGACGAAGGGCACGGTCCCGCCGAGGTGGCTGAAGATCCAGCGGATGCCCGGA
>CAZTZI010000197.1:0-26467 GCA_964618115.1 uncultured Acidimicrobiales bacterium
CCTGCTGGCTCAGGCGGTGGGGCGGGGGCAGGCTCCGGCGGAGGCGCCGGGTCAGGCTCGGCCGCCGCAACCTCCGCCGCCAGGCCGGCAGTGTTGCCGACGCAACTCGACGCCGAGGCGTCCTGGGAGTCCGACACCAGCGTCAGGCCGAACAGGCCGCGCAATGCCTCACTCAGCGTCGGACACATCACCACCCGCTCGCCGAGCACGGCGATGACCTGCTGCAACTCCGGCACCGGCGGGCTCTGCGCCACCACGTAGAGAGGCCGCACGTAGAGGATCGAATCCTCCACCGGGACGAGCACCAAGTCGCCGAACTCGACCCGCGATCCCTGCTGGTTCAACAGGGTCACCACGCGCGAAATGCTGGGATCGCTCTGGATCTTGGAGTTGACCAGCGCCGGTCCGTCGGTCAAGCCGAGCGGCTCGACCTTGTAGGCGACCAACTCCCCGTACTCGTCGGCATCGCTCTTGCCCACCATGAAGGCGGTGAGCTCCCGGCGGGTGTCCTCGGTCGACACGGGCACGTAGGACCGCAGGATCACGAAGTCCTGATCGTCCTCCTCGGGCAGGCGCGTCAGGAGGTAGTACGGATCGATGCGCGCCTCGCGGGAGGGCTGCTGCACGATCCCGTCGGGCGTCGTAATCGGCGAGGTGAGAATGCCGGTGACGGCGCCGGGATCCTGAGCAACCGACCAGCCCTTGGCCTGCTCGTAGAACTCCTGCGGATCCTCGAGCTGGTAGCGCGCCCACACGTTGGTCTGCACCCGGAACAGGTCCTCCGGATAGCGGATGTGGTCGCGGATCTCCGCCGGCATGTCGTCGAAGTCGTCGAAGAGACCGGGGAAGGCGTTGCGGTAGGCCTGCAGGATGGGGTCGTCGGGGTCGACGACGTAGAGCGTCGTCGTCCCCTCGAAGCCGTCCACGACGGCCTTGACCGAGTTTCGCACGTAGTTGAACCGGTGCTTCAGGCCACTGTTCTCGCCGAGTTGCTCGGTGTCGGCGCGCTGGCCGTACGGGTACTTCGACGTCGTGGTGTAGGCGTCCACGATGTACTGGACCCGCCCCTCGGCAATCACGGGATACGGATCGTTGTCGATGTGCAGGAACGGGGCCAGCTTCTTGACGCGCGCGCGCACGTCGCGCACGTAGATCACCTTGCTGTCGTTCTTGACGAATCCCGACAGCAGCGGGTCGACCTCCCAGAACCGCAATGCGAACGACGCCTGCCGGAAGAAGCCGCCGATGGGCACGCCACCCTCGCCCTGGTAGTTGTACGACGCCTCCTCGCCGGTGCTGGTGGGAACGTCCACCTCCTGGCGGTCGGTCTGGACGATGGCGTACCCACCCAGTTCCTCGCCGAAGTACAGCCGCGGCTCCTCGAGGCTGAGGCCCAACTCGTTCGTGACCGGAAGCCCGCCGATGCGGAAGTCGGGCAAGCCCGCCTCCACGGTGTTGGCCGGCGCCAGCGCCACGCCGAAGCCGTGGGTGAACGTGAGAGTGCGCGCCTCCCAGGAGTTCTGCGGGAGGTTGCCCGGATTGAGCTGGCGCGCGCCGAGCACCACCGGGGTCACCTGCCCGTCGATCTCGTAGCGGTCGACGTCGAGCACCTCGGAGAACTGGTAGTAGTTGCGCTCGCCCTCACGGTTCTCGAACGTCTGCGGAAGGATCGACGGATCCAGCAGGGGCAGGTTCCTGATGATGTCCTCGTTCCGGCTGACGTCGTCGAAGCTCAAGTCTCCGGTCGAGTTGAAGGTGCGCGTCCGGACCTCGTCGAGCCCCATCGCCCGGCGCGTCGACGCGATGTTGTGCTCGATGTACACCTTCTCCCGCGTGGACTCCGCAGGCTCGACCCGCAGGCGCTGGATGATGAGCGGGTAGATACCCCCCATCACGATCGCCACGAACGCCCAGAGCCCGACCGCCAGGGTGGGCAGGACCCAGCCCTTGAGCCGGATGTTCACGATCAGCAGGACGAAGGAGAGCAGCGAGATCAGGATGAGGAGCCAGTGGACGGGAAGCCGCGCGTTCAAGTCGGTGTACGTGGCGCCGTCCACGGCGCCTGACGTCGACGTCGTCAGTTCGTAGCGTCCCAGGAAGTAGTCGGCGGCCTTGATGAGGGCCAGCGCCCCGAGCAGCACCGAAAGGTGTGCCTTCACCTGCGGGGTGACACGCTCCCCCTTCTTCTGGAAGCGGATCCCCCCGTTGACGTAGTGGGCGATCGCCGTGATGAAGAAGGTGAGCAGAACGACGTTGAACAACCAGTTCACGATGTACGTGTAGAACGGCAGCTGGAAGACGTAGAAGCCGATGTCGTTGCCGAACCAGAACGCGTCGATCTGGTCGGTGATGCCGAATTCCACGCTGTTGGTCAGGAGGAGCCACTCCTCCCACTGGTCCGAGGCGCCGGCGCCGATCGGCAGGGCGAACAGGAGCGTCACCCCGAGGCGCACCAGGCGCGGACGCTGCCCGGCCGAGGCGTGATAGCGGGCGAGCACGTCCTCCTCGGGACCGCGGGGGCGCTGGGCGGGCGCCATCCGGTCGGCGATCGTGAGGTTGCCGTAGAGCAGGGCGAAGAGAACGGCGATGAAGATCAGGGCCAGAACGATCCGGGAGAGGATGATCGTGCGCCAGACATCGGCCTGGGCCAAGGCGTCGAACCACAGGTAGTCGGTGTAGAAGCTGGCGGCGCCTCGCAGCGACACCAGCACGATGATCACCACGCCGATGGTCAGGAAAATGCCCCACCGCAGGCGACGGGATCGGACCGGCGTCGGCGGCGTCCGCGGGCCGCGCGGCGCTCCCGGTCCCGATGTCGACATGGCCGGCAGCCTACTGCCGACCGTCCGGTTTGCCCGCCGGCTCGACCAGCCGACCGGCGGGTCGATGAATCAGGGCGAGCCGGCCGGCGCTTCCGGGGGTGTCCCTAACCGTCGACGTGCGGCTGGACACCGACGTCGCGCCCGGCGAGCGGATCGCCTGTGCGCTCGGCGCGAAGCCGGGCGAAGAGCGCGTCGACCTCGCCGCCCCCGAGCGCGGCCGGCGCAGAAGTCTCGATGGCGGCCCGCCGATCGTGCAGCGGTTCCTCCCCACTCGTCGACTCCACCGCCGACGGATCACCACCGGTCGGCGGCTGCTCCGGTTCAGCTTCGGCCGGCGGCGACGCGATCGCCACGAACCCGGCCAGGCGCGCCGCCTCGAGCTCGGCGCGCCTCTCCTCGGTACTCGAATCGGGCCCGGAGTGGATCCTCTGCTCCTCGAGGTCACCGGCGGTCCGCGCGGCCTGCAGCGAGCCGTCGAGGCGCCGAACGTGCTCAGCGACATCGCTCACCACCTCGTCGAGGTCGGCGCGAAGGCGATCGCGCCCGGCGCGCAACCGCATCACCTCGGCGTTCAACTCGCGGCGACGCCGATCCAGATCGGCCAGGACATCGTCGCGCCACGCCTCCGCCGACACCGCCTCCAGCACGACCTCCTCGACTCCTTCGGTCACCTCTCCCGAAGCCACAGCGGTGCGCGCCAGCCGGCGCTCGAGTTCGGCAATGCGCTCGGACGCCGTCTCGAGCGTCGCGGCCACCGACTCCAGGAACGCCCGCACCTCCGCCCGGTCGTACCCCTTGCGGGCCGCGGCGAACTCCCTTCGGGCCACCTCTTCGGGGCTCAACGGGCCGTCAGACGGCGAGTACGGCTCTTCCGACGTCACGACGGCTTCCTCGAACTCCTCACCGGGCCAATCGTAAGACGTTCTCCGGTGGTGGCCGGGTACCGGCGAGCCCGAGGGGTTTCAGAGCTCCGGTGGGGACCAGTCGGGTGCGACCGCCGCGAGAGCCTCGGCCATCGAGGACACCTCCACGATCTCGAGGGTGTCCCCGGCGGCGTCGACCGCCTCGTCGTACTGCCCCTCCGGCACGAGCATCAGGCGGAAGTTCCGGCGCTCCGCCGCCCGCACCTTCTGGGCGATGCCGCCGACGCTGCCCACCGTCCCGTCCGGAGAAATCGTTCCGGTGACCGCCACGGGTTGCTCGGTGAGCTCGTCGGGCGTCAGCAGATCCAGGACCGACAGGGAGAACGCCAGACCGGCCGACGGACCGGCGATGTTGCCGGTGGCGAAGTCGATGTCGACCCCCAGGTCGCCGACATGGTTCCCCAGAATCACCCCCAGCAGGGGACGTTCGTCCTCCAGCGACGTGCGCGTCGGGGGGTCGATGCACTCGTCGGCGCTGGACCCCAGCCGGATATCGACGAGGACACTCTCGGTCTCGCCCTGCCGCCGGATCCCGAACTCCACAAGTTCACCCACGGCGCGGCTCCGCACGGCTGCGGAGACCTCCGCTGACTCCGACACCCGCTCGCCTGCGACTTCGGTGATCACGTCGCCGATGGCGATGTGTTCGGCGGCCGGCATGCAGGGGATCAGCCCGCTCACGACGACTTCGGACTCGGCAAGGTCGTACCCCAGCTCGCGTAGCGCCACATACACCGAGACATCCTGCGAACGGGTCATCAGGCGGGCATCGGTGTTGCGGCGCTCCTGCGGCGACATCCCCCTGTTGAAGACATCCTCGTGTTGGAGTGTGGAGGACCCGTCGAAGTACGCACCCACCCATTGCCACAGCGAGTCCGTCCGCTGCGCTGACACCGTGACGAAGCCGATGAGGCTCATCGGCTCGTAGGTGGTCTCGCTCTCGGAAGACACCGCGCCGGTGGCGGAGTACACATCGCCGGGATACAGCGCGTAGTACGGCGCGGAGACGAATGTCAGGACACCCAAGGCCGCCACGGCGAACCCGAGCACCGCGCCGGTCCAGATCGCCCGCCGCGGATTCCTTCGGATGAGGCGCCACAAGCCGACCGCGAACCCCCGCAGCCCCATCCGGCGAAGCGCCGCCGTCCGCGATCGGATCGCCCGGAGGCGCCACCGGAGTCCCCCGCCGCGGATGGCTGTCCCTACGCGCCGGAGACCTGCCAGCCGATGTCCGAATCGACGCCACCGGCTCGGTAGCGTGATATCCACTGTGTTCTCACCGACCACCGCTCACCTCGCCACCACCGGACCTGCGGGCTCGGCTTCAACGCTAGAGGGTGCATCTCGCAGCGAGCGGGCGGAACGTCGGCGAGCAGCTTCCCCCGCGGGTCGGGGCGGCGGCCAACATCCCGCTGAGGGGTTCCACTGGCGGGACCCCTTCCGCGCCCAGCGCGTCCGCCACGGACCCGGAGCAGGATTCCGTTGGTGGCAGCGGCTCGGGGCCGCCCTCGCGCTCCTGGCCCTCATCGGCATCCTCGGCGTCCTGCTGGCCGCGCTGGTTGGGTTCGTCGCCTTCGTCGGTGGTATCACCCTCGAGGCCCTCATCGGGTGAGCGGCGGTTCCCACCTGCCCAGCCGCGCCGACCGCTCCACCCACCGCCTGTGACCGAACGTCGCACCCCGCCACGACCAGCGATGCTCCGGCGGCGCCGCGCCGTCGCCCTCAGCGGGTTCGCCGGCGACGAGACCACCTCTCGCCGGGGACTCGACGACCCGAGTTCCCGGGTGCGCTGCGCGGCGTTGAGCGCGCTCGATCGCCTCGATGTCCTGGACAGCGGGTCACTGGGCGCGGCCTTGGCGGACCCCCGGCCAGAGGTGCGCGCCTGCGCCGCGGAACTGGCCGCCGGCCGCACCGACATCGACCTCCAGAGCGCGCTCTCCGACAGCGACTCACGCGTGATCGAGGCCGCCGCCTGGGCCTGCGGTGAACACCCCTCGCCCGCACGCGGCATCGTGTCTCGCCTCTGCGAGTTGACGACCGGCCATCCGGAGGCGCAGTGCAGGGAGACCGCGGTTGCCGCGCTCGGAGCAATCGGGGACGAGGCGGGTCTCCCAGCCATCCTCGCCGCCACCGGAGACCGGGCCACCGTGCGCCGACGTGCCGTCCTCGCCCTGGCCGCGTTCTCGGGTCCGGAGGTCGACGAGGCCCTCGAACGGGCGGCCGGTGACCGTGACTGGCAGGTTCGCCAAGCGGCGGAGGACCTGCGCTAGGAGTGCACCGCCGCCGGGACCTGGATCCGGGCCCGCATCAGGCCCGTTGCAGGCCCCCGGATCGAGTCCGGGGCGGGCTCTCGGTTGGAACGACGTTGGAGGACCTTCGCGGGATCACTCGCCGTCGGAGATGTCCACGAACATCCCGCGCATCAGATCCAGCGCCTCGAGAGACCGTCCGGCGCCGCGCACCACGCACTCCAGGGGTGACTCCACGCGTCGTACCGGGACGCCCGCCTCGTTGGCGATGCGCTGGTCGATCCCGCTGAGCAAGCCGCCCCCGCCCGTCAGGTAGAGCCCGCCGCGCGCGATGTCGTTGGCCAGTTCCGGCGGTGTGTTGGACACGCAGTTCAAGATGGAGTTGAGGATCGCCCGCAACGGGCTGGCGATGGCCTCACGGATCTCCCCGGATGTGAGTGTGATGACCTCCGGGGTGCTCATCGAGACCCGCCGGCCAGGCACTTGCATCTCGGTGTCCTCGCCGACGTTCAGGGCGGACCCGATCGTGACTTTTATCCTCTCGGCCGTTTGCTCCCCGACGGCGATGTCGTACTTGGCTCGGAGGTAGTTCTGCACAGCGTCGTCGACGGCGAACGAGCCGACACGTTCGGCTTCGAGGGCAACCACGCCACCCAGGGAGATCAACCCGGACTCCGTCGTCCCGCCGCCGATGTCGACGATGAGATTGCCCACCGACTTGTCGATCGGCAGGTTGGCGCCGAGAGCCGCGGCGATCGGCTGCTCCATCAGCAGGACGTTGCCTGCACCTGCTCGGCGTGCCGCCAGCTTCACCGCGCGCATCTCGACGAGCGTCAGCGCCGAGGGTACGCAGATGACCACCCGCGGGCGATTGAACCGGTTCACGCCCACCTGGTGGAAGATGGCGCGCATCATCTGCTCGGTCATGTCGAAGTCGGTGATGGCGCCGCTGCGCAGCGGCCGGTGGGCGACGATGTAGCTGGGGGTCCGGCCGATCATGCGCCAAGCCTCGGAGCCCATGGCAAGGACCTCGCCGGTCTGCCGGTGCAGGGCAATGACCGTCGGCTGGCGGTAGAGGATGTCCTGACCCGGGGAATAGACCAGCGTGTTGGCGGTTCCCAGGTCGATCGCGAGGGCGCGTGCCATGGCGAGCTACCGGCGCCGGCGCCGGTCGCGCGCCCCACCGGACGGTGGCCGGAGTGCCGACATCTCGGCGTCGAAGCGGTCTATGTCCGACGTGAACGTCGTGCGGTCCCGGTGTCGCAGCCAGAGCACCAGGAAACCGACGAGGCACACGCCGACCGCCACGAAGAGAAAGATCACACCTGCCACTCGTCGCCTCTCTCGTGCCTTCCTACAACGGGTTCGCCCGCTGTGCGTACTCCTCGATCTCCGAGAGGTGCTGGGCCTCTCTCCCCCAGCTCTCGCCTCCGGACCACCTCTCGCGTTTCCAGATCGGGACGGTGGCCTTCAACGCGTCGATGCAGAAACGAGCCGCATCGAACGCCTCGGTGCGATGCGGCGCGGAGGCCACGACAATGACCGCGGACTCCCCGATCGCCAGGGTACCGACCCGGTGGAGCAATGCCAGACGCGCCACGTCGGGCCACAACTCGCGTGCCTGAAGCGCCACCGCCCCGAGGCGGCGCTCCGCCTCGACCTCATACGCCTCGTACGTCAACTCGTAGACGTCGGGACGATCCGGAGAGCTGTCGCGAGCGTTGCCGGAGAACATGACGACAGCGCCGCAGTGCGGCCGGTTCGCCCACGCCACCGCCGCATCCAGCGGCAACGGTGTACCGAAGAGGCCGATCCACGTGTCACCCGTTGGCGATTGCACGGATTCAAGGATAATTCCCGTGGCGGCAAGATCGATTCATTCCGCCCCAGCTGGACCGATGCTGCCGATCCACGAGCCGGCGCCGGTGCAGTTGCAGTGGCGGGAGTCGCTGCCGTGCCGGTACGGACCACCCAAGCCGCCCGTGACCCCGCCCGCGCGGTGCGCTCAGGGAGCCTGGAGTCGCGCGGCGCGCCGCGCTCTCGCCATCACGCCGATCGCAATCCCCAGTCCGATCGCGCCGGCGGCGGCCAGCACGGCCAGTGAGCGGCGCTGGATCACCGACGAGGTCGTGATGGCCCACGGCTTGGCGTGGTGCGCGTCGACGTAGCACTCCTCATTGCTGTGTCGCGGCACCCAACCGGCGGCGCGCAGGCGGGCGTTCGAAACGACCCACGGGAACCGCGTGTAAGGAACGACGCCGGGTGGCGTCGGAGCCAGGCGCCAGCGCCAACGGAAACGTGCCAGCCAGGACGCCACCTGCGGCGGAACGCGCAGCCAAGGCATAGTGCCGCTCAACTGCCGCGCGTCGGCCGCCGAGACGTAGCCATCGGGCGCGACGTTGTACGCACCGGACAGGTCGCCCAGGACCGCCACCTCCACCGCCGCGGCGAGGTCGTCGAGATGCATGAACTGAACAGGAGGATCATCGTCACCGGCGGCCACAGTCACCGAGGCGCGCAGGATGCGGGCCGTCCAGCTGCTCTCACCCGGTGCGACCGCGGTCACGGGACGCAGAACCACGAGCCGGACGCCGGGATTCTCCGCGTGCCACTCGGCAGCCAGCCGTTCCAGTTCCGCCTTGTGCGCCGCGAACGAGAACCCAGGGTTGGGTCGCAGCAGCGAATCCTCGTTCAGTGGGACCGGGTTGTTGGGCCATGCGCCGTAGACCATCGCGCTGGACATCAGGACGACACCGGACACCTCAGCCTCCGACACGGCGGCCAGCAGGCGGCGCACGATCTCGATGTCGAGGCTCGCCGACTCCAGCCCGTCGCGGCGAGGGTCGAAGGCCGAGACGAGATGGGCGACGACATCGACGCCCTCGAGCAGCGCCGCCACGTCGTCGGTACGGAGATCGCCCCGCCGCAGATCGACGCCCAGGCCGGACTGGAGAAACTGCACATCGACGCCCACGACCCGGACGTCACCGGTGCGCGACGCCAGGAGAGCCGCCAGTCGCGAGCCGATGGACCCGGCGACCCCGGTGATGGCCACAACGAGTTGCGGCCCGGACGGGCTCCCCTGATCGACCGCACCGGCGGTAGTTGTGACATGACTCATGCTGGGACTCCAAGGTAACGGTGTCGACCCCCATCTACGATGCAGTCGTGCCACCGTCCGACCCCCCACTCGGCGACGACCCCACCGAGCCCGGCGGCGGGGACGATCCTCTCGGCGGCTGGCCCCTCATCGGAGATCTGACCAGGTTGCTCCGCTCCCCCGCGGTCAGCCGCCAGGCCGCCGAGCAACTTGCCGTTGCCGTGGCCGCCGACGGCGGCGACGAGCCCAACACCGCACCCGCCGATCGGATTGCCTTCGGTGAGTTGGCCGGCGTTGCCCAGCTTGCGGCGGAGGCGGCAACCGGTCTCCCCATCACCTCCGACCGCCGCGCGATAGAGGTCTCCGTCGTGAACCGGAGCGGTTGGGCACACCACACCCTGCGCGACTGGCGGCCGCTCTTCGCTCAACTCACCGAGGGGCTCACGGCCGGTCGGGATGAGATGGACCCCGCGTCGCCGGGAGGCAGTCCGGAGGCTCTGCTGCGCCACCTGATGGAACCGCTGGCGCCACTCCTGGCGGACATGACCGCCGGATCGCTGACGGGGCGCCTGGCGCGGGTGGCCCTCGGGAGTCATGACGTCGCGCTGCCCCGCGTCCGCAGCGACCGGCTTCTTCTCGTCGAGCCCAATATCACTTCCTTCGCGCGGGCCTGGAGCCTGCCGCGCGATGACACCTGCCTGTGGATCTGCGTCCACTCCCTGATCTGCAACGCCGTCCTCAGCGTCCCCTCCGTCCACCAGCGGATGACCGACCTCCTGCGGCGGTTCTCGAGCGGCTTCGAGATCGACCCCGAGAAGATCGCCGAGTCGTTGCAGGAGAAGCTTGGGGATCTCGATCCCAGCGAGGCCATGGGTGAGATGCCCGCGCTGCTGGCGAGCCCGGAGATACTGCTGGGAGCGACACGTTCGGAGCGTCAAGAGGCTCTGGCCGACGATCTGGCGGATTTCATTGCGGTGCTGATGGGCTACGTCGAGGGCACCACCGAGCGCGCCTGCGCGCAGATGCTCGGCTCCGGAAGCCCCGTCGGGGAGGCGTTCCGGCGCCGGCGCCTCTCCCCACCCGGCGAGGCTCGTCACCTGGCCCGATTCCTGGGTGTCGATGTCGGGCCGGAGGCCTCGGCTCGCGGCGCTCGCTTCGTGCAGGGTGTGGCCGAGCGCGCCGGCACCGACGGACTCGGCCGCCTGTGGCGGGCAGCCGAGAACTGGCCGACGCCGAGCGAAGTCGACGCCCCGGGACTGTGGCTGGCTCGACTGGAGGTCTACGAGAGCCCCGGGGACTCCGGCCCGGACCGCGGTGGCCGGCCCGATTCCGGCGACTGAGGCGACCCCCCTTCCTGCTGAGGGCTCCGGGCCGCCCTGCGAGGCCGGCGCCCCGGCAAGTGACGTGGCAAGTGACGTGGCAAGTGACGTGGCAAGTGACGTGGCAGGTTGCGCGGCAGGTGGCGAGGCAGGCTCGGAGGCGGCTTGCCGCGACTGACGTTCTTGGCGCCGATCAGGTGCAGGATCGCGGCTGCCGAGAGGGCCAGCGTGATCAGAATGAAGCCGATCCGCAAGGACATCGGGATCACCGCCAGCGCCGAGCCGACCACCCAGGAGAGCTGGAACCGGGTCTCGAAGCGACCGAAACTCCGGCCGTAGTCCGCATTCGGAGCATCGCGCTGGACGACGGAGTCGAATGCCACCTTGCCGGCCGCGGCCGCCAGCCCGACGACCAGCGCCACGGCGATCGCTCCCTTCAAACCGCCGTCCCAGATCGCCAGCAGGCACACCGCGGCAGGCACCAGCAGCATCATCTGCAGGATTGATTCCTCGCGCGCGCCCTCGCGCATCCGAGCCGCCACGGCAGACCCACCAAGCGTGCCGATCATGGCGAACGCGCCGACGAGATACACCTGCCAGATGGCGTCGTCGCGCAACCCGAAGGCCACCAGGAACGTCATGAATCCCAGAACGCCGCGGAGCATCGCCGTGCCCGAAGCGGCGAGACGTATCCCGAATCCTCGGATCTCCGCGGCTGCCGAGCCGGCCTCGTCCGGGGAGGTCCGGCGCGCCACCTCGGCCGGGGGCAGGCGGAAGGCGAGCACGCACGAACCGAGAAAGACGCCGGTCGCCACACCCATGACCCAGTCGGACCCGACGTAGCGCTGGATGAGCCACGCGGGCACACCACCGACGAGACCGGCAACGCCGCTGAGGACCGCCAGCCGCGAGTTCCGGTTGACCAGTTCGTGTTCGGTGCGCACCGTGACGGGAACGATGGACGCCTTGGCGACGGCATACCCCTTGCCGAGTACCAGGACGGCGAACGCCAAGGGGAACAGCAGGCGTGAGTCCACGTTGCCGATCATGAAGAAGGCGGTCAGGGCGCGACCGGCGTTCAGCAGCACGATGAGCAGGCGCCGACCACCCGGTGCCCGGTCGACGGCAGGTCCGATGAGAGGTGCCACGAGGGCGAAGGGGGTCAGTGTGAGAAACAGGTACAGCAGCACGCTCGATCGTGCCGCGTCCGCCTCCACGGAGAAGAACAGCGAGTCGGCGAGCGCCACCGCAATCATGGCGTCGCCGGCGGCGGAGAGAGCGTGCACCCGTGCCAGGCGCACGAAGGCGGTCACCGTACGGGGACCGTCGGCCTGTGATCGGGGGTGGCGCGGCTCGCGTACCGGGGACCAGCCGCCGGCCGTGGACATGGCTTCCTCCCTAGCCGCCCGCCTTTCCGGTCGCGGAGGCGACAGGTTCAGCGTACTTGTACCCCACACCCCGGACGGTCACGATCCGTTGCGGATTGGACGGTTCGATCTCGACCTTGCGCCGCAGCCGCCGGATGTGTGCATCGAGGGTCTTGGTGTCGCCCACGTAGTCCATGCCCCACACCTGGTCGATGAGATCGTCGCGGCTCACAACCCGCCCCGCGTTCGATATCAACACCCGTAACAGATCGAACTCCTTCAGGGGCAGTCGTACGGTCTCTCCCCTGACCCGCACCTCGTGGCCCTGTGGGTCGATCAGCACGTCGCCGACCTCGACGGGTCGCTCGGTGTCCTCGCGGACGGCGTCGGCGAGGCCGGCCTGCGTTTGCGCCCGGCGCAACACGGCCCGGATCCGGGCGACGAGTTCGCGGAACCGGTAGGGCTTGGGCACGTAGTCATCGGCCCCGACCTCGAGGCCGACCACCATGTCGATCTCCTCGCCCTTGGCGGAGACCATGATGATCGGAACGTCGGAGATGCTGCGGATCTCGCGGCACACGTCCAAGCCCGAGACCCGAGGAAGCATCACGTCGAGCAGGACCACGTCGGGCCGGCACGCCTCGAAGCGGTCCAGCGCCTCGCGGCCGTCTCGCGCAATGTCCAGAGCGAATCCTTCCCGGCGTAGCCCCGCGCTGAGCGCCTCGACGAAGGAGGCCTCGTCCTCGACGACCAGGACGCGTGCGGAGCGGCTCACGGGGACTTCCTCTCATCCGGCGAAGCCATGCCCCCGGGCGCGCCGGTCAACTCATCGACCGGCAACCCGGTGGCACCACCTGCAGCAAGCCGCTCCGGTGACCCGGACGCAGTCGACTCGACGATCCGTGGCAACCGCAGCGTGAATGTGCTGCCCTCACCCTCCATCGTCTGCACCTCCACGTCCCCGCGGTGGTTGATCGCGACATGACGGACGATAGCCAGCCCGAGGCCGATCCCTCCCGAGGACGATGTGCGCGAACGATCGACGCGGTAGAAGCGCTCGAAGATCCGGGCCACGTCGTTCTGGGGGATTCCGATTCCCGTGTCCTGCACGGAGAGCTCGGCCGAGGTCTCACCGCGCCGGACACGCATGCTGACCGTTGTACGCGCCGGGGAGTACTTGATCGCATTGTCGAGCAGGTTGTGGACGGCCGACGCGATCTGGCGGCGCTCGGCGCAAATGAGAACCGGCTCGCTGGGCGCGGCGACCGTGACGGCTATCCCGGATTGCTCGGCCGCGTTGGAGAGCCGCTCGACAACGGCGTTCACGACGTCCTGCAGCGCCAGAACGCTCCGGTCCCCGTCGACATCGCGTTCCACCCGGCTGAGTTCGGCCAGGTCGTCGATGGCGCGCGTCATCCGCTCGGCCTCTGCCACCAGGCGCGCGGCAAGGCCCACGACGGTCGCCCGGTCGTCGGTGCCGAGCGTGGCCTCGCCGGCCGCGCCGACGTTGTCGACCACTACGTCCGTGAGCGTCTCAGCCAGGAGGCTGATCGCGCCGACCGGGGTGCGCAACTCATGGCTGATGTTCGAGACGAAATCACGCCGCATCGTCTCGACCCGCTCCCGCTCGGTGACGTCCTCGATGAGCGCCAACCCTCCGTCCGCCATCGGCGCCGCGCTGAGCAGGAAGATGCGCCCGGGTGGCCCGTACAGACGCACCTCCTCGGACACCGTCATGCCCTCACAGGCCCGGCTCAAGACCCGGCTCAGCGCAGCGTCCATCAGCGCATGGCCGTGCCGGGTCGAGATCGTCGGATGCACGGTGTCGTCGCGGAAGACGATCCGGCCATCGGCGTCGGAAATCACCACTCCCTCGGTCATGCGGGAGACGACCTCAGCGAGACGCCGCATCCACTCGGCCCGAGCGTCACCGGACTGTTCCAGGGAACGCAGTCGATCACCCAGAGCTTCGATCGCATCGCGGATGTCGGGCGTGCTCGGCGCGCGGAGCGGAGCCGCCTCGGTGTCCTCGAGGAGGCCCGCCAGGCTGCCCTCTGGTCCCGTCTCGGTCCGCGCGATCCCGGAGACGGCCAGGAGTTGTTCGGTCGACCGCCGGGCGGAGCGGTAGCGAACCGCCATCACTCCCAGTGCGGCTGCGGTCGCCGCGAGCGCCGCTGCGAGGATCACGAGCGCGGCCGTCACCGCTCCGTCTCTCCGGAGCGCATCGCCTCGGTCCCATCGCCGTCGGCGGCGACCGGGCCCCGCCCGAGGAGCAGGCTCAGAGACTGCTCGCTGGCCGACTCGCCGTTCGGGGTCAACTCCGCGAGTCCCCCCAGACCTGTCAGAGTCACCCAGCCCCCGGCCACGAGCGCCCGATCCGAACGCTGCGGCGCCGCCGCGGGGTCGGTGGACTTGTGGTGGGTAAGCACCCGGAAGCCCTCGCCGTCGGCAATCTCCTCGGTCCCGACGATGGCGCTCCGGATCGCACCGACCGGCGCCAACGTCGCCCAGCGCACGCCCCGCAGATCACGGCGCGGCGTATTGGGCACGTTCACGTTCAGCGCCCGCAGGTCGTCGGCACTCATGAACCAGCCGGCGAGGTCGAGCGCGACGGACGCCGCCGTGTCCCAATGCACCTCCCCGTCCGCCCATGCGGTGCTGACGGCAAGACCTCTCGCACCCCAGGCGGCTGCCGTGAGAGCGGCCCCCACCGTTCCCGAATGCAGCGCGGAGCGCCCGACATTGAACCCGAAGTTGATGCCGGACAGCACCAGTTCGGGTGGAGGCCCGACCGCCCCGAGACAGCCGAGGATGACGCACGCCGCCGGCGTCGCCCCGGCGGCGTGGGCAGGGATGCCGCCCAGCGTCGGGACGCTCCAGGGGTGAACCTCGATCGGATGGTGGAGTGCCAGCGAACCCATGGATGCGCCCGCACCGCTCATCTCGTGCCGCGGCGCCAGGACGAAGACGTCATGCCCGGCCTCGACGGCGCGGCGCGCCAGCGCCGCCAGACCCGGAGCTTCGATGCCGTCGTCGTTGGTGACCAGGACTCGCATCGGCTAGCCGGGCTGAGCCTCACCGCCGACTTCGGTCTGCTCATCGGCCGTCGACTCCTCTGACTGTGAAGGGCGCCAGCCGTCCACCATGTAGCGGACACGCTCCCCGATGTTGACGGCGTGGTCGCCGATGCGCTCGTAATAGCGGGCGATCAAGGCCAGCTGCACACCCGAAACGTAGTCACCAACCTCCCTCGGCTCCTCACCCACGATCATGGCGAGGCACTGGTGATGCAGACGGTCCAGCCGGTCATCGATGTCGTCGAGAGCAGCGGCCAGACCCGAGTTGCCGTCGGCGTACGCGTCCACCGCGAACCTCATCAGCCGGGTTGCCTCCTCGCTCATCTGCGTGATCACGCCACGAAGTCGCGGGCTGAACTCGACGCCGTAGATCCGGCGCAGAGCCTTGGCGATGTTCTCCACGAGGTCACCGGAACGCTCGACCTCGTAGTTGATCGTCAGAGCGGCCAGGATCGCTCGCAGATCCCCGGCCATCGGCTGCTGCAGGGCGAGCAGCTGCTGGCACTTGTGTTCGAGCGCCAGCGAGGCGTCGTCGAGCACGTTGTCGGCATCGATGATCTCCTGCGCGGCGGCGAGATCGCTCGACAACAGGGCTTCGGTGCAGCGGGGGATCGACTCGATGAGGAGTCCGGACATGCGGATCAACTCCACCCGCACCTCTTCGAGTTCGTCGGAGAACGATCTGCGGAGACTCTCGACCATGGCAGCACCTCCTGACTTGCGGGCCGGCGTTCCGGTTGGCGGGCGGGCCGGCTCAGCCGAAACGTCCCGTCACGTAGTTCTCCGTCCGCTCGTCGCCGGGGTTGGAGAAGATCTTCTCGGTCTGGTCGAACTCCACGAGCAGCCCGTATCGGGACCGACCCTCCGGATCGACCTCCGCCGTGAAGAAGGCCGTGCGATCCGAGATGCGGGCGGCCTGCTGCATGTTGTGGGTCACGATGACGATCGTGTACTCCTCCTTGAGGGCGTGCATGAGTTCCTCGATGTGCGCCGTCGAGATCGGATCCAGCGCCGAGCAGGGCTCGTCCATCAACAGGACGTCCGGGTTGGTGGCGATGGCCCGGGCGATGCACAGGCGTTGCTGCTGGCCGCCTGATAGGCCGATCGCCGAGTCCTTGAGCCGATCCTTCACCTCGTCGAACAGCGCAGCCCGGCGCAGCGAGGCCTCCACGATCTCGGGGAGTTCGCTCCTGGACACCAGACCGGCGATGCGCGGACCGTAGGCGACGTTGTCGAAGACGGACTTCGGGAAGGGGTTCGGCTTCTGGAACACCATGCCGACCCGGCGGCGCACCTCGACGGGATCGACCCGCGGGTCGTACAGGTCGACGCCGCGGAACAGCAGAGTGCCCTCCGCCCGCGCTCCCTCGATCAGGTCGTTCATGCGGTTGAAGCAGCGCAGCACCGTCGTCTTGCCGCACCCCGACGGTCCGATGATGGCCGTGATCTCCCGCTCGGTGACGTCCATCGTCACGTCGCGGACGGCGCGGTTCGCGCCGTAGAAGCAGTTCAGGTCCTCGACGCGGAAGACGATCTCCGGGGGGAAGGGCTCGTTGGCTGGAACCACCGACGACGAGGGTACCGAGGTCGCGGGCTGCGGGATGGCCGTGGTGGTCCCGGTGCGAGGAGCCGCGCCGTCACCGTTCACTGCCACGTCTGCTGCGTCTGTCGCTGTGGTCATCCGAATCCACCCTTGCGGTCGTCCCTCGGCGCGGCGCGCACGGCGGCGTTACCTCTTCTTCTCGAAGTGATTCCGCAGGAAGATCGCTGCGGCGTTCAGGAGCAGCACCACTACCAGCATTACCACGATCGCGGCGGCCGCCGCGGGAGTGAATCCCCCGTCCCGTCCCGATTCCTGCACCCACTCGGTGATGATGATCGGCATCGCCGTGAAGCGCTCCTGCAGTTGCGAGATGTCCACCAGCCCGGACTGCCCGCCGAGGAATCCGGTGACGGCGCCGACGAGGATCAGCGGAGCGGCCTCACCGATGGCCCTCGAGAGTGACAGCAACGTGCCGGTGAGAATCCCGGGAGCCGCATACGGCAGGACCTGGGTGCGGATGACCTCCCACTTGGTGGCGCCCGCCCCGTAGCCTCCCTCGCGGAGCGCCTGAGGAACGGCGCGAATCGCCTCGGAGGAGGTGATGATGACGATCGGCAGCACCAGAACCGCGAGTGTGATCCCCGCTGCGGTGACGGACTGCCCACCCGTGAGGTCTTCGAGCCCCCTGACGAAGATGGCGAGCCCCAACAGGCCGTAGACCACCGACGGCACGCCTGCCAGGTTGCGGATGTTCAACTCGATGAAGCTCGTGAGCCGCGACTTCGGCGCGTACTCCTCGAGGTAGATGGCGGCGCCGATCCCCAGCGGAAACGCCAGCACGATCACGAAGACGGCGATCCAGAGCGATCCCCGGATGCCCTGGAACACGCCCAGTTCGGGATCCCCCGACTGCGAGCGCAGGCCCCCGGAGAGGAAGTCGCCGAGGCGGCCGCTGAGAATCGACCACCCGTCGGAGACCGTGTCGATGAGGAGCACCGCCAGGACGAGCAGTGCCACCAGCAGCGCGATCTGCAGCAGAACGCGGAACACCCCGCCGCGAACGTCCCGGCTGCGCTTGTGGACCTCCGACGTGACCGCCTTGCGGGTTCTGTCGTCGAAGACGCGTCCGAGTCGCACGGCAGGCCCTTCAGTACCTGTTCTGGAACCGCCGCACGATGCGGTCGGCGACGAGGTTCATGCCGAGCGTCAGGACGAAGAGCATCAGGCCCACGAAGTAGAGCGATTCGAACGTCAGGCCCTCACCCACGACGCTGTCGGTCCCCGATGCAAGCGAGGCCATCGCCGCGGTCATGGTGAGGCTCCCGTCGAACACGTTGTGCGTGTAGACGGCCGTGTCACCCCCGCCGCCGGCGATGAAGACCACCATGGTCTCGCCGACGGCGCGTGCCGTGGTCACGATGAACGCCGCCATGAGGCCCGAGATGGCAGCCGGCAGCACGACCCGCAGCGTGGTGGAGACCTTGCGCGAGCCCAAGCCGGCTGAAGCCTCGCGCAGCGAGTTCGGCACAGCCTTCATGGCATCCTCGGAGATGGACGCCATGAGCGGCACGCTGAGGATCCCCACGCCGACGCCGGCCGCCGCCAGGTTTCCGAGGCGAGCATCCTGCCCGAACCAGACGTCGATGTGCTGGATGATGTTGGGCGAGATCCATTGCAGGGCGAAGAAGCCGAACACCACGCTGGGGATGCCGGCGAGGATCTCCAGCGTGGGTTTCATCCAGCGTCTCGTCCGCGGCTTGGCGTACTCGGAGAGGTAGACCGCCGCGCCGAGGCCGACCGGGGTGGCGATGAGCGTGGACACGCCGACCACCAAGCCGGTCGAGACGACCAGGGTCTTGATGTCGTAGAAGCCCCTGCGAGGGAACCATCCGGTGGTCCAGACCGACGCCCACTCGATGTTGATCATGAAGGTCAGGGCATCCCGGACGAGCGCCAGGATGATCAGACCCGACACCACGATGGAGGCGAGCGCGGCGACGAGCATGACCCTGCGCACCGCCGACTCGCGATCGCGCCTGTCCCGGTTGCCGGACAGGGATTCCAGAGTGACGGGGCCGGTGATCGCCACGGCTCCCCGGGCACGGGCACCGAGGCCTACCCGGGCAAGCACACCGCCGGCCACCATGAGCAGCGAGCCGACGAGGGCCAACCACCAACCGCTGCCCAGATCCACCGCGAGCCCCTCGACCTTGGAGAACTGGTTGTCGAAGCGGTACGACGTGAAATGGACGTAGAGGGCGCTGGCCGCACCGATCCCCGCCAGAGGGACCGCAGCCACGCGGCGTCCGCAGAGCAGCGGGTACCCGGCCACCACCGAGACGACGACGATGGCGATCACGATCCAGCCGTTGCCCAGCGAACCGGCCGTCTGCTGCGCCAGATCGGTGCCGCCCAGCAACCACGGCAGGTCCGGCTCGAAACCGTTCGCCGTCTGCCCGGATGTGGCGTTCACCGCCCAGGGCAGGAACGCCGAGACCCCGAGCATGACCAGACCGGACAGGACGACCATCGCCGAGGCCGGCACCCCGCGCAGGAACGCCCCCGCCACGGGGAACCGGCGATGCCTGCCGAGGCGCAGGGCGATGTCGGTCACGGGCGGAAGCTACCAAGGGGCAGCGGAATGACCCTCCCCCTCCATCAGCCGCCGATGGTCCGGCGGTGCCAGTCGATCACCGTCGCCGCCTGGGCATCTTCGGTGAGCACGACGTACCCGACGTCACTCACGGCCCGCACGAGGCCGGCCTCGCTCAGATAGAAGTCCACATAGGCGGTTACGGCGTCGCTGGCGGTGGCCTTGGCCGCGTTGACGTAGATGTACAGCGATCGAGACACCGGGTACTCGCCCGACGCGATGGTGTCAGGGGCGGCGGCCACGCAACCATTGCCGCCGTCGATGTCGAGCAGCTTCACGCCGGAGCCGCCGGCGTAGGCGAAGCCGACCCAGCCGAAGCCGCCCCTCGCGCCCTCGATCCCGGAGATGATCACGTTGTCATCGCCTGCGGACACGTAGTCCGGGCGCGTCGTCGCAGCCTCATCCTCACTGATGGCGCCGGCGGCGGCGCGAGCCTCGCCGATTCCCTCCAGCACGATCTCGACGAAGCTGTCGTAGGTGCCCGACTCGGCACCGGGCGCCGTGATGTCCAGCGCAAGGTCCGGAAACGCCGTGGACGAGCCCAACTCCGAGGCCAGCGAGGCGGCGTCGGACCAGTTGGAGAAGCCCACCGACTCCGGACCCACGAGGGCGTAGAGATCCTCGAAGTTGAGGCAGCCCACGGCGTCGTTGCCGGCGTTGGCCATGACGGCGATGCCGTCGATGCCCACGCGCAACTCGATCCAGTCGATGCCCGTCTCGGCGCACGCCGCTGCCTCGGCGTCCTTGATCTTGCGCGAGGCATCGGAGATATCGGTCTCGCCGGCACAGAACAGCTTGAAACCGTCACCGGTGCCCGGACCGTCCACCGTCACGTTCACGTTCGGCGCCACGTCGCGGAACAGCTCCGCCACACGCACTGAGATCGGCTCCACCGTCGACGAACCCGAAATCGTCACCGCGCCCGAGGGATCCGCCGACGCCGACGCAGCCGCGGCGCTGCCGTTGGGCGGATCGCCGCCGGAGGGGTCCTCGCCGGCGCTCAACGGCGCGGCCGGTGGCTCACCGAGACCGAAGCCGCCCCCGCCGGTACCACAGGCAGCCGCGAACAGCGCAACCGCGCAAGGGATTGCGCCGAACCACGTCCAACCCCTGCCAGCTGTTGCCACGTCCTCCTCCTCGGGTTGCCGAGAGACGTGGGCAACGTAACCAGGGAACAGGTCCGCAGGCCGAGAGAAACGTGAACGGAAGGTGAACTCCGAATGACACGCACGGCGCAGGACGCGCCGGCTGATCAGGCGACAGAGGCCGCCGGGCTGTCGTGGAGGGTGTCGTGCGGCGAGACGGTGCCGGGGCGGGGCGCCGACCAGGTGCCATCGGAGTGAAGCGTCCAGGCGCGGGCCCCCTCGTCGAGGCTGACGTCGAGGATGTGCTGCAACCGCGCCTGTAGCCGGGGATCGTTCACCGGGACGAGAGCCTCGATGCGGCGGTTCAGGTTGCGCGGCATGAGATCGGCCGAGCCGATGAGGTAGCCGGGGCGCCCAGGTCCGTTGGCATTGCCGAAGCAGAAGATGCGCGAGTGCTCGAGGTAGCGGCCCAGGACCGATCGAACGCTGATGGTCTCCGAGAGCCCGTCAACACCCGGGCGCAGGCAGCAGATCCCACGCACCAGGAGATCCACGCGCGCGCCGCCCGCCGAGGCGGCGTACAGAGCGTCGATTATCTCGGCGTCCACGAGGCTGTTCAGCTTGAGAACGATGCGGCCCTCCATGCCGTGCGCCGCCTCGGCCGCGATCAGATCGACGATGTTCGACCGTACGCCCTCCGGCGCAACGACGAGTTCCTGGTAGGTGAATCCGCGCCCGAAGCCGGTGAGACGGTTGAACAGGTGCGACAGGTCGGCGCCGATGTGCTCGTCGGCGGTCAGCAGACCCAGATCCTCGTAGAGGCGGGCCGTGAGGGAGTTGTAGTTGCCGGTGCCGACGTGGCAGTACCGCTTGATGCCGCCGGGCTCGGCGCGGACCACCAGGCAGGCCTTGGCATGCACCTTCAGCCCCACCAGCCCGTAGGCAACGTGCACCCCGGCGTTCTCCAGCTGGCGGGCCCAACCGATGTTGGCCTGCTCGTCGAAACGGGCCTTCAACTCCACGACCACCGCCACCTGCTTGCCGCGCTCTGCGGCGGACACGAGTGCCTCCACGATCTCGCCGTCCCCGTCGGTCCGGTAGAGGGTCATCTTGATCGCCAGAACGTCGGGATCCTCCGCCGCCTGGTGGATGAATTCCTGGACCGAGGCGCCGAAGGAGTCGTAGGGATGATGCGCCAGCACGTCCCCGCTGGCGATGGCCGCGAAGAAGTCCGGCGTGCCGTCGCTCTGGGGCCGCAGCGGTGCCGGCACCAACTGGTGGCGCGTCCGCCACCGCAGATCCGGCCGCTCCAGGTTGCAGAGCTGTCCCAGGCCGGCAACGTGCAGGAGGGTCTCGCCGGTGTAGACGTCGCCGGGCAGCACGTCGAGTTCGTCCATCAAGAGGTCGCGGATGGCCACCGAGGCCCCCGAACCCATCTCGAGGCGAACCACCGCGCGGAACCGGCGCCGCTGCAACTCCGCCTCGACGGCTGTCAGCAGATCCTCGGCCTCCTGCTCGTCGACGGACAGATCGGCATTGCGCGTCACCCGGAAACAGGCGTGCTCGACGGTCTCCATGCCCGGGAAGAGCGCGTCCAGATGCGCGGCGATGACCTGTTCGATCGGCACGAAGCGCTCGCCATCGGGAAGGCACAGCAGCCGGCCGTACGTGAAGGGCACCTTGATGCGGGCAAAGCGTTGCCGGTCGTCGTCAGGGTCGATCAGACGCACACCGAGGCTCGTCGAGAGGTTCGAGATGTATGGGAACGGGTGTCCGGGGTCCACCGCCAGCGGCGTCAGGATGGGGAAGATCCGGTCGGCGAACTCGCCTTCGAGGAACTTTCGATCGTCGAGATCCAGATCGTTCCAGGCGAGGACCCGGATCCCCTCCGCGGCCAGGGCAGGAAGCACCTCGCCTCCGAGCGCCGCCTCGAGGGTTCCCTGCAGTTCCTCGACCCGGGTACGGATCCCCGCGAGCTGCGCCTGCGGTGTCAGCCCGTCGAAGGAGGGCTCCACCCGGCCGTCGGCAACCCGGGCCTTGAGGCTCGCAACTCGGACCTGGAAGAACTCATCCAGGTTGCTTGCCGAGATGACGCAGAAGCGGAGCCGCTCGAGCAGCGGGATGGCCTCGTCGCTCGCCAGATGCAGGACCCTGGCGTTGAAGTCGAGCCACGAGAGTTCGCGATTCAGGTAGCGGCCGGCCGACGCTGACGCGTCGCCCGCGCCACCGGTCGCCGCAGCGAGGGCGGCTACTCGCGGATGTGAAGCTGTCGGGCCGGCGGCCGAGGTGACAGTCACACCCACTCCCCCATCACGGCTCGCCGTAGGGGTCCAGTTCGTCCTCGTCGTAGCCGAGATCCCACTCGAGCAGAAGGTTCTGGCGCACGGCATCCCGGTTGATCCGCTCCCTGTTGCGGCGGAATTGCGGATCATCTCGTGGCAGCAGCAGCAGCCGCGCCTGGGCACGCATGCGGAAGTCCTCGATGAGTTGCCTGTCGCCGAAGTCCGACCGGAAATCCCAGTGGGGCGCGACCGGACCCTCGTAGACCACCTTGACGTGGCCGACCGGTGGCGGCAGTTCCTGCTCGTAGTCGGGCCCGATGCTTGTCATGAACACTCCTTCCGGCACCCCGGCGAACTCGGTATCGAGGCAATCCGTGCCTCAAGGCTACCGCCGTGCGATGCGCCGGCCGAATCGCCGTCTCCGATCGTCAGCGGCTGTTCCTGCGGTGGCCCCGGGTCCTTTACGGGGCCTTTAGCCGCCTCGGCCCGTACTTAGTGCAATGGACACCACAACCGTGCCGTCAAGGATGCCGAGCACGGGCTGGATGGGGCGAGCCAGTTGCTCCGGCAAGTCCCCGGATGTCTTTTTCCCCTCCGACGGCGTGGGTGTCCTGCGCGCCCAGAAGATCTGCGCCGGCTGCCCCGTGATCGACGAGTGCCTCGAGTACGCACTCGCCAATCACATCTCGCACGGAGTCTGGGGAGGCGCCTCGGAGCGCCAGCGCCGGCGCCTGCAGCGCCGCCGGCAGCAGGAGCGCATGCAGAGGTCCGTGGACGACAGGCCCGCCGCCGTCGCCTGAGCAGGCAACGCGCCGGCCAGAACTCATCGCTGCCGGACAGACTCGCCCGCGAGCCGAGCGGACGGCCGAGGACCGAAGTTCGTCCGCCGCCTACCCTCTCAGCGCGTTGGTGGATGGAGGGCCGACAGCGCCCTGCGCTCAGATGGGGTTGCGCCACCGGAGCCCGGGGAAACGGGCAAAGTCGCTGTCATTGGAGTGGACCTCGGCTTGGTGCTCGACGGCGAGCGCCGCGATGTGGGCGTCGGTGACGAGGTTCCCGCCGACGCCGGTGGCGCCCAGCATGCTGCGGAAGATCGCAAGGTGCCGGGTGCCCGGGTTCAACGGCGACACGCTCGGCACGCTGAACCATTCGGCCATGAGGCCGACGGCCTGCTCCGGCCCGGCCGGGTCGCTGAGCACGCCGGGATGGGTCAGCAGCCGCACGAACCCTGCCGCAACGACCCACGGAACGCCGACCCGCTCGGTCCCGTTCACCAGCCCCTCCCACCACCGGCGCGCCGGAGTGTGCAGCGGCGCGCCGGCACTGTGGGCATAGACCAGCAGGTTCAGATCCGGGACGATCACCGGCCCGGCACGCCGGCGAACGCGGCGGCCTCCAGAGAGTCGTTGAGTTGGTTCAGGCGCCTCGGATCGACGCCGGGCCTGAACCCGCTCTCATGGGGCTGCACCCGGTATCCAGGTTCCGGCTCGGGCAGCGCCGGGGACAGCCCCCGCCGCAGGGTGTCATTGACGACCTTGCGGAACGGCTCGTCCAGAACCCGGGCGCGTTCCTTGAGTGCTGCGGCCAAGTCGTCGTCGAGAGTCAGGGTCGTTCGCATTCGCACATCATAGCATCATATTCAGTTGATGCTATGATGCCAGCAGGGCGGCACGCCGCGTCGATCTGAGGCGCACTGCCCCTCGGCCGATCCGCGCCCGCCGATTACCGGCTCTTCGGATTTGAGCGGGCACTGGGTTCGCGATGGCAGGGGTGGGGCCTCCAGAATCGGGTGTGACAAGCACCGAATCTGTGGAGGCCCCCGGTGGAGGAGAACCCTGGCGACCACTGACCCCTTGGAACTACCCATCTAGGCGCGCCCGACGCCGTCTGGGCCGGCGACATCACCTTCGTTCCCACCGCCCAGGGCCGGCTGCACCTCGCGGTCGTGCTGGATGTCGGGTCGCGGCGGCTCATCGGCTACTCGATCGCCGCCGACATGCGCGCCCGCCTCGTCGTGGACGCCTTCGAAACGGCTGCGGCGGCCCGCGGCGGGCGCACCGCCGGGGTCATCTTTCACTCCGACAGGGGCTGCCAATACCTCGGCCGGGAGCACTCAGCAGCCCTGGCCCGATATGGCCTGCACCAGTCGGCGGGCCGGGTCGGGAACTGCTGGGACAACAGCGTCGTCGAGTCGTTCTTCGCCAGCCTCAAACGCGAGCTGGTGCACCGGTGCCGCTTCGCCACCCGCGACTAGGCCCGCCGGGAGATCTTCGCCTGGATCGGCCGCTACAACGCCTACCAGTCATTGCCACCTATCAAGCTCTTACATGAACTACTTATGCCGCTTGTGTCTATTCCATCCTTCTGGTCCGTTAGAATCCGTGCCCTATCGCTTTCGCTGAATGCCATTTTATTGATGAGCGAATTCATTCCAACTTGTATCCAGTATGATGGCGTAAGCCAATTAATAACGAAGTCTGCGATCTCCAGATATTCGTAGTCCTTGCCCGCCATTTCAGCAACTGAATCAATGAGCCCTACTGGATTTCTTGATATAAGAGAAGCTAGAGCATTAAATCCGTTCTTAATGCGTTCCACCACTTCGTTGTGTATCTCAATACTATCTGTCAGAATCATAGTTTCTATACTCGTGCAGAGGGTTCCAACAACTAGCCTAGTTTGCTTAGCCCAGTTCTCAGCAAGCCCGAGTGAAGCTATGTGATATAACACGAGACTTTGACTCTCTCTCACTGCGGCAGTTAGCGAAAGAGAACCACCACGGTAGTCAACACCAATGCGGCTCCCCATTTCGAGTTGCTGCGGAGTAAGAGATGCAATAAACGCTTGCCCTTGCTTACTATCAATAAAGCGCAGAAATGCCGTCGTAAGTCCCAGATACCTCGCAGTCAGTCGAGGATTTCGATCGGACTCGTCAAGAAACTGCTTTGTATTTCTCAGGATTGAATCGACATTTAGCCCGACTTCTTCTACGGTTTCGTATATTTCTTCTCTAGTTAGGTCTGAGTTCCACTCTGGTATAATCAAGAGCGTCGTACCATATACTCCTTCTTTTTTCATATCTTCATCGACCTTTTGGAGCACTTCAAAGTCTTCCAGAATACTTTTCCTCAGAGATTCTATCTTCGCAAATGTTTCAGCAGTCCTGAGGCGCTCAAAAAATGCAGGTAAAGAAGAAAAAAACGGCGTCCGCGCAAAATACTTCCAATCGTCGCTCGTATTGCAAGTAACTCTAACCTTCTTAATGGCTTTATCGGAGTTCACCACGACGTTCAATCTTGGATCATCTACCGCAGCGTTTCCATATTCCATCACAAATACACCTAACGGTCTCCATCTCTGATCTGGACCGTAATGCGCCCCGCTAATTTGTGGTATAGGGTTGAATAGCCCGTCCAGAAGAAGTACATCAGAAAAAACTAGGGGTTCAACAGCATCCAATTCTGCATAGACTGTACATATGCCATATACAGGGACTGCCCCGAAAAAAGCCCCCGTTGTGTAGGGCGTCTTTTTCCGATAGAGAGACCAATTAGGGTCGGGATTATCCACCGGATTATCCACCATTATCTCCTTCACAAAATGATACACCCAATCCCCCAACTCATCCATCCCGCCGCCGTATTCTAATCCGCCGTCGGACTCTCTGAAGGACTGTATCAGATATGGGTCTATTTGATCATATACCCCAAACATCGTCGTGGGCGGAGGTTTCGGCGCGGACGAGGGCGGCGTCGCGGCCGCCGACCTCGCGAAGCGGATAGTGTTCGAGCGGACCCCGTCCACGACGACGGTGAGGTAACGGCCCGGCTGCGTGTTGTACCAGCAGAACGTGGGCGAACTCCCCGAGACCGTGGCCGTGAACGAGGCGGTCAAAGTCCCCAAGCCCCAACCCAACGAACTCCGCGACGAACTCCAATAGCACTTAGCCGCATAACGGCCCCGGGTGAATCCCTCGAAACTCGCACTCACCCAGCGACACGGAAGCTGCGGCAACCCGCAACCGCTCCGATCGGCGCCCAGGGCAAT
>CAZTZI010000198.1:0-15179 GCA_964618115.1 uncultured Acidimicrobiales bacterium
CCCCCTGGGACTTGAACCCAGAACCTGCGGATTAAGAGTCCGTTGCTCTGCCAATTGAGCTAGAGGGGCTTGCGGCGAACTCGGCCGGGGCCGGATCCGGTGGCGGTTGACCGAGGGGATTTGAACCCCCGACCTCCGGGACCACAACCCGGCGCTCTAACCAACTGAGCTACGGTCAACAGGGGAACCCATCATAAGGCCCCGCCGATGCTCCGCCACGAACTGGGGGGTTGCGACGGGACAACGGGGCGCTGCACTGGATTCCGGCCTGCGCCGGACTGACGGGCTGCCGGGCCGTGGATTCGGCGTGCGCCGGGATGACGGACGAAAGCGGTTCGCGTAACCGGCCGGCCCGCTCCTAGAACTGCAGCGGGCAGATGGGTTCGTCGAAGCTCCAGCCTCTGGCGCCGAGGGTCTCCAGCACGATGTCCAGGGCCGCCAAGGTGTCGGCGCCGGTGTGCTCGTGCAGGATCAGGATCGAGCCGTTCTGCATGCCGAGCATGCTCCGGACGAGTTTCTCGATCCCCGGGAGTTCCCAGTCTCGCGGGTCCGGCTCACCCCAGTGCAGAATCTCGAACCCCTCGTCGCCGGCCCATTCGAGGATGTCGTCGCTGAGAGTGCCGAACGGGGTGCGCAGGCAGTTCGTGCCGAGTTCGCCGAACAGTTCCGCGCTGGCGCGCAGTTCCCGCCGGAACAGCTCTTCGTTGGTGAGCGCCGCCCTCTCGTGAGACCACAGGTGGCTGCCGATGGTGTGCCCGCGGGCGACGATCTCCTCAATGAGGTGGAAGTTCACCTGGGCGTACGCCCCCACGGGGAAGAAAGTGGCGCGCGCCCCGTACCGCTCGAGCAGGTCGAGGGTCGGCGGCGTCCAGCGGGTGCTCGGCCCGTCGTCGAAGGTCAGATAGAACCGCGGCGAACCCGCCTCGCCGCGGGGTCCCCGGCGGATCGTTCGGGCCGGTCGCCCGAGGGGCTCGGCGACGTATCCCGCCACGAAAGGAACCGCCTCTATCAGTTCGCGTTCCTCCGGGGTGACTTCCTGGTGCAACTCTTCCTCGAACCGCAGCCAGTAGCAGCTCTCGCCGGCTCGATAGAGGGCGAAGAACGAATCCGACGGATCGGGGCAGATCGTGGGGACGGAGCCGCCGAGGGCCGGGCCCACGGCGCTCTGTGCCGCACCGGCCGGTGCTGGAGAGGTCTCGGCCTCGTCGGTGGCATCGGGGGAACTTGTTGCTGCAGGGTCCTCGTCGCCGGGCGGATCCCCCTCGCCGGCCTCCTCGGGAGGTGGGGCCGCCTCGGCGAGGTCCTCTTCCACCACGGCGGTCACTGTGGGGGGTCTGTCGGTCGGGTCGGGCTCGGTGGCTCCGGCGATCGGCTGGACCGTCGGGGCATCGGAGGCCGGCTCGCCGTCGCGTCCGTCCAGGGAGGCACTCGCCGTCGGCACCGAGGCCGAACTCATCGCCACCGCCAGCGCACCGACCACGGCGAGCACAGCCAGGGCGGCAAGTGTGGGGCGCCACCTCATCCGCCGTCACCCCGCGCCCTGGCGCCCGTCGCGGGTTCGGGGCCCAGGAGTGCCGAGGCGCACAGACCGGCCTCGTTCACGAACCACATCCGCAGCGTCCCGTCGGCGTCGACCGACACCGGCGTGTCCAGGGTCTGGCCCGAGCTGACCGCCGCCCTGTGCTCGATCTCGGCGCGATAGGGGACATCCAGGCCGCGTGTCGCTGCTTCCTCCAGCACTGCCGTCCAGTATGCGGCGTTATTGACGTGACCGAGTACGTCGAGGTCGCACCAGCGGGGTACCCAGCGCAATGCGCCGTCGCCGGCCGGCGCGGGCGCGTGGAGGAGCCCGGCGCCCACCCGGCGGCCGGTCGCGGAGGGTCCGAAGACGGATTCGAACTCGGGCGTGAGCCGGTGCGGTGTCCCTGTGGCGGGGTCGAGGTGCACCCACAGCGCCGCTGCGTCGATCCGCGCGCCACGGGCACCGCGCAGCTGCGTGGATCGCTCGGCCCAGCGGCTCCCGGTGCCCGAGCACCAGGTCGTGAGCGTGAGGGACTCGTTGAAGAGGGCGGGAGTGCGCACCGCCATGAGGAGCCTGCGAAGTACCCACGCCCGATCGTCACCGAACCCGGCGTCGAGGTAGTCGTTGGTGGCGACGTCCTGCAGGTGGCAGGCGAGGGCGTCGAGTCGCAGCCGGCCGTCGGGGCCCGCCTCGTCGAGCCGCACGCGACGCGTCTCGCTGAAACGCCGACCGATCTCCGGCAGCGGTTGCACGCTGCCCGCTCCGACGACTCTGGGCACGGATCGGACAGTAACACCGGCACCCATCCTCGCAGGACGACCCCACCGCCCTGAGCGGAGGGCCGTTAGCCTCCGGTGCCGGCGGTCGGGCGGAGTGATCGACGCTCCGGACCGGGACTCCACAGGAGGCGGCAGATCATGGCCGAGACAGGGTTCGAGGCGAAGGGAACGGCCGGCGCCGTCGTGGATCTGCCGCATCGGGTGGTGGCGGAGGGCCTCGCCTTTCCCGAGGGGCCCGTGGCGCTCGCGGACGGTTCGGTCCTGGTCGTCGAGGTGCGCGGTCCGAGGGTCACGAGAATCGGCCCCGACGGTTCCCGCGAGACGGTGGCCTCCTGGGACCGCACTACGACCGCCGGGCCCAACGGCCTGGCGATCGGCCCCGACGGAGCGGCCTACGTGGCCAACAACGGCGGCTTCGCCTGGTACGAGCGGCGCGGGATCTGGCTGCCGTCGGCGCCGGGAACGGGCGCCGGGCAGAGCCCCGAGTACATCACCGGCAGCATCGACCGCCTCGATCTCGACACCGGGGAGGTCACGGTCGTGTACACGGCGTGCGGGGGGCATCGCCTGTGTGGGCCGAACGACCTGGTCTTCGACGCCGCCGGTGGCATGTGGTTCACCGACCACGGCAAGGTGCGCGCCCATGACGAGGATCGGGTGGGCGTCTTCTACGCCACCACCGACGGCTCGTTCGCCGTGCGTCCGATCTTCGGGCTCCCCGGACCGAACGGCATCGGCCTGTCACCCGACGGTGCGGTGCTGTACGTGTCGGAGACACCGACGGGTCGGCTGTGGGCCTGGGACATCATCGGCCCCGGGCGCGTGGACCACCGCAGCAAGCGATGCCTTGCCAACACGCTGGGGCACTTCGATTCCCTGGGGGTCGAGGCCGACGGCACGGTCGTCGTGGCGGCCCTCGGCGAGGGCCTGTGCGTGGTTCGCCCCGACGGTGAAATCAGCTACGTGAAGGTTCCCGGGCCGCTGGCCACCAACGTCTGCTGGGGCGGCGAGGACCTGCGGACTGCCTACGTCACCGAGGCGGCCGAGGGGCTGCTGGTGGCTTACGAGTGGCCCAGGCCGGGCCTACCGTTGGCGTTCGGCCGCTAGACGGCGTCGGTACCCTCTTCGCCGGTGCGGATGCGCACGATCCGGTCCACCTCGGTCACCCAGATCTTGCCGTCGCCGATCTTGCCGGTGCGCGCCGCCTCCACGATGGCCTTCACGGTGGCGTCGAGGTCCTTGTCGTCCACCACGATGTCCATGCGCGACTTCGGGGTGAAGGAGATCTGGTACTCGGTGCCCCGGTAGGTCTCAGTGTGACCTCCCTGGCGTCCGTAGCCCTGCGCCTCCGAGACCGTCATCCCGTGGATGCCGACGGTGTTGAGCGCGGCCTTGACGATGTCCACGTGATGGGGCTTGATCACCGCCGTGATCAGTTTCATTGCGCACCTCCTGGATGCCCGTGCAAGGCTCGGCGGTGGGCCGAGTCCCGGTCCGGACGCTCCGCGTTGAACGCTTCCCGTCACCGTCGGGATGCACCCCGGCCGGTGACGGCGACAGCGTAGCGGCTCGCGAAACTATGAGAATGCGCGGTAGTAGTGGTTTCTGACACACGGGGCAAGGGCGGAGGTGGCCGAGGATGTATGTCGAGCTGGATCTGCAGACCGGCCGGCGCCGCCTCTTGGAGGCCGATGACTTCACGCGCTTTCACATCCAGGCAGGCGGCGATCGCCACGACGTGCGGCGCGTCCTGGGGGCCGAGGCGCGGCTCGGGAGAACGCATCACCTCTGGTGGTCGTTGGATGCCGTCCGGCGGCTCGCGCCGGAGGATGTCGACGAAGACTGGTGGCAGCGGTTTGAGGCGATGATGGCGTGGGCGGCCACGCAGGGCTGGATAGACGAGGCCGGCACGCACGTCCAGGTTCACATCGAGCGCCCCGCAGGGGGAATCGTGACCGTGCAGTGAGCAGCGTGCCACCCAGATGCGCGCTCCAGCCCTCGCGGGCGGATTCCGGCCTACGCCGGAATGACGGAAGACCTCGACGAGCGGCCCGCGCGGCGGACTCCTAGGGGGCTGCGGCGGCGGCGATGGCGGCTGCGCAGCGCGCGTTGTTGACGACGAGTTCCACGTTCGCGTCCACCGAGCGGCCCGCCGTGGCCTCGTCGATGGCGTCCAGAACGTAGGGCGTGACCTCACCACCGGAAATGCCGGCGGCCTCGGCACGTGCGAGAGCCTCCGAGACTGCGGTGTCGATGACGGCGTTCGCCACGGCCGCTGTCGCGGGAGGTGGAACGACGAACAGCACGGCTGTGCGACCCATGGCCTCCACGACGGCGGCCGCCTCGGCGGGAGAGTCCACGCGGAAGGGCAGTTCGAGGCCGCTGCTGCGGCTCCAGAAGGCCGGAAGCTCGTCGCAGCCGTAGCCGACGACCGGCACGCCGAGGGTCTCGAGGCGCTCCAGGGTCTGCGGCAGATCCAGGAACGCCTTGGCGCCGGCGCACACCGCCGCCACGGGGTAGCGGGCCAGAGCCTCGAGGTCGGAACTCACGTCGCCGGTCTCGGCGCTGTTGCGGTGGACGCCCCCGATGCCCCCCGTGGCGAAGATCCGGATACCGGCGGCGTGTGCCAGCGCCAGCGAGCCGGAGACGGTGGTGGCCCCGGCCGCCCAGCGTGCCGCCATCGCCATCGGCAGGTCGCGTTCGGCCATCTTCTCCTCGCAGGCGAGGATCGCCGCGTAGCCGTCGTCGTCGAGCCCCACGCGTGGCACGCCGTCGAGCAGCGCAGTGACCGCCGGCGTGACCTCCTGGGACTCGATGGCCTCGAGGCAGCGCTGCAAGGCTTCGGCATTGCGTCCTGGCGGCAGACCCAAGTGCGAGTACACGGTGGACTCCAGCGCCAGCACGGGGCGCCCGGCCGCCAGGGCCTCGGCCACGCGGGGATGCACGACCAGCGATCTCACATCACGTCTCCCGGTCTCGGGACGTCGCCGGTGCCCATCATGTCGCGGATGTGGCGATGCGGTGGGGACGTGGATCGGGGCGCTGATCGGGGTCCGGCCTTCGCCGGAATGACGAGAGAGGTGGGCGGCAGCATCACTCGACAGGCTCCTCCGATGCCTCCGCCAGCGCCTGCAGGAGCGCGGCCGCGACTCCCTGACCTGCGGTGGTCGCCTCGGGCCAGGTACCGCCCACCAGGCGGGAAGCCAGCAGACCGCCGGCGAAGGCGTCGCCCGCACCGGTGGTGTCCGCGACCGTCTCCAGGCTCGGCGGTGCGATGGCCTCGCCGTCGAAGTCCGCGCCGTACAGGCGCGTCGGCCGGGGCCCGTCCTTGATGACCACCAGATCGGCGAGTTGCCGGTACCCGCCGGTTTCCTCGAGCAGGCTCGCTTCGCCGGTGTCGCACAGCAACACGTCGGGGACGATCTCGGCCAGCGTCTCCCTGAATGCGGCGACGCCGGCGTCGGCGATGGCACCCACCGAGCAGGCGTCCACGCTGACGGCGCCGCCGGCGCCGCGGACCGCGCCGATCATGTGCCGTGCCACCGGCAACGAGGGATCCTCCAGCAGCGAGTAGCCCGCCACGTGCAGGATGGCCAGATCATCGAGCCACGCCGGCTCGAAGCCGTCGAGTTCTGCGCAGGCGCCTCGATCGGTGAGCATGGTCCGCTCGCCGCCTTCGCCGACCAGCACCACCACCGTGCCGGTGCGCCCGCCGCGGCGCACGCAGGGCTGCACCCCCGCAGCGGCCAGTTCGTCCAGGAGGCGGTTCCCCGGCCCGTCGTCGCCGACCTGCCCGAAGAAGCGCACCCGCCCCGGGCCGAGCGCCCCGGCGGCGGCCACCGCCGCGTTAGCCGCACTGCCGCCCCGCCGCCGCAGGATGACGCACGGTGTGTCGGTGTCGGCCCGCACGCCCCGGCGGCGGTGCACGACCACGTCCTCCAGCAGATCCCCCAAGAAGCCGAGAACCCGGGGCCGAGCGCGGTCGCCGGCCGGACCATCGATTCCGGCCTCGGCCGGAATGACGGGGGAGGCGGACCGGATGACGGCGGGCGAGGTGCTCGGCATCGGAGAGCGCGATGGGGTCGGGGCCGATCAGCGCAGGGTCGCGCAGAGCGCGTCCATGAACGCTTCGGGAGGTACGTGGGTCACCACCGTTGCGTTCGGGGCCTTCCCGGTCACGCCGAGATGGTCGACGATGGTCTGACCCCGCGCCGGGCCGTCGCCCGGCACGACCTCCACGTAGCGATTCTCCGTCTCGGCGATCGACGGGTCGAGCGCAACCGCCATCGCCAGCGGGTCCGGCAGGTCGAACCCGCGGATGCCGAGCATTCCCTCCACGAACTCGGTGAGCGTGCTCTGGATGTCGCAGACGAAGTCGGCGTACGGGGTGCCGATCGCCCGGAGTCGGGCCTCGCCCTCGGGATCCACGAAGGCGCAGGTCCAGGAGACGTCCCAGCCCACCATGGTGATCGGCATGCCGGATTCGAAGACGATACGCGCCGCCTCGGGGTCGGCGTAGATGTTGAATTCGGCCGCCGGTGTGATGTTGCCCGGCAGCCGCCCGGTGCCGCCCATGATGTAGCAATGCTTCACCGCCCCGGCCAGGTCGGGTTCGCGCAGCAGCGCGGTGCCCACGTTGGACAGTGGCCCGAGGGTCACCAGGGTGATCTCGCCGGGCGAGCCGCAGATGGTCTCGACGAGGACGTCGACCGCATGGCCGTCGGCTGGGGTGCGCCCGGTGAGGTCCAGGCCGATGTCACCCAGCCCGTCGTTGCCGTGCACGATCTCGGCGGAGGTCGGCTCCCGGAAGATGGGCCGCGCCAGGCCGGCATGCACCGGCACTGACGAACCGCACAACTCGGCGGTGTAGAGGGCGTTCTGGACGCAGCGATCCAGCGGCACGTTGCCTGCGACGATCGTCAACGCCTCGACGGTCACGTCGGGCGTCCGCAACGCCATCATGAGTGCCACCGCGTCGTCGGAGGCGGTGTCGGTGTCGATCAGGAATCGGCGCATGGCGAGTTCCTCACTGTCGGGGCCTCAACCGGCACCGAGCGCCGCGTAACCCGGCTTGATGACGTCGTCGATCAGCGCCAGTCGCTCGTCGAAGGGGATGAACGAGCTCTTCATGGCGTTGATCGTGAGCCAGCGCAGATCGGCCATCGTCCAGCCGAAGGCCTCGGCGCAGAGCTGCATCTCCTTGCTGAGGCCGGTGTCGCTCATGAGCCGGTTGTCGGTGTTGATGGTCACGCGGAAGCGCAGGTGGCGCAGCAGCTCGATGGGGTGCTCGGCGATGGACGGCGCCAGCGCGGTGTGCACGTTGGAGCTGGGGCACAACTCGAGGGGGATGCGACGGTCCCGCACGTAGGCGGCCAGCGGTCCGAGTCGCGGCGCCTCCTCTGGGTGGTCGGCATCGACCTGGATGTCCTCGACGATGCGCACGCCATGGCCGAGGCGTTCGGTGCCGCAGTATTGCACCGCCTCCCAGATCGACGGCAGGCCGAAACCCTCGCCGGCGTGGATCGTGAAATGGAAGTTCGCCCGCTGCAGGTACTGGAAGGCGGCGATATGGCGGGTGGGCGGGTGGCCCGCCTCGGCCCCGGCGATGTCGAAACCCACGATGCCGTCGTGGCGGTGGCGCACGGCCAGCTCGGCCACCTCCAGGGCGTGTGCCGCGTGGCGCATGGCGCACAGGAGACCCACAACCCGGATGTTGCGTCCCCGGCTGCCGGCGGCAAAGCCCTCCAGGACACAGCGCACCACCTCGTCCATGTGCAGCCCTCGCTCTATGTGCAACTCGGGTGCGAGGCGCACCTCCGCGTACACGACGCCGTCGGCGGCGAGGTCCTCGGCGCACTCTGCGGCGACACGGGCGATGGCGTCTGGCGTCTGCATGACGCCGACGGTGTGGACGAACGTCTCCAGGTACGCCTCGAGGCTCTGGCCCGAGGCTGCCCGGGTAATCCGGCGACCCAGCTCGGAGGGATCGCTGCTGGGCAGACCCTCGTAGCCCGTCTCGGCGGCCAGCTCCACGATGGTGGCCGGCCGGAGCCCGCCGTCCAGGTGATCGTGCAGCAGGGCCTTCGGCGCGCGCCGGATGTCCTCCAGCGACGGGAGGCCTTGGCTCACGCCCGCCCGCCGGCGGTGACGCGATCCAGGACCAGGGACCGCGGCGGTGCGGCCTCGGCGACGACGGTGAAGCCGCCCTCCAGGGCGGCCAAGGCTCCCGGCAACAGCGACTCGTCCTCGGTGTGCAGTTCCAGCAGCGGCTCCCCGGCGTACACCGTGTCGCCCTCGGCGGCCCGGCAGACCACGCCGGCGGTTGCGCTCACGGGGTCCTCCTTGCGTGCCCGGCCGGCTCCCAGTCGCCAAGCGGCGATCCCCACCGCCAGGGCGTCGAGACGTCCCAGCACCCCGTCGGCGGGTGCGACGACGGTTTCGACGATCGGTGCCCACGGCAGCTCCGCGTGGGGGTCGCCGCCCTGGGCGGTGATCATGGACCGCCAGACGTCCATCGCCGCGCCCGACGACAGAACCTCTGCGGGATCGGCGTCCAGGCCGGCCAACTCGACCATCTCCCGTGCGAGGGCAAGCGTCACCTCCACGAGGTCGTCCGGCCCGCCCCCGGCGAGCGTTTCGACCGACTCGCGCACCTCCAGGGCGTTGCCGGCGGTCCGCCCCAGCACGGTGTCCATCCCCGTCAGCAGTGCCGCGGTGCGCACGCCGTGGGCCTCGCCCAGGGTGACCATCGCCTCGGCCAGTTCGTGGGCCACCGTGTGGGTCTTCGCGAAGGCGCCCGATCCCACCTTGACGTCCAGCACCAGGGCGCTGGTGCCCTCGGCGACTTTCTTGCTCATGATGGAGCTGGCGATCAGTGGAATCGACGGCACCGTGCCGGTGACGTCCCGCAATGCGTAGATCCGCCGGTCGGCGGGTGCGAGCCCCGCGCCCGCGGCGCAGATCACGGCGCCGACGTCGGTCAGCTGGGACAGGATCTCTGCGTTGGAGAGGGATGCCCGCCAGCCGGCGATCGCCTCCAGCTTGTCCAGCGTGCCCCCGGTGTAGCCCAGGCCCCGGCCCGAGAGTTGCGGCACCGCCGCCCCGCAAGCCGCCAACAGCGGCGCCAGCACCAGCGACACCTTGTCGCCGATGCCGCCGGTGGAGTGCTTGTCCACCGTCGGGTGCTCGAGGCCGGAGAGGTCGAGGCGCTCCCCGGAGTCGATCATGGCCTGGGTCCAGAGGGCCAGCTCGTGGGGTTCCATGGACTGGAAGTAGATGGCCATGAGCAGGGCGGAGGCCTGCTCGTCGGGGATGCGGCCGGCGGTGTAGCCGTCGATGAACCAGGCGATCTCGGCCGGCCCCAGCGCCTGCCCGTCCCTCTTGGCGCAGATGAGGTCGACGACGGAGAAGTCGCTCATAGATCCTGGGGACCGAACGCCTCGGGCAACAGGTCGGCCAGCGTGGCGTCCCGGTTGATCACCAACTCGGGGCCGCCGACCTCATAGAGGACCTGACGGCAGCGACCGCAGGGCTTGCCCGCCGGCAGATCGTCGACGTCGTAGCCGCCGACCACCGCAACCGCCACCAGCCTCCCGCCCCCGGTGGTGTGCAGCGCACACACGAGCGAGCACTCGGCGCACAGCCCCAACCCGTAGGAGGCGTTCTCGGCGTTGCAGCCCACGATGATCCGCCCGTCATCCACCAGCCCCGCCGCACCCACGTGATACCGGGAGTACGGGCAGTAGGCGTTGGCGGCCACCGCCCGGGCCCGCCGGAAAAGGTCGTCCCAGTCCGCCTCGGCGGCCTTTACCGAAGCGCCTGCGGTCATTGCTGCTGGCCGCGCCGGTAGCGCATGCCGTCGGCGGCGGGCATGCGCAGCTTGGAGGTGTAGAAGAGCAGCACCAGCAGCACCGTGATGTAGGGCAGCGCCTGGGGGAACTGCTTGGGCACCGTCTCCGTGGCGTAGTGCCAGACCGCGAAGCCGCCGGCGGCGATGGCCAGCCCGGCCGCGGCCCGGTAGCGGCGACGGACGAGGAAGACCAGCACCATGAGACCGAGAGTCAGCACCACCATCAGCAGCAGCCCGTGCACCGCGGACCGGTCGCGCAACTGCAGCGTGTCGGTGAAGCCGAACAGCAGCCCGCCGAGGGCGGCGCCCACGGGTCGCCAGTTGCCGAAGATGGTGGTGGCCAGGCCGATGAAACCCCGGCCGGCGGTCTGGCCCTCCCGGTAGATGCCGGTCAACTCGATCACCAGGAAGGCGCCGCCGTAGCCGGCGAAGGCACCCGACAGCACCACGCCGTAGTACTTGTAGCGGTACACGTCCACGCCGAGGCTGTCGGCGGCGATGGGATGCTCGCCGCAGCTGCGCAGGCGCAGGCCCCACGAGGTGCGCCACAGCAGCCAGACCGAGATGGGCACGGTGGCGTAGGCGATGAGCGTCAGCCACGACACGTTCCAGAGGAAGCCGCGGAGAATGCCCGCGGCGTCGGAGATCCAGAACCAGTCCCAGCTCTCGATGCGCCCGAGGGCATCCGCGGTCCCCGCCCCGCCGACGAGGAAGGGAATGCTGAACGAGTCGACGTCCTCGACGCGCGGCGACTGCGTGATGCCCCCGCCGGGGCGCCCCTGGAAGACCTTGTCGGACAGGAAGCGCGTGATTCCCGGCGCCATCACCAGGATGGCCGCACCGGAGATGATGTGGTCCACGCCGAAGCTGACCGTCGCGATGGCGTGCAGCAGGCCGCCCAACGCCCCGCCGGCAGCGCCGATGAGCATGCCCCACCACGGTCCGAACTCCAGGGCCCCGTAGGCGCCGAACCAGGTGCCCAGGATGAGCATGCCTTCCAGACCGATGTTCACCACGCCGGCCCGCTCGGAGAAGATGCCCCCCATGGCGGGCATCAGGATCGGCACCGCGTAGGCGAGCGCGATCGACCAGGTGGTGCTGTTGGCGAGCTGGTCGGTGGCCGGTCGGGCGAACTGCTCGGTGAGCGCGAGGAGCGCCACGCCGATGACGGCGATGACGGCGAACCGCAGCCGCTGCTGGAACTGCCGATCCCGCGGCGTATCGGTCGGCCGCGGGTACCAGCTGGGCGGGCCCGCGGAGCGCTCGAACGGCCGCCAGGGCTGACGGGAGTCGTCGCCGGGCGCGGTCTCGGGGGGCGTGCTCATGTCGCGGGTCTCGTGTCGGGCTCGGTGGCGTCGGGAGGCGTCGCAGGATCCGGCTCGCTCGATGCCATGGCGAGGGAGGCGACACGTGCTTCCTCGTCCTGGCGGCGCCGCTGCACCACGACGTAAGTGATGACCGCGGCGAAGATGATGATGCCCTTCATGATCTCGACGATCTCCTGGGGGGCGTCACCGTGTACGTCCAGAATCGGCGCAGCGCTGTCCAGGAACCCGAACACCAGCGCACCGATGGCGATGCCGCCCGGATGGTTCTGGCCCAGCAGCGCCACGGCGATGCCGGCGAAGCCGAGGTTCTGGGTGAACTGCAGCCCGTAGGCGTAGTCCCGTCCCAGCACCTCCGGCAGCCCTACCAGGCCTCCCACCGCCCCGCTGAGCGCCATGGCCACGATGATCGTTCGCTTCGGGGAAACGCCGGAGGCCTCGGCGGCGAGTGGGTTGATGCCCGACGCCCGCAGGTCGTAGCCGGGCCGGGTTCGCGCCACGTAGATCCAGTAGAGGATCCCGATGATGATCGCCACGATGACGAAGCCCCAGAGCACCCGACCCTTGCCGATCTCGCGAGTGAACAACTCGACGAAGCCGTTCAGGTCGGGCATGCGGCCCGAGGGTGGGATCTCGGCGGTCTCCTGGTTGAGGCTCTCGTCGGGAACGTCCCATTGCCGGAAGAGCATCGCCACGACCAGACTGATGGAGATCGCGTTGAGCATGATCGTGGAGATCACCTCATGGATGCCGCGGGTGACCTTCAGGACGCCGGCGATCAGAGCCCAAACCGACCCGGTGGCCATGCCCACCAGGATGATGACCACCAGGTGCAGCGGCGCGGGCAGCGACAACTCGGCGGCCACCTGCGCGGCGATGATGGAGGCCAGGATGTATTGACCCTCGACGCCGATGTTGAAGAGGTTCATGCGGAAGCCGATCGCCACCGCCACCGCCGACAGGTACAGCGGTGTGGCCCGGTTCACCATGTCGACGAGGGTCTCCAACTCGAACCCGTAGGAGAACATGCGCCCGTAGGCCGGGAACGGGTTGCTGCCGCTGAGCACGAGCGCGATCGAGGCGACGGCCAGCGACAGGATCAGCGCCGCAACAGGAGCGGCCAGGGCCAGCGTGAGGCGCCGGTGCGCCGGTAGCCGGTAGCTGGAGCGAGCGTTCATGCGTGCCGCATTTCCTCGAGGCCGGTGGCCGCGCCGGTCATGTGGGCGCCCAACTCGCGGGGGGTGACGGTCGCCGGATCCAGGGCGGCGGAGATGCGGCCGCGGAATATCACGAGCAGGCGGTCCGAGAGACCGATCAACTCGTCCAGATCAGCCGAGACCAGCAGCACGGCCAGTCCCTCCTCGCGCGCCCGGTGCAGCGTCTCCCAGACGGCGGCCTGGGCCCCCACGTCGATGCCCCGCGTGGGGTGTGCGGCGATCAGCAGGTTGGGGGTCATGATCATCTCCCGCCCGATGATCAGCTTCTGCTGGTTGCCGCCGGAGAGGGCATGGGCGGCCACGTCGGGTCCCGGCGTGCGCACGTCGAAGGCGGCGATGAGTTCCCGGGTCCGCTTGCGCGCACCCTTGGGGGTCAGCCAGAAGCCCTTGCGCGAGTACGGCTCCTTGCCCTGGTGCCCGCACATGGCGTTCTCCCAGAGCGGCGCGGGCAGCAGCAGGCCCCGCCGGTGACGATCCTCGGGGATGTATCCGATGCCCGCCTCGCGTCGCCGGCGCACGGTCCATTCGTTGATCTCGGAGCCCTCCAGGAGCACGCGACCCTGCGACGGGTCCCGGATCCCCAGCAGGGTCTCCACGAACTCGATCTGGCCGTTGCCCTCCACACCGGCCACACCCACGATCTCGCCCCGGTGAACCTCCAGGCTGATCCCCTTGACGACCTCCCGCTCGTCGTCGTCGAGGACCGAGAGATCCTCCACCTCCAGCGAGACGGTGTCCTGCACCGTCGTGGTCCGGGCCTCGGGGGTGGGAAGCTCCGAACCGACCATCAACTCCGCCAGATCGCGCGGCGTCACCTCGTCGGGCTTCACCGTGGCGACCGTCCTCCCCGCCCGCAGGACGGTGATCGTGTCGGCGATCTCCAGCACCTCGTCGAGCTTGTGGTCGATGAAGACGATCGTCTCGCCGCGGGCGCACATGTCCCGCATGTTGCGGAACAACTCCTCCACCTCGTGGGGGACGAGAACCGAGGTGGGCTCGTCCAGGATGAGGATGCGGGCGCCCCGGTACAGCACCTTGATGATCTCGACTCGCTGGCGCTCGCCGACGCCGAGGTTCTCGACCGGTTCGTCGAGGTGCACGTCCAGCCCGTAGGCGTCGCTGAGTTCGGTGACGCGCCGGCGCGCGTCGGCGAAGTCGATGCGCCCACCTCGCCCTGTCGGTTCGGCGCCGAGGATGATGTTCTCCAGCACCGTCAGGTTGTCGGCCAGCATGAAGTGCTGGTGCACCATGCCGATGCCGGCGGCCAGGGCATCCCGGGGCGAGCGGAAGTGCACCTCGTCGCCTCTGACGGCGATGCGGCCCTCGTCGGCGGGCAGCATGCCGTACAGCACGTTCATGAGCGTGGACTTGCCGGCCCCGTTCTCGCCGCAGATGGCGTGGATCTCGCCCTCGGCGACCGTGAGGTTGACGCGGTCGTTGGCGAGCACTCCGGGGAAGCGCTTGGTGATGTTCTCCAACGACAGAGCCGGCGTCATGACGTCGCGACCGACCTCCTGGGGCAAGACCGGCGCCTAGCTTGGCACGTCGTCACCCGGCCCGCGTGGAGCGACCGGGCAGGAATCAACCGGTGCGGGGTCCCGGAACACTCCGGAACCCCGCACCGATGACAGGCGTGTCAGTCGTGTCGGTGGATCAGCCGGTCGTCTCCGGGACGACGATGTCGCCGCGGATGATGGCCTGCTTGAACGCCTCGAGCTCCGGGATGATGTCGTTGACGAACCCGCCGGAGATGGAGTAGCCAACCCCGTTGGCTGCCAGGTCGAAGACCGTGACGCCGCCGGTGAAGGTGCCGTTGACCACCCTCTCGATGGCGGTGTAGACGGCCACGTCGACCCGCTTCAGCATCGAACTGAGGATGTACGGTCGGACCTCCTCGGCGGACGTGAAGTACTGATCGGAGTCCACGCCGATGGCCCACACCTTGGAGCCGCCTGCCTCGCTGAACTCCTTGGCCGCCTCGAACAGGCCCGCGCCCGTCCCGCCTGCGGCGTGATAGATCACGTCCGCGCCGCTCTCGTACATGGACTGGGCGATGATCTTGCCCTCCGCCGGCTGCGACCAGCCGTCGAAGTCCGGCGGTTCGGTCACGTAGGCGTCGAGGATCTCGATGTTCGGGTCCACGGCGTGCACGCCCGCCTCGAAGCCGGCGTGGAAGCGCCGGATCAGCGGGATGTCCACGCCGCCGATGAAGCCGACGGTGCCGGTGGTGGACTTCAGGGCCGCGGCCGCCCCGACGAGGAACGAGCCCTCGTGCTCGGCGAAGACCAGCCCGGCGAGGTTGTCGGTGCCCTCGGGGGCGCTGTCGATGATGCCGAAGTAGGTGTCGGGGTTGTTGGCCGCCACCTCGGTGATGGACTCGCCGAACAGGAAGCCCACGCCGATGACCAGGTCGGCACCGTCGGCGGAGAGCTGCAGCAACTCGGCGCGGTTGGAGCCGTCGGGGTTCGGCGAGGCCTCGGTGGTGTT
>CAZTZI010000199.1:0-14695 GCA_964618115.1 uncultured Acidimicrobiales bacterium
CCGGAGTTGCTCGGTGATCCCCAGGTCCGAGTCCGGGTGGCGGCGGCTGGGGCGATCCGCTGGAGCGTTCCGCTGAAAGGGTGGTGGCCGACGTGGCCGAGGGGCTGGTCACCCCGGAGGCGGCGCAGCGCGACTACGGGCTGGTGGTCGAGCGGCGCAACGGCGCCTGGGACGCCATCCCCACGTCGCAGCGGCTGGAGACGCCATGAGCGGACGCTGGATCGAGCGGGAGCCGATGTATCTCTCCTTCGACGTGTACAACTGCGCCTACTGCGGCAAGAACGTGCCCCGGCACGTCTGGCTGGAGGACGTCGACGGCGACGATGTGCCGTTCTGCGCGCCGGAGGTCGCCGACATCCACCTGCGGACTCGCCAGCGCCACGATCCCACCGCCCGCCACCCGGACTCGGACCTGGGGATCACCGAGCAACTCCGGATGGTGCGCGAGAACTGCAAGGCCCTGCGCCGGGACTAGGGAGTCTCGACGTGCAGATTTTCGAACCCGACGACCTGAAGTTCACCTACAGCGGCGAGCACACCCCCATCGGCACCGTTGAGCCGGGAGAGACGTTCGTCGTCGAGACCGAGGACTGCTTCACGAGAAGGTTCCGGCACCCCGACGGCTTCACGCCCGAGAATCTGGCTTGGGTCCTGGAGAATCTCGACGGGGTGACGGGCCCGATCGCCGTCGCCGGTGCCAGGCGCGGCGACGCCGTGGCGGTCACGCTGCGGCGGGTGGAGGTCACGACTCCCGGCAGCATCGCCTGGAGCACCTGCGAGGCCGCCTCGCCGGCTGACTGGTGGGGTGAGTGGTACGCCTGCGACGGCCTCGAGGTGCGTGACGGCCACGTGCACGTCGGCGACCTGCGCATCGCCGCCCGCCCGCTGGTGGGCTGCATCGCCACCGCGCCCGACCGCGAGACGGTGTTCTCGAAGATGCAGGGCCGCTACGGCGGGAACATGGACTGCAACGAGGTGCGCGAGGGTGCGACGGTGGTGCTGCCCGTCGAGGTGGACGGCGCCTACCTCTACTTCGGCGACAGCAAGGCCCGCATGGGCGACGGCGAGGTGGTGCAGTCACCGGAGGTGGGGACCCGGCTGGAGGTGTCGGTGGAGGTGGGGCCACGGCCGGAGGGGATGGGTTGGCCGCGCATCCTGAGTGCTGAGCAACTGCTCACCGTCGTGTCGGCCCGCAGCATCGACGAGGGATCCAAGCTGGCCTTCGCCGAGATGCTCGCCTGGTGCACGGCCGCCTCGGAACTCTCACGCGCCGAGGTCGCCCTGGTTCTGGGCATGATCGCCGATGTGGGCATCTGCCAGGTCGCCAACTCCCTGCCGACGGCGCGCTGCGTCGTCAACCGGGCGGAACTCCCCTGGCCGGTCACGGCTCTGTGATTCAAGCCGGGGGCCTGCCGGGCTTCGGAGATCACGCAGCAGCGTTACCGACTTCCCACCCCGTCGTTCAGGAGGAGGCCAGAGCCCATATCCGGGTTGCCTACCCGACGCTCGGGGCGGATTGTGGGGCGGACCCCGAGCACTGATGCGCATCCGCTACCTTCCGCCGACATGATCCGGCCGTCGTCAGGCCGTCACCCCGCCCGCCTCGTTCCCGATCTGCTGGCAGCGGCCGTCGAGAAGGCCCCGCACCGGAACGCCGTCGTGGTCGGCGACGAGGCGGTCACGTACGCCGCACTGGCGAACCGCGTCGACCGTCTGGCGTCGTGGCTCGCCTCGGCGGGTGTCACGCGGGGCGATCGGCTCGTGATTCGCGCCCACAGCGGCCGGCTGCACTTCGACGCCTGCCTCGCAGCGGCCCGCATCGGCGCGGCGTGCGTGCTGCTGGCGCCCGAACTGGCTGCTCCGGAGGTCGCGCGCCTGGTCACTGACGCCCGCCCGAGGTTGGCGTTCGCCGACGCCGCGGGGGCCGGGGCTCTGCAAGCGGCCGGACTCGACGTGCTGATCGAGGGCAGCGGACGTCACGCAGCGGCCCTGGCGTCGCCCGTGACCGGACTCCCGACCCGCCCCGAACCGTCGGACACCGTCCTGATCGTCTACACGAGCGGCACCACGGGCCGGCCCAAGGGTGTGTGCCTCAGCCATGCGGCGGTGATCGGAAACGCGGCGATGAATGCCCGATCGCAGCAGTTCGGCGACCACGAGGTGTACCTCACCTCGACACCGCTCTACCACACGTCGGCCGCGGCACGGATCTTCACGATGCTCGACGGTGCCCACACCCACGTCGTGATGCCGCACTTCGATCCGGGCGGCTGGATCGACGCGGTCGAGACCCACGGCGTAACGAGCGCCATCATCGTGCCCACGCAGGCACGGCGCATTCTCGACCACGAGGCGTATATGCCCGAGCGACTGGCGTCGCTGCGCCTGCTGGTCTACGGGACCGCGCCGAGTTCCCGGCCGCAGGCCTGGCGGATGCGGCAGCAGTTCCGCTGCGGCCTGTACCACGGCTACGGGCTCAGCGAGACGGTGGGCGTCGTGACCGCGCTCACCGCCGCCGACCACGAAGCACTGACAGGCCCCGACGATCCCCGGCTCGGTTCGATCGGCCGTGCCATCGCTGGCGCCGAGGTCGTCGTGCGCCGCCGCGACGGCAGCGAGGTGGCACCCGGCGAGGTCGGCGAGATCACCGTCCGAACCGCCAAGGTCATGTCCGGCTACTGGGACGATCCTGCCGCGACGGCCGAGGCGTTCGTCGACGGTTGGTTGCTGACCGGCGATCTGGCGATCGTCGACGACGGGGACTACATCACGATCGTCGGTCGCTCGAAGGACATCATCATCTCCGGCGGTGTGAACATCCACCCCGCACAGGTCGAACAGGTCATCGCCACACATCCCGCCGTCGAGGAGGTGGCGGTCTTCGGCATCCCCCACCCCGACTGGGGCGAGGTGCCCGTCGCCGCCGTGCGGAGGACTCCCGATGGCACTCTCGCCGCGGCGGGTGTCAGCGAGTTGGTCGTGACACAGCTCGACCGCCGCTGCCGGCCGAGGGAGGTCGTCTTCGTGGACGAGTTCCCGCGCACCGCCACCGGGAAGATCCGCCGTCAAGACCTGCGATTGCTCCTGGAATGAGTCGCCGCGGTGAGGCGGGGCGAGTTCAGGCCCGTAGGCCGCCGTCGAGCACCAGGCAGGCGCCGGTCATGTACTCCGGCGCCTCGCAGGCCAGGTAGCGGACCGTCTCGGCCACCTCGTCGGGGTCGGCGTAGCGCCCCAGCGGTACGACGCTCCGGTAGTCCGTGGGCAGGTCCAGATCACCGAGGGACGAGACGATGCGGTCGACCATCGGCGACTCCACGAAGCCGGGGCAGACGGCGTTGACGAGGATCCCGGACGGTCCCAGCTCCAGCGCCAGCGACCGTGTCAGGCCCACGACGGCGTGCTTGGAGGCGTGGTAGACGCCGGTGAAGGCCCCGCCGGCCAGCCCGGCCCCCGAGGCCAGGTTCACGATGCGACCCCCTCCGGCGGCCTTGAAGATCTCGGCGGCGGTGCCACAGAGCCAGAACAGGCTCATGACGTTCACATCGAACGTGCGGCGCACGTCCGCGGGATCGAGCGCCTCCACCGGGGAGGCGGGACCCTCGACGCCATGTGCGTTGACCAGCACGTCGAGACCGTCCAGAAACTCTTGAGCGCCGGTGACGGCGCCCCGGGCCGCCGCCTCGTCGGTGACGTCGGCCGGGATCGTCAGGGGAGGGTCGGCGCTCCCGGCTCGTCCGTCGCCGAGTTCGGTGGCCAGCGTCGCCAGCCGCGCCGCGTCGACATCGCAGAGAGCCAGGCGGCAGCCGGTCGCCGCAAGGCGGGTCGCGATCCGCCGCCCAAGGTGTCCGGCCGCGCCGGTGAGCAGCACTTTCGGCGGGTGCTCCGGTGAACTCACTATGGGCGCATCCCCAGCCTGCGGGGCCTCCGGATCCGCCTTGGATGCGCCGGGGGGTATTGATCTATAGTCGGCATCCGCCTGTGGCTCTTCCAGTGGAGATCGTCGAACGATGCTACAGCGCCGGGGGTTCCGGCTCGGCAGGGGGATCATCCCCCCGCTCCGGTCGGGGTTCGCCGGTTCTGCGGGGAGAACGACTGGCGGGAACGACATCGTCACACCGAGAGGGGAAAGACGGATGAAACTGTTTAGGAGACGGGGATCGGCTCTCGGGCTGGTGCTGTTGGCGGTCTTGGGGCTCATAGCGGCCTCCTGCGCGGCTGACACGAGCGACATCGAAGCGTCGGCCGACGCGGCGATGAGTGCAGCCCAAGGGGCGGCAACTGACGCCGGTGTGGCGATCGCCGACGCCGGGGCGGCGTCCGCCGATGCCGCGGCGGCGTCCGCGGAGGCAGGTGCGGCTGCTGCGGAGGCGGCGGCGGCTGCTGCGGAGGCGGCGGCGGCGTCCGCCGATGCCGCGGCGGCAACTTCCGCTGCGGAGGCCGCCCAGGCAGCGGCCGACCTCGCCCAGGCCACTGCCGAGGGCAACGAGGCCGCAGCCGCGGAGGCCGAGGCTGCACTCGCTGCTGCGCAGGCATCGGCTGACGCGGCAGCGGCCGAAGCGTCGGCCGCACGCCAGGAGGCTGCGGCTGCGCAGGCCGAGGCTGCGGCTGCGCAGGCCGAGGCTGATGCGGCTCGCGCCGATGCGGAGGCTGCACAGGCCGATGCGGAGGCTGCGCAGGCCGAGGCCGAAGCTGCGATCGCGGCGACGGCACGGCCCTTCGAGGGCGTCACGCTGAAGTTCGGCAAGGCCCCGCACGGCGCCGACGAGATCGCGCTGTTCGAGACGTGGCTAGCGCCCTTCGAGGAGAGGACCGGCATCGACGTGGAGCACACGGTGGTTCCCTGGGGCGACGTCGAGTCGACCTACACCGCCAGCTTCGCCGGCGACGACCCGTTCGACGTCACCTACCAGGTGAGCACGCACCTCACGCTGTTCGGCGATCGCGGCGCCTTCATGGACGTGCTGCCGCTGATGAGCGCCCCGGAGTACGCCTCCGAGCGCGCCCACTTCATCGACAGCGCCATCGACGCCAGCCTCTACCAGGGCAAGCTGTACGGCGTCCCGATCATCATCGGCAGCACCGTGATGTTCGTGAACCTGGACCTGCTCGAGCAGGCCGGCGTCAGCGAGATCCCGAGCACGACCGACGAGTTGATCGCCGCGGCCCTGGCCGTTCAGGAGAACACCGACGCCATCGGCTTCCACGTGCCGATGACGACCGTGGACTTCAACTGGTACTTCAACCTGCAGAACGCCCACAACTTCGGTGGCGACATCGTCTCTGACGATTACACGTCGGCGACCATCGACTCCGAGGCTGTGCGGCAGGCGACACAGTTCGGCGTCGACTTGATCTGCACCCACGGGGTGCAGCCGCAGATCGGCCAGTACAACCGTGAGGAGGGCATCTCGCTGTTCAAGGGCGGCCAGTTGGCAATGCTTCTGGACGAGCCGCTGCGTGTCACCGCCTTCGAGGACGAGGGCCTGCCCTTCAACTGGGACATCGCACCGCCGGTCGGGGCGCCCGACGGGACCCGGACGATGTTCTCCACGACGGGCCACTGGTCGGTCGCCGCGGAGTCGGCTAACCCCGAAGCCGCCTGGGAGTTGGCCAAGTTCCTGAGCTCGGCCGAGTTCATGACCGCCTACAACGAGGTCTATGGCTGGATCTCGCCGCGGGACGACATCACGACGTTCCTCGGCAACGAGAAGCTGCAGAGGAACCTCGACTGGGTCCTGGCCTCCTGGGACGGCCTGGTCACGCACCCGAACATCGCCCAGATCCTGGACGAGTACGGCCAGGCACTCGAGGCGGCGGCCTCTTGTGAGGTCTCGGTGGACGACGCTCTGTCCGAGGCCCAGGCGCGCGCCACGGAGATCCTCGAGCGCGGCTAACCGACGCATCGGCCGGCCCCGGCGGTGACCGCCACGGGGCCGGCCGGTGATACTCACGGTCCGGGGGCCGGCAGGTACCGATGAGGGCCTGCCGGCCCCCGGGCGCACCGATCACTTCGAACATTCTCGACATCGAGGCAGGCACGTGAAGGTGCGACCTCCCGGGGAACACATCACCACGAGGGCTTTGTGACAGCGGTCGACGCACCGGCGCCCGAGGCGGCGGCCGAGGACTGGGCGGCGCCCAGCCTGAGCGATGCCGAATACCGCTGGCGTGCCCGCCGTTACCGCTTCCGCACCGTCCGGCGCGCCGCAGGCTTCCTGTCGCCGTACCTCCTCATCTGGGGCGTCTTCCTGGCCATCCCCGCCGTCTGGGGCATCTTCCTCAGCTTCAATCAGGGCGGCCTGATCAGGGGGGACCCGCGGGTCTTCGTGGGCTTCGACAACTGGACCCGGGCCGTCAGCGACTCCGAGCTCCGCACCGCCGTCAAGAACACCAGCATCTACGTGGTCATCGCCATAGCGGTGGTGTTCACCCTGGCCATCTTCCTGGCCTCGCTACTGAACCACTACAAGAAGGGCAGCAACTTCTTCAAGGTGGCGCTGTACTTCCCGCTGCTGGCGCCGCCGATCCTCGGGGCCCTCATGTGGTTCTTCATGGTCAACTTCGACTTCGGGATCCTCAACCTCATCAAACGGTCGGTGTTCGGAGGCGATGGCGTGGCGTTCCTGGGCGACAATCCCCACGCGCTGATGACCATCGTGGCGGTGGAGGTGTGGCGCGGCCTGGGATTCTGGGTTCTGTTCTACCTGGCGGGTCTGCAGAGCGTGCCCGAGGAACTGCAAGCCGCCGCCCGCATCGACGGAGCGGGCAAGTGGCGGCGGTTCCGGCGCATCACCGTGCCGACGCTCCGCCCGCTGTTGCTGTTCGCCCTGGTGATTGCCGTCATCTTCAACTTCCAGCTCTTCGACTCGGTGAAGGTTCTCACCGACGGTGGCCCGAGGCTCGGCACCGCCACCGTGGTGTGGTTCATCCACAGGCGGCTGTTCGCGTTCCAGGACACGGGGCTGGCGTACGCGGCCAGTATCGGGCTGCTCATCGTGGTGCTGATCCTCACCGGTCTGTCGTTCTGGGCTCTGGGCAAGCGACGCCGGCGCGAGGCGTAACGGGGTGGCGACGTGACGACCGACGTGGCCGAGAACGACGCGACCGCCACCGCGGCGCCGGTGCCGGAGGCGACCGACGCCGCCGCCATGGAGGAGCGCCTCGCCGAGGCGGGACGGGCCAGGCGCGCCAGCGACCGCACCCGGAAGATCTTGGCCTACCTGGTCCTCACGCTCTTCGTGGTGATCGCCATCGGCCCGGCCTTCTACCTCATCTCGCCGGCATTCCGCGACAGTGTCTCGCTGTTCACCTACCCGCCGGAGTGGATCCCCAGCGAGCCCACGCTGGAGAATTACCGCTTCCTGTTCTCCAGTACCAGCTACGTGCGGTGGGCCATCAACACGCTGATCTTCGCCGGCGCCACCACCCTGTTGACCCTCGTCACCAACTCCATGGCCGGCTACGCCTTCGCCCGCCTGCGCTTCCCGGGGCGCAACCTGCTGTTCTTCGTGATCCTGGCGACGCTCATGGTGCCGGTGGCGGCCGTGCTGGCGCCCACCTACCTGACGGTCAACACCATCGGGGACTGGCCCATCATCGGCAACTGGATCGACATCGACACTTACCTGGGGCTGATCCTGCCGAGCGCCGTGTCGCCCCTGGGGGTGTTCATGATGCGCCAGTTCATCGAGACCCTCCCCGACGGTCTCTACGAGGCGGCGCGCCTCGACGGCGCGGGCGAGTGGCGCATCTTCACCAAGATCGTGCTGCCGCTCATCAAGCCGGCCCTCGTGGTGCTGGGCATCTTCGTGTTCATGTTGACCTGGGCCAGCTACCTGTGGCCGCTGGTGGCGGCGACGGACAACGAGTTCCGGGTCCTGACGGTGGGCATCGCCTCTCTCAAGGGGCAGTTCGTGACCGACTGGGGAATCCTGGCAGCGGCCTCGCTCCTGACGATCGTGCCGGTGACCATCGTCTTCCTGTTCTTCCAGAAGTGGTTCGTGCAGGCGTCGATGGCCGGCGCCCTGAAGCAGTGACCCGAAGAAGAAATGATCCCGAGACGAAATCGGAGGCGCCATGGCTGAAGTGATCCTGCGCCAATTGACCAAGCACTTCGGGAGCGTGGAGGCCGTCGAGAACGTGACCCTGCGCATTCCCGACGGGGAGTTCCTCGTGCTGCTCGGCCCGTCAGGGTGCGGCAAGAGCACGATCCTGCGCCTCATCGCGGGACTCGAGGATGCCACCGCCGGTGAGATCCTCATCGACGACGAACTCATCAACTTCAAGGACCCAACCAAGCGCAACGTGGCGATGGTGTTCCAGAACTACGCCCTCTACCCGCACATGACGGTGTACAAGAACGTGGCGTTCCCGCTGGAGACGGCCCGCATGGCCCGCGAGGAGGTCGCCGAGGCGGTGCAGCGGGCGGCGGAGATGCTGGAGATCGAGGCGCTGCTGAAGCGCCTGCCGGAGCAGCTCTCCGGTGGTCAGCGCCAGCGGGTGGCCCTCGCCCGGGCCATCGTGCGGCAACCGCTGGTATTCCTGATGGACGAGCCGCTCTCCAACCTCGATGCCCAGCTGCGCCTGCAGACGCGCCTGGAGTTGATGGGCCTGCACGAACGGCTCGGCATCACCACCATCTACGTCACCCACGATCAGGTCGAGGCCATGACGATGGGTCAACGCATCGCCGTGATGAAAGACGGCCGCATCCAGCAGATGGGCGACCCGACCGCCGTCTACGACGTGCCGGCCAACACGTTCGTGGCCACGTTCCTGGGTGCGCCGCCCATGAACCTCGTCGGCGGGTCGCTGGTGCGTGACAACGGGCAGGTGAGCTTCCGCTTCGAAGGCTACGAACTGACCGTGGATCCCGGGGTCTCGGGAATCAGCCAGGAGAGGCTCGACGGAGCCATCGGGGATGCTCAACTCGGCGTCCGACCGGAGCACCTGACGCTGGCGTCGCCCGAGGGGGAGGGTCTCCCCGGCGTGGTCCGCTTCCTCGAGCCCGTGGGCTCGGACCTGTTCGTGAGCGTGGAAGTCGCCGGGCACGCGGTGCAGGTGCGGATGCCGCCGGAGACCCGGGTGAGCACCGGATCCAACGTGCGGCTTGCGTACGACCCCGCACGCAGTCACATCTTCGACGCCGACTCCCAGAACCTGCGGGATTGAGCCGTCGGGCGGCACGGTTGACCGAGCGGGCGCGCAGCTCGGACGGCCGTCGAGATGCCGCAGGCTCCCGGTGGGTCACCCCGCGGGTCTGAGGGCGGCCGGGAGGAGCGAGTGGTGAGCGACGAGCGACTGGTGGCGGCCCCCGGCGGGTACGACTTCCTGCCGGGCGGTTCTCCCTACAGCCTCGGGGTGATCGCTCGACCCGGCTATGAGATCGTGCACGTCACGCTGCGGCGGGCGCTGCCGTACCGGCAGGGATTCGCCGGCGTCGAGTCCTTCCTGGAGGCTCGCCGCCGCCCGGCCACCGCGCTGTGCGCGCTGGAGTTGCGGAGCCCCGCGCCGTTCAGCTTCGACGGGTTCAGCGCCTTCAACGCGGTCTACGGCGAGGAGGTGACCCGGCTGGACCTGTGGGTGGACGGGGAGAACCCGCTGGCGCGCACCAACGTGGCGCCGGTGCACGACCCGCCCGGCGAGGTGCTCATGTGCGCGTTCTCCTTCACGATCCCGTCGTCGGCGGAGGCGCGCACCTTCATCGTGGCCGGTGCCGGCGAACTCCGGAGCGACGCCTTGGCGGCCGCTGCGGTCGTCCGCCCGGGTGAGACCAGCCCGGAGGCGATGGTCGAGAAGGCCCGCAACGTGACCGAGACGGTCGAGGCACGCATGGCGGGTCTGGGCGCCGGCTGGGACGACGTGACGGTGATCAACGTCTACTCCGCACAGGGCGTGGAGGCCCCGGTTCGATCGGTCGTGCTGCCGGCTGCGGGAAGTGCCGCGGCGGCGGGCGTCCGCTGGTTGCCGAGCCGCCCGCCGGTCGCCGCCCTGGCCTTCGAGATGGATGTCCGCGGCGTGCGGCGCGAGCTGGTGGTGGACCTGGCCGATGCATGACCTGGTGTTGGCGGGGGGACACGTGGTGGACGGCACCGGTGGTGCTCCGTTCCGCGCCGACGTGGCTGTCGCGGCCGGCCGCATCGCCGCACTCGGTAACGGCGGCGCGGCCCGGCGGGTCATCGACGTGTCGGGGTACCTGGTGGCGCCGGGGTTCGTGGACATGCACTCCCACTCCGATCTGGCGCTGCTGTCCGAGCCCACCGCGGAGGCCAAGGTCATGCAGGGCGTGACCGGCGAGGTGATCGGCCAGGACGGGCTGGCGTACGCGCCCCTCGACGACTTCACGCTGGCTGCGGTGCGCACCCAGACGGCCGGCTGGGTGGGTGATCCGCCCGGTCTGGACTGCGGCTGGCGCACGGTGGCGGAGTACCTGGAGCGCTTCGAAGCGTCGCCGCCGTCGCTGAACGTGGCCTTCCTGGTACCGCACGGCAACCTGCGCATGATGACGGTCGGCACCGACGACCGGCCGGCGACCGCCGGCGAGCTGGCACAGATGCGCACCCTGGTGCGCCAGGGCATGACCGGGGGGGCGCTCGGGCTGTCCACCGGCCTCACCTACACGCCGGCGATGTATGCCGGGACCGACGAGCTCGTGGAGTTGTGCAGCGAGATCGTGCCCTTCGACGGCTACTTCTCGCCCCACACCCGCAGCTACGGGCGCGGCGTCATGGAGGCCTATGACGAGATGGTGGACGTGTGCCTGCGGTCGGGGGCGCCCCTGCACCTCACGCACTGCCAGGTCAGTTTCCCCGGCAACGAGGGGCGCGCCGGCGAGCTGGTCGAGCGCCTGGCCGCCATCGACACGCGCCACTTGGAGATAACCGCCGACAGCTACTGCTACGTGCCCGGATCCACGTACATGGCGGCCTTCCTGCCCAACTGGGCGTGGACCGGGGGGCCAGAGGGCGTGCTGGCCCACCTGGTCGACCCGGTGGCCGCCGAGCGCATCCGTCACGAGCTGGAGGATGTGGGGACCGACGGCTTCCACGGGGCGCTGATGGATTGGTCGGCCATCGAGGTTTCCTCCGTGGGCACCGAGGAGGGACGGCGCTGGATCGGCCGCCGCGTGGCGGAGATCGCCGCCGAGCTGGCGGTCACGCCGTGGGAGGCGGTCCGCCGGCTCATGATCGACGAGCGGCTGAACGTCAACATCCTCACCCACGTCGGCCACGAGGACAACGTGCGCACGATCATGCAACTGCCCTTCCACATGGGGGGCAGCGACGGGATCATGACCGGCGCCCGCCCGCACCCCCGCGCCTGGGGCACGTTCGCCCGCTACCTGGCGCACTACACGCGTGACGAAGGACTGTTCGGCTGGCCGGAGATCGTCCGCAAGCTGGCGGCCCTGCCGAGCCTGCGCCTGCGGCAGTTCGACCGCGGCCTGCTGCGGCCCGGCTTCCGCGCCGACATCGTGGTCTTCGACCCCGACGGTGTCCGGGACACCGCCACGTTCGAGAACCCCCGCCGGCATCCCGAGGGGATGCCCTGGGTGCTGGTGAACGGCGAGTTGGTCAAGGACGACGACAGCCACACCGGGGCCCGCCCGGGACTCGTGCTGCGCAACCCGAACGGAGCCGCGGCGTGAGCACACCGCTCGAGCGCCTGCGTGACGCCGGCTGGGAGTTGCCGCCGCTGCCGAGGGCGAAGGGCAAGTACGTCCCCGCCCGGCGTCATGGCGATCTGCTGCACCTCAGCGCGCACGGCCCGTTCGGCCCCGACGGGGAGTTCACGCACCGCGGCGTCGTGGGCGAGGCTCTCTCGCTGGCCGAGGGGCGTGCCGCCGCGGCGGCCACCGCCCTGAGCCTGCTGGCCACGGCCGCTGCGGCCCTCGGCGATCTCTCCGCGATCAGCGGCACGCTACGGATGACCGGCTACGTCAACGCCGCTGCCGGCTTCGAGGATCACGCCAAGGTGCTCGACGGGGCCAGCGACGTTCTGGACACCGCGTTCGGCATCGACGCCCGGCCGGCGCGCTCGGTCGTGGGCGTGGCGAGCCTTCCCTTCGATCTCCCGATCGTCACCGAGGCGACGTTCGTGATAGGAGCAGACGATGGCTGATCAGACGATTCCCGCCGGTGGCCTGCTGGACGTCCCCGAGAGCATCGAGACGCCCTCGCTCGTGGTGGATCGCACCCGCATGGAGCACAACATCGCCGACATGGCCGCCTACGCGGCCGGCCGCGGCATCGGCCTGGCGCCTCACGCCAAGACGCACCGCACGCCCGAGATTGCCCGCCTGCAGATGGCGGCCGGGGCGGAGATGCTCTGCATCGCCAAGCTGGGCGAGGCGGAGGCCCTCGCCGACGCAGGTCTGGACAGCTTCGTCATGGCGTACCCCATCGTGGGGGAGGCCAAGATCGCCCGCGCCCGGCGGCTCATGCAGCGGGCCAAAATCCTGCTGTCGGTGGACTCCTTCGGCGCCGCCGAGGCGCTCGGGGCGGGCATGGCCGCCGAAGGCATGACCGCGGAGGTGCTGGTGATCACCGACACGGGCTATCACCGCTGCGGCGTGCCGGCCGGCGAGGCCGCCGACTTCGGGGCCGCCATCGCGCCCCTCCCGGGGCTGCGCCTGCGGGGGCTGATCACCCATGAGGGCCACGCCTATTCCAAGCCCGGCGAGGAGGGCCTGCACGACGCCTCGGTCGACGCCGGGGAGTTGATGGTCGCCGCCGCCGACGAGCTGCGGGCCAGGGGACTCGACATCGACGTGGTGTCGGTGGGCTCCAGCGCCACCGCCCGCCACACCACCGCGGTGGACGGGATCACGCAGGTCCGTCCGGGAATCTACGCATTCAACGACTACGGGCAGGTGCTGCGCGGCGTGGTGGGCTTCGACCGCTGCGCGGCGCGGGTGGTGGCCACAGTGGTCAGCCACGTCGAGCCGGACCGGGCCATCCTGGACGCCGGCTCCAAGTCGGTCAGCCACGACCGGCTCGGCATCCACGTGCCCGGCGCGCCCGGCGGCTATGGCCTTGTCGTGGACCTACCCGGGTGGGAGCTGTACCAGCTCTCCGAGGAGCACGGCTGGCTGCGCTGGACGGGCGACGGTCCGCCCGGCGAGCTGACCATCGGGCAGCGCGTGCAGATCCTGCCCAACCACGTCTGCTCGGCGTTTCACATGCTGGGCCAATCGGAGATCATCGACGCCGGCGAGCACGTCGCCACCTGGATCGCCACCGGCCGCGGCGAGAGTCGCTGACGTCATGAGGCTCGACGGCAAGGTCTGCGTCATCACCGGGGCCGGCTCCGGGCAGGGCCGGGCCGCGGCGCTGCGTTTTGCCGAAGAAGGCGCCCGGGTGGTGATCGCCGAGATCGACACGGTGACCGGCGCCTCCGCCGCCGACGAGATCACCGCAACGGGCGGAGCGGCCCTGTTCGTGCAGACCGACGTCAGCAGCGAGGAGGACTGGCGCCGGGTCGTGGCCGCCGCGGAGGAGCGCTTCGGGGGCGTGGACGTGCTCTACAACAACGCCGCCGTCGCCCCCGTCGAGGACGGCTCGGTGGTCGACGTCCCGCTGGGCACCTGGGACCGCATCCTGGCGGTGAACCTCACCGGTCCGATGCTGGGTTGCCGCCACGCCATCCCGCAGATGCTGCGCCGCGGCGGCGGATCGATCATCAACACCTCCTCGATCCGGGCTTTCGTGGGCGGCAGCCAGCCGATCGACGCCTACACGGCCAGCAAGGGTGCGCTCATCTCGCTCACCCGGTCGCTGGCGGTGGTGCACGGGCCGCAGGGGATCCGCACCAACGTCATCGCCCCCGGCACGATCCGCACGCCCATGGCCCAGGTGCACGACGCCCATGGCGATGCGGGGAGTCGAATGCGGCTGGCCCGCTATCCGGTCGGCCGCTTCGGCCAGCCGGAGGAGATCGCCGACTTGGCGCTCTACCTGGCCTCCGACGAGTCGCGCTGGACCAACGGAGCCGTGATGGTGATCGACGGCGGGGCAATGATCAACTACGTCTGAGTCCCACGGGCTCAGCGAAAGGATTCGGGAGGGAAGATGCGGACAGCTGAGGGATACGAGAAGAGCCCGTACAGGTCGGAGCGCCAGCGCCGCGAGCTGCTGGGCTACACCGACCCGTTGGTCGTCCACCCGGGCGACGAGGTGCGGGTCATGGTGAGTTCCGAGTTCGACTCCTACGAGTCGCGGGTGGTGCGGCTCATCCACGGGGACACCTCGCCGGAGAGCCCCGGCTTCAAGGCCGAGCCGGTCGCCACGTCGGCCGACGGCACGCACCCCGGGCGGATCCAGGACACCCACGCCGGTTCGTACGTCGAGGTGCCCGACGCCCCCGAGATCTCCGGCAGCTTCACGGTCGCCGCCTGGATCTGGCCGACCGTCCCCGAGGCGGGGGTGCAGACCATCGTGGCGCACCGCAGCGGCTCCACCGGTTACAGCCTCGGGTTCGGCGTCCCGAGGGGAATGCCGACCGGGCCGGACGTCGACAGCGCCGGATGCACGCTCCCTCCGGAGGGAACCGACGACGGGCTCACCCTGCGTGTCGGTCGCGCCGACTTCTCCCTGCGCGTCTGGCCAACCGCGAAGCGCTGGCACTTCGTGGCGGCCTCCTGGGACGCCGCCACGGGCGAGGCGCGCCTGTTGCAGAGGATCCACGAGCGAGGTGC
>CAZTZI010000200.1:0-41379 GCA_964618115.1 uncultured Acidimicrobiales bacterium
GGACGCCATGGTCGGCCACCGCGACGACCGTTACCGGCGGTTCGGCTGGGCCGCCGCCCGCCTCGACGACCTCGCCAACTACCTGCCGGCCAGGATTTTCGCCGTCCTGGTCGCCGCCGTCGTCCCCGAGCGGGCCCCGGAGGTCCTCACCACGGCGCGCCGTGACGCCCGGGCCCACCCGTCGCCGAACGCGGGGGTCGCCGAGGCTGCCGTGGCCGGTGCCATCGGCCGGGAACTCGGCGGTCCGCTGCGTTACGGCGCGATCGCGGAGAACCGCCCCCCGCTGGGGACCGGTCCACGCCCCACGCCCGCCGACGTGCCCCGTGCCGTCGACATCGCCGACCGGGTCGAGCGAGTGCTGCTGGCCGTGCTGGGGCTCGCCTGGCTGCTGGGTGCCGGCCGGCGAGCACCCGTGGTGGGGAGACTCGCTCCGTGACCGCCGCTCCTGTTCCGGCGGCGCCACCGCTGGACGCCACCTCCATGGCGGCGGCCCGGCGTCGCTGGGCCACCCGGGCGGAGCCTCGGGGCGCGCTCGGACGGCTGGAGGACCTGGCTGTCCACCTGGCAGGGGTGGCAGGCCGCTGCCCGCCGCCCGTGCCGTCGGCCCCGGCTGTCGCCGTCTTCGCCGGCGACCACGGCGTAGTGGAAGACGGTGCCAGTGCCTGGCCGTCGGCGGTGACCGCGGCGATGGTCGAGACCATGAGCGCCGGGGGCGCCGCCGTCTGCGCCCTCGCCGGGAGCATCGGCGCGTCTGTCACCGTGGTGGACGTGGGTGTGGCGTCGCCCCTGGAGCACCTGGCGAACGTGCGTCACGAGCGGGTCCGTCCCGGGACCGCCAGCATCGCCGGCGGCCCGGCCATGACCGTCACCGAGGCCGCTGCCGCTGTGGAGGTTGGAGGTCGCATCGCCGGCGAACTCGTCGAGTCCGGCGCCGACTGCCTCATCGGGGGAGACATGGGAATCGGCAACACGACAGCCGCCGCTGCGCTCATCGGCGTCGCCTGCGGGCGGGCCGCCGAGGACGTCACGGGCTCCGGTGCCGGGGTCCCGGCTCTCGGCCGGGAGCACAAGCAGCGACTGACCGCCGCCGCCATGCGCGAAGCCGAAGGGTGGGCCGACCCGCTCGACCTGCTCGCCCGCCTCGGCGGCCTCGAGATCGCCGCCCTCGCCGGCTTCTATCTCACCGCTACCGGGCGTCGCACACCCTTCATCGTCGACGGCGCCATCGCCTGCGCGGCGCTCTGCGCGGCCGACCTGCTGAGTCCCGGGGTGGCACGCCATGCCATCGCCGGGCATCTCTCCGCCGAGCCCGCGGCGGCCATTGCGCTGGGTCATCTCGGGCTGCAGCCGCTCCTGGATCTCGATCTCCGCCTCGGCGAGGGAACCGGCGCCTGCCTGGCCTTCCCGCTGGTGAGGGCGGCCGCGGCAGCTCTGGAGCAGATGGCAGAACTGCCCACCGAGGGGCCCGCGGCGTAGACCGGACGTGCGTCAGATCGCCGCGGGACCGCGCCCCGCCGGCGTCCGGTCACGGCGAGCCATCGTCCTGCTGATCCTGCCGAGCCAGGCACCGCTTCGGTATCCCTCACCAGGTGCCAGCGCCGCCCGTCGCCCCGTTGAGCATTTGCCGCGGCGGCCGCGTTGCGGTTGCATAGGCTGCCGTCCCGTGGACCGGCCTCCCCAACAGGCCCCGCGGCATCGCCGGGATCCGCGGGGGAGTCTCCGGAGACGGTACGTGGCCGCCGGGGCGGCGGTGCTGATGGTCGTCACGGCTGCGGGCTGGGGCCAGGTCGCGGCGCAGACCGGGACCCCGGAGGAGCTTCCGGACGACGCCACGGAGATCCCCGAAGACACCCCCGAAGACACCCCGGAGGAATCCGAGGAGGAGATTCAGGAGGAGGTTCCGCCCCCGACGCCGGGCAGCCCGTTCCAGGTCTGCGTGACGGCGCAGCGCCTGGAGGACGGGCGCTTCGAGATGGCCGTGCAGCGGCACTCGCGGGGCGCCGGCTGCGGCGAGCGCCTGCTGCCCCGGCGCCGCTTCCTGCCCGCCGGCGCGGCGCCCGGGCGGTGGCTGGTGACGGCGCCGCTGCGGATCGACGGCATCGCGCTGCGGGTCGCGGCGCGACACCTGGCCGGCGGGGCAGTCGAGGTGGCCCTGCAACTGCGCTCGGCGGAGGACGGCTCCTGGGGCCCGCGCCTGCTGCCGCGGCGCCGCTTCCTGCCCGCCGCCGAGGCGGACCGCTGGCTGTCGTCGTCGCCGGTGAACGCTCTGACGCCGACGTACGACTCGGTATTGGAGAGTGCCCAACTCGTCACCTTCTACGGCTACCCCAACACCCCGCCGATGGGGATCCTGGGCCGCGGCAGCCCCGAGCAGGTGGCCGATCAGGCGGCCGAGACAGCGGCCGACTACGACCGGTTGAACGGCGACCGCGAGGTGATCCCCGCGTTCCATCTGATCACCGGTGTGGCCCAGGCCCATCCCACCCCCGACGGCACCTGGATCAACCGGATGCCGCCCGAACTCATCGCCGAGTACGTGGAGTTGGCCCGCGAGCGCGGTATGCACGTGTTTCTCGACGAGCAGATCGGCTGGAGCGACCCGCTCACCGAGGTGAGGAAGCTGGAGCCGTTCCTGCGGGAGCCGTTCGTGCACGTGGCCATCGACCCCGAGTTCGCCACCAAGCGCCTGGAGCGCCGGCCGGGGCTGGCGATCGGCGGGGTCACGGGCGCCGAGATCAACGAGGTGCAACGCTACCTGGCAAGCATCGTGGCCGCCGAGGGCATCCCGCCGAAGATCCTCATGGTGCACCAGTTCACGCCCTGGATGGTGACCGACCGTTCCGACATCGTGGACGTCTTCGAGGTCGACCTCTCGATCGACATGGACGGCTTCGGGGGGATCGGCATCAAGTTGCAGCACTACGACCTGTTCGCTGTGCCCGAGCCTTCGGAGCGGCCGGCCATCAAGGTGTTCCTCCGGTACGACACGCCGGTCCTGACCCCCGAGCAGATCCAGGCGCTCGACCCCCGGCCCGACATCATCGTCTACCAGTAGCCCGGCGGCCCCCGGGGATCGCCGACCCCGAGCGGGGCGCCGGGGCGGCCGATCGGCGCGCGATCAGCCCCGACCCACGAAGGGCATGGCGTTGGCCATCACCGTCATCTGCAGCACGTTGGCATCGGGCGGCAACTCGGCCATGTAGCGCACCGCCCGGGCCACGTCGGCGACGTCCATGAGCGGCTCGGGGCGCACCGAGCCGTCGGCCTGGGGAACGCCGGCCTCCATCCGGGCGGCCATCGGCGTGCGGGCGTTGCCGATGTCGATCTGCCCGACACAGATGCCGTGGGGGCGGCCCTCCAGCGAGAGCGCCTTGGTGAGACCCGTGATGGCGTGCTTGGTGGCCGTGTAGGGCGACGAGAACGGCCGGGGGGCATGGGCCGAGATCGAACCGTTGTTGATGATGCGGCCGCCCGGCGGGCTCTGGCGTTTCATCCGGGCGAAGGCCGCCCGGGCGCAGAGCCAACTTCCGGTGAGGTTGGCACCCACCACCCGCAGCCAGTCCTCCACCGGCAACTCGTCGACCGGCACCGGCCGGGACCCGGAGCCGGCGTTGTTGAACAGCACGTCCACGCGCCCGAACCGCTCCACCGCCGCGGCGAAGAGGCGCTCCACGTCGCCCGGCGCCGAAACGTCGGCGGTCACCGCCAGCGCCTCGCCGGCGCATTCCGCCACGACGTCCTCCAGCAATGCGGGCCGGCGCCCGCACACCGCCACCGCCCAGCCCCCGGCGCTCAACTCCAGGGCGCTCGCCGCCCCGATCCCGGTGCCGCCACCGGTCACCACAGCCACCCGCCGCTCAGCCACCCTGCTCTCCCCTGCGCTCTCGCCAGCCCTCGTCCTCGACACGGTAGCCCGCTGGAATCGACGTCCTCCGACGGAGGAACCCCAACTCCGCCCGCCGCGCGACACGCGGTGGCGAGCAATGGCGCGGGCGCTCTCCTCGTCATTCCGGCGACGGCCGGATTCCAGGGCTCAGCAGCACGATCGGCGCTGCCGGTGGACTACCCGGCACTCTTCTCGGTGGTGACCGCTGAGCGGTTCACGCCCGGAGAGAAGACGCGTAGTGTTGTGACCTGCGATCGACGGACTTCGCCCCCGCCCCGCAGAGCCGGCGGGATGCCCGAGGACACGGAGTCGGAGGGGACACGACCATGCTGGATCAGGCACTGAGGCACTACTGGCACCCCGTTGCGGTCTCGACGGACGTCACGGCCGAACCGCAGCAGGTGCGCCTGCTGGGCGAGCCCATCGTGCTCTACCGCGATGCCGACGGCCCGGTGGCTCTGGCGGACCGCTGCGTCCATCGAGGTGCGGCCCTGTCGCGCGGCTGCATCCGCGACGGGCAGCTGATGTGCCCCTACCACGGCTGGCAGTACAACCGCTCCGGCACGGTGTCGTTCATCCCCGCGCTGGGGCCCGGCGGCGCCATCCCCAGCCGGGCCAGGGTGCAGCGCCACCGCGTGCGCGAGCAGTACGGGGCGGTGTGGGTGGCCCTCGAGGAGCCGGTGGCCGACCCGCCGCCCTGGCCCGACGACGACTGGAACGACCCCGGCCGGCGCGTCTTCATGGTGGGCACGTGGCGCTGGCAGGCCTCGGCGGGCCGGATGATGGAGAACGCCGCCGACTTCGCCCACTTCAACTTCGTGCACGCAGGGTTCACCGAGCTGGCCGACGGGCCCTTCATCAAGCCCTTCGAGATCAAGCTCACCGGCGACGGCATGACCTACGCCTACGACGACAGCGTGCTGGTGCGGGAGTACACGCTGCACCTCCCCTTCGCGCTGCACGACCGGAAGTCGGTGGTGGCGGCCACCGGCGGGATCACCTGGTCGGAGCAGGGCGACTCCAGGGCCGGCGACGTCACCACCATCTCGTCGGTCGCCTCGCCCACCGACCGCGCCGAGACGTTGATCTTCGTGTACCTGTCGCGCAACCACTCCCTCGACGTCCCCGACGAGGACTTCGCGGTCGGCTTCGACGAGATCATGGAGCAGGACCGCATGGTCGTGGAGGACCAGGATCCGCTCGAGCTGCCGCTGGACCCGCGCTCCGAACTGCACCTCAAGCCGGCCGACGGCGCCTCGATCGTCTACCGCAGGCTGATGCGCGAGCTGGCCGCCGCCGGTGCCTGACCGGGCATCGCCGGCGGGACGAGGCGGTCGCACGCGCGCCCGCCGTCGGCGATCACGCTCCGCGAGACCACCGCGCGCACGTCGACAAACCTCGTGCTGACCTCGTACTGTTGGGCACTGGCGTCGGGGGGTGGCCTCGGGAGTCGGCCCAGCCACGCCTGACCATCGTCATGGCCGAGCAGCCGGAGGGAACACCATGCTGGACGAGGCACTGAGGTACTACTGGCATCCTGTCGCCGTCGCGAGCGACGTCACCGCCGAGCCGCAGCAGGTGCGCCTGCTGGGCGAGGACATCGTGTTGTACCGCGACGACGAGGGCCTCGTGGCACTGCGCGACAAGTGCGTGCATCGGGGTGCCGCCATATCGCGCGGCTGCATCCGCGACGGGCAACTGATGTGCCCCTACCACGGATGGGAGTACGACCGCACCGGCACGGTGTCGTTCATCCCCGCCCTGGGGCCCGACGGGATCATTCCCAGCCAGGCCCGGGTGCAGCGCTACCGGGTGCAGGAGAAGTACGACGCGGTCTGGGTTGCACTGGAGGAGCCGGTGGCCGAGCTGCAGCCATGGCCCGACGACGACTGGAACAGCCCGGACTGGCGCGTGCTCCTGGTGGGGGCCTGGCACTGGCAGACCTCGGCGGGCCGGATGACGGAGAACGTCATCGACTTCGCCCACTTCAACTTCGTGCACGCCGGGTTCACCGAGCTCGCCGACGGGCCCTTCATCAAGCCCTACGACGTGACCATCACCGACGACGGCATGACCTACGCCTACAACGACAGCGCCCTGATCCGCGAGTACTTCCTGCATCTCCCCTTCACGCTGCACGACCGCAAGGTGGTGGTGGCGACCAGCGGCGGGATCACCTGGACCGAGCAGAGCGACTCCGACGCCGAATCCAAGATCGGCGACGTCACGACCGTGTCGTTCATCGCCTCGCCGACCGACCGGGCCGAGACGCTCATCCTCGGGTGGCTGTCCCGCAACCATTCCTTCGAGATACCCGACGAGTACTGGGTGGCCGGCTTCGCCGAGGTCCTGGAGCAGGACCGCGCCGTGGTCGAGTCCCAGGACCCGCCCGAGCTGCCCCTCGACCTGCGCGAGGAGCTGCACCTGAAGATCGCCGACGGCGCCTCGATGGTCTACCGCCGGCTGCTGCGAGATCTCGCCGACGGCGCAGCCGGCTCTGCGGCGGCGACACAAGCCGCCTCGATGGTGGCTGCGGGTTGACCCTGCAGCCGCCCGGCCGGACCCTGCACGATGGCGGTACCCGGCGGGAGGCTGCCGCCCGCCTGCAGCCGGTTCCCTAGTGGTCAGGCCCTGGCTGCGGCTTCGAAGCTGTAGCCCTCGTCGCTGGTGCGGGGTGGGGCCTTGCGGGCCAGGGCGGCGTCGATGGCCGGGGCGAGCCGCTCGCACTTGCGCTCCCACTGCCGGGAGTGCCGCTCGGCGAACTCGCCGATCACCTCGGCGCCCATGAGCTCGAGGGACTCGCAGACCTGGGTGTGGGGGACGTTCCCCATCTGGGCCATGAAGATGACCTGGTCGATGCCGGCCTCCTCGTAGCGGCGGAGCAGCGACCGGACCTGATCGGGCGTGCCGATGGCGCCGCGCAGTCCCAGCACCCCCAGGTCGCCGTAGGAGGCGCCGAGCGCCCCGCCCGTCTGTCCCGCGTCCTCACGGCGGAACCCGGCCCGCTCCCGGTTGGCCAGGAACTCCTGCCAGACGTCGGTGCGCCCGGGGCTGTGATCACCGAAGGCGTAGTAGTGAAGCAGCGCGTAGCCGAAGAAGTGCGCCGAGTCGAGACCGCGGTCGACGGCGGTCTGCTCGTCGGGATGGCACATCAGCGGCAGCACGATGGCGATGCGCGGGTTCACCGCGAAGCCGGCCGGCACGCAGTCGGGCGAGGCCAGGATGGACTCGTACTCCGCCACCCAATCGGCCGCCCGCTCGGGCTCGATGAACTGGAACGACAGGGCACCGACGCCGCACTGGGCGGCCAGCAGGATGGTCTCCCGGCGGCTGCAGGCCACCCACAGCGGCGGGTGGGGCTTCTGCAGGGGTTTGGGCACGACGTTGCGCGGCGGCATCTGCAGCCACTTGCCGTCCCAGCCGGCGAACGGTTCCTCGACCATCATCCGTGACAGGGCCTCGATGTGGTCGGTCCATTGGTCCCGCTTCGTGTCCCACTCCACACCGAAGCCGCCGAGTTCGGCCCGCGACGACGCCTCGCCCGTGCCGAGATCCACCCGGCCGTCGGACAGGAGATCCAGCGTCGCCGCCCGCTCGGCCACCCGGGCGGGGTGGTTGAACTCCAGCGGCAACTGCACGATGCCGTGACCGAGGCGGATGCGCTTCGTGACGGCGGCCGCAGCGGCCAGGAACACCTCCGGCGCGGCGGAGTGGCTGTACTCCTCCAGGAAGTGGTGCTCCACCTCCCACACGTAGTCGAACCCCAACCGGTCGGCCAGCGCCACCTGCTCGAGACACTCCTTGTAGAGCCGGTGCTCGTCCCCCGGCTGCCACGGCCGTGGCAACTGCATCTCGTAGAACAGGCCGAACTGCATGATTCCTCCGAACCCGCACCGACCCGAGGTGAGACGCTGCGCCGTCGTCGGCACTCTCCGACGCCATTGTAAGAACGATGGCCCTACTCAGGGTCATCGGCGCGGCTCGCGCCCCTGGAGGTGAGCCCGCGACTCTCCGCAACCGGGAGCACCGGTACCATCGAAGGCGATGAGCGGCCCCAGCAACCTGAGTCGGGCACTCGACGCTCTGAGCGACGCCGAGCGAGTTCACTACGACCGGCTCGCCGCCAACACCGCGCTGCTGGCGGACATCTCGTTCGCCGACATTCTCCTGCTGCTACCCGCCGCGGGGGCCGGCGACGACGAGCAGGGCGGCTCGGAGGCTGAGGAAGACGGAGGGGTGACTGACTTCGTCGTCACCGCGCACAGCCGTCCCATCACCAGCCAGACCGTGCACCCCGACGACCTTCTCGGCCGCCTGACCGCCGCGGCAGAGCGCCCGCTCGGGGCGCTGGCGCTGCAAACCGGTGTCAGCGCCAACGGCGGCGCCTACCTGGCGGATCAGCACCGTTGGGTGCAGTCGCTGGCCGTGCCCGTGAACTTCCGCAACCGAACCATCGCCGTCCTGCTGCGTGAGTTCCCGGCGGTGAGCGATCGGGTCTGGGGACGCCTGGAGAACGCCTACTTCGGCCTCTTCCGCCGCCTGGCCGGGATGATCGCCGACGGGGCGTACCCCTACACGGCCACACCGGGGGATCACGACCACCCACCCCGGGTGGGCGACGGCCTCATCCTGCTGGACGCCTGGCAGCGGGTGGTGTACCTGACGCCCAATGCCCACTCGGCGCTGCGGCGCCTCGGCATCAACGGCGACCCGACCGGTCGCCGCCTGGCCCAGGTGGGGATCGAACCCCGCGCACTGCACCTCACTGTCTCGGCGGCACTGCCGCACACCGAGGAGATCGAGCGCAACGGCCACAACGTCGTGGTTCGCTGCCTGCCGCTGATCCAGGAGGACACCCTCACCGGCGTCCTGATGCTGGTGCGCGACATCACCGAGTTGCGGCGCGTGGACCGACTCCTGATCACCAAGAACGCCGCCCTCTCCGAGGTGCACCACCGGGTGAAGAACAACCTGCAGACGGTGTCGTCACTGCTGAGCCTGCAGAGCCGCTGGCTGGAGGGACCCGAGGCGAAGGAGGCGCTGGCCGAGTCGGCCCGACGCATCAGGCTGATCGCCGCCGTGCACGAGATCCTCAGCGGGCCCGACGGCGACAGCACGTCATTCGAGAGCGTCGTCGCGTCGCTGTCCTCGCTGCTGCGGGAGTCGCTGGCCCCGCCGAATTCGCCGATCTCCATCAAGGTGGAAGGTGCGGTCGGCCCCCTGTCGAGCGAGGTGATGACCACCATGGCGATCGTGCTCAACGAGTTGGTGCAGAACGCGGTCGACCACGGCTTCGGCGGCGGGGCGGCGGCCACCGAGAGCAACGAGATCGTGGTCCGGATCAGCCGGGAGGACGCCGAACTGCGGGTGTCGGTCACCGACAACGGCGCCGGCATGCCCGACGGTCCATTGCTCGAGGGCCTGGGGCTCACACTGGTCCGCACGCTCGTGGAGCACGACCTCGGCGGCAAGCTCGTCCACCGATCCTCGTCCGGCGGCACCACCGTCGAACTCACCGCCCCTGCGACGGCGCCGAACCAGTAGGGATGTCCTGAGATTCCGGTCCGCTGGTGCGAATCGAGCCGCTGGACAGTGGATTCCGGCCTCCGCCGGAACGACGACCGCGACCCTCGCGACGGCGGCCGCTTCGCGTTGGACCGGGACTCGCCGCGGGGGGCGCCGGTTGGGGGTCAGCCGCCGACGGCGACGGCGAGCAGCGAGACGTCGGTGAAGCGTGTGACCGTGGCGGGCACCACGCCGAAGACCAGGGTGGCGGCCAGCGTCAGCCCCAGCGCCGAGCGCAGCGAGAACGGCACGGCGATGCGCCCCGCTGCGGCCATCTCCTCCGTGGGCTTCTCGAACCACATGCGGGAAGCGATCTTGCCGTAGTAACCGACCGCGATGACGGCGTTGACGGCGCCGAAGCCGGCCAGCACGTAGGCAGCGGGGGCGTCGGCCGACACGAGCGCCTGGAATACGGCGAACTTGGCGTACCAGCCGCCCGCCGGGGGCACGCCCGCCAGCGAGGCCAGGAAAACGGTCATCACCACCGCCATCCCCGGCGAGACCCGGAACAGGCCGTTGTAGGAGGCCACGTCGCCGGTTCCCGTGCGGCGCGCCACCGTCATGATCACGGCGAAGACGCCCAGGTTCATGGCCGCGTAGATGACCAGGTAGGTGAGCACTGCGGAGACCGCCTGGTCGGCCACCTCGGTGTTCACCCCGGCAACGGCGAGCGGCGCCAGCATGAACCCGGCCTGGGCGATGCCCGAATAGGCCATCAGCCGCACGATGTTCTTCTGGCGCAGCGCCATGAGGTTGCCCGCCGTCATGGAGGCGGCCGCCAGGAACCACAGTGCGGGGCCGTAGACGTCGTCGCGCTCCCAGAACCCCACGAACACCAGCGACGCCAGCGCCACGAACCCCGCCGTCTTGGAGGCCACCGACAGGAACGCCGTGATCGGCGTGGGCGCCCCCTCGTAGGTGTCGGGCGCCCAGGTGTGGAACGGGAACGCCGACACCTTGAAGGCGAACCCCACGATCACGAAGATCACACCCACCGTGATGGCTGCGCTCGGGACGGCGTCGGCCCCCCGGTCCAGCGGCGCCGCCGCGGCGATGTCGGTCAGCACCGTCGACCCCGCGGCGCCGAACAGCAGCGACATGCCGTAGAGCATGATGGCCGAGGCGAACACCCCCATGAGGAAGTACTTCAAGCCGGCCTCGGTGCTGCGCAGGTCGCGCTTGCGCCATGCGGCCAGCAGGTAGGCGGGGATCGACAGCAACTCCAGCGCCACGAAGATGCTGATGAGATCGCGCGCGGAAGCCATCACGATCATGCCCAGCAGTGACGCCAGCACCAGGCCGTAGTACTCGTTCTCCCAGTAGTCACCCTCGGCGACGTAGTTCATGGACAGCAGCACCACCACGTAGCCCGAGATCACGAACAGCGCCTTCAGCACCAGCGAGTAGCCGTCCACCACGTAGGCCCCGTCGAACATGACCCGGGGTTCGGAGTGCACGCCGGCGATGGCGAGCGTGAGGATCGGAACCAGGACGCCCAGCAGCCCGAGGCCCGCCAGCGCCGAGGTGACGGCCCTCCCCCGCTCGGCGAGGGCGATGTCCAGGCAGGTCAGCAGCGCCCCGACGCCGAGCAGCATCAGCTCGGGCGCGAGGGCGTGCCAGTCCAGGTGCGGGCGGACGAACCCGATGACCCCCAGGGGTCCGGCGAGCGCGCCGAGGGTCATCCGCCGCCCCTCGCCTGCTCGCTGACGCGGCGCAGCCGCTCGAAGCAGTCCTCACCACGGCTGACCTCCAGGCAGTCGCCGGGCGCGCCGTTCACGGCCTCCACCTGCAGGGACTCCCGCACGGCCGGGTCGGTCGCCTCGTGCAGCAGCCGGGGGAAGAACCCCAGCACAACGATCAGCACCAGCAGCGGCGCCCAGGCCAGGTACTCCCGCGGCGAGGCGTCGGTGACGTCGGGCGAGTCGGCGAACTCCTCGCGCGCCGTGCCGAAGGCGGTCTTCTGCAGCATCCACAGCAGGTAGCCGGCGGCCAGCACCGTGCCGACCGCGGCAATCACCATGTACGAGCGGAAAACGGCCTCGTTCAGGATGGCCGCCGGGTTGTAGGACGCCAGGATGGCCGGGAACTCACCCCAGAACCCCGCCAGTCCCGGCAGGCCCAGCGAGGCCATGACGCAGAAGCCCAGGATCCAGCCCATGCGGGGCGCCTGCTGCAGCAGGCCGCCGAGACGGGACATCTCCATCGTGTGGTAGCGGTCCTTCACCGACCCGGCCAGGAAGAACAGCATCCCGGTGATCAGGCCGTGCGCCACCATGCCGAACACCGCTGCGTTGACCCCGAACGGGGTGAGGGTTGCGATGCCCAGCATCACGAACCCCATGTGCGCCACCGAACTGAAGGCGATGAGGCGTTTCATGTCGCGCTGCGCCAGGCATCCCAGCGCGCCGTAGATGATGCCGATCACCGCCAGCAGCCCGATGACCGGAGCCCAGGCCGCCGCAGCCTCGGGCAGCATCGGGATGGCCACCCGTACGAAGCCGTAGGTGCCGAGCTTCAAGAGGACCGCCGCCAGGATCACCGAGCCCACGGTGGGAGCCTCCGTGTGGGCGTCCGGCAGCCACGTGTGGAACGGGAACATCGGCACCTTGATGCCGAATCCCAGGAACATGCCGGCGAAGATCCACAGCTGGCTGGTGCGGGCGATGGCCGCCGTGGCTCCGCCCGACAGCGCCCGCATGTCGAACGTGCGGGCCGCGTCCAGGCCGGCCAGGGTGCCTTCGGCCAGGAAGAACATGGCCAGGAAGCTCACCAGCATGAGCGCCGAGCCGAACAGTGTGTACAGGAAGAACTTGATGGCGGCGTAGCGCCGGTTCTCGCCCCCCCAGACACCGATCATGAAGTACATCGGCAGCAGCACGACCTCGAAGAACACGAAGAACAGGATGAGGTCCTGGGCGGTGAACGTGCCGATCATGCCCGTCTCCAGCACCAGCAGGAGCGCCAGGAAGGCCTTCGGGTTGCGCGGCTCGGGGAAGTGCCCGAACGAGTAGACGATGCACAACGGCACGATGAGCGCCGTCAGCAGCAGCAACGGCAGCGAGATGCCGTCGATCCCCATGATGTAGCGGCTGTTGATCACGTCGATCCAGGGCCGGTCGGTGACGTACTGCAACTCGCCGGCCCGCGACACGCTGAAGCGGGCCAGCAGCAGCACCGCGAACAGCGCCGTCACCAGCGACGCGCCCAGCGCCGCCGCCTTCAGCCACAACTCCCGGGTGCGGGGCAGCGCCATCACCAGCGCCGCGCCCACGAGGGGGACGAACGTGACGAGCGTCAGCCCCCAACCGTTCAGAAATGCGTCCATCAGTCTCCTCTCGAGGTCACCGGGCGGTGCCCGCCGGGCGGGAGTCGGTCTCGGGGCAGCAAGGCATTGAAGGCCCTCCTGGCAGGGTCACAGCACGAGGAGCAGCGCAGCGGCCAGGACGACCGACGCCACGAACATGACGCCCGCGTACTGCTGCACCTTCCCCGTCTGCATACGTCGAAGCTCTTCACCGGCACCGTGCGATGCCGTCCCGGTGGTGTCCACGACCCTGTCGATGACCTTCTGGTCGATCCGGTCGTAGACGACGTGCCCGGCCGCCACCGCCTTGCGGCCGGCCTGGTTGACCACCTCGTCGATCCCGTGCTGGTTGAACCAGTAGGCCCCGCGGGCGATGGGACCGGCCGTGCCCTTGGCGACGATGCCGGTGTAGAGGTGGTCGAGGTAGTACTTCTGCACCAACAGCGTGTGGCCCAGCCGGGCCACCGTCCAGCGGCTCGTGGGGCCGTCGGCCAGTTCCGTGGCCGCGCCGCCGGCCGCGGCCCGCCGATCCACCCGCCTGTAGTAGGCGGCCGCCGCGCCCCCGCCGACCAGCACGACGAGCACCGAGAGGATCGCGAGGGTCCAGCTGGGCGTGGCGTGGGCGATCGGCGGGAAGTAGAAGTGCTCGGCGGCGACCGGTTCGACGTAGTGACCGAACTGCTCGGTCCAGGACTTCGGCACGATCCGGAAGCCCTTGGGCAGGTTGGTCCAGCCGGCGCCCACGGCGAAGACGGCCAGGATCCACAGCGGCACGGTGATGCGCCGACCCGACTCGTGCGGGTGCCCGTGGCCCCGGTAGGTGCCGAAGAACGTGAGGTAGACGCAGCGGGTCATGTAGGCGGCGGTGAGCGCGGCCGTCACCATCCCCATGAAGAGCATGGCGGTGTAGGCGCCGTTGCCGCCGGTGCCGCCGAACAGTCCCCAGCCGCCCGTGCCCGCCAGGATCTCGTCCTTCGACCAGAAGCCCGCCAGGGGTGGCAACCCGGCCAGGGCGGCGGAGGAGATCATGAAGGTGCGGAACGTGTGGGGCATGTGGCGGCGCAGCCCGCCCATGTCCTTCTTCATGTCGAAGCTGTGCACCGCGTGGCTGACCGAGCCCGAGCCCAGGAACAGGCAGGCCTTGAAGAAGGCGTGCGTGAACAGATGGAAGACCGCGGCGGTCCAGGCGCCGATGCCCAGCGCCATCACCATGTAGCCCAACTGGCTAATGGTGGAGTAGGCCAGCACCCGCTTGATGTCGTTCTGCACGAACGCCAGGCTGGCCCCGACCAGCGTCGTGATCCCGCCGATAAGCGCCAGGGCGTTGATGGAGGACCCGGCGATCACCATGCCCTCGAAGAACACCCCGTACAGGCGGGCAACCAGGTAGACGCCGGCCACCACCATGGTGGCGGCGTGGATGAGCGCCGAGACCGGCGTGGGCCCGGCCATGGCGTCGGGCAGCCAGGTGTGCAGGAAGAACTGTCCCGACTTGCTGATGACCGCGGCCAGCAGGCACAGCGCCGCCACCAGCAGCAGGGTGTGGCCGATCTCGCCGTCGATCGCCCTGGTGTTGATCTCCAGGATCGAGAACGTGCCGCCGGCGGCGAAGAACAGCACGCTGACGCCCACCAGCAGCCCGATGTCGCCGACCCGGTTGGTCAGGAAGGCCTTCAGGGCGGCGTCGGAGTTGGGCTTCTCCTCCCACCAGTGGCCGATCAGCACGAACGAGCAGACGCCCACCAGCTCCCAGCCCACGATCATCTGGATGGTGTTCTCGGCCAGGACGAAGAACAGCATCGACGCCGTGAACAGCGACAGGAAGGCGAAGAAGTGCGTGTAGCGGACATCGCCGGCCACGTAGTCGGTGGAGTAGATGTGCACCAGCAGCGAGATGGCGGTCACCACGAACAGCAGCGCCACCGCCAGGCCGTCGACGAGCGTGCCGATGGTGAAGTCCACGCCGCCGGCGACCCACCACGTCCAGCGGTTCACGACCGGCTCGACCGCGGCCCCGCCGGCACCGTTCACCGTGCTGATCCACTGGCCGACGGTGCACAGCGCCAGCACGAGGGAGGCCCCCACGGCGAAGATGCCCACCTCCGAGCCGCCCCGCGGCAGCCGCTTGCCGAAGAACAGGATGGCGAAGAAGCCGGCCGCCGGGATGGCGGGGATGATCCACACGTTGGACAGGAACCAGCCCGAGACCTGGACGATCTCAGCGGCTCCCTCCGCCGCCAGCACGCTGATCGCCTGGAGGTTCACGACCAAGGCTCCCGGACCGGCCGGCCGAGACTGCCGAGATCTGGATTCCGGTCTTCGCCGGAATGACGGAGCCGGAGCACAGCGAGGTCCTGCAGGTTCAGGCCCGACACCGCGGCCTAGCCCTTCATGAGGTCGGCCTCGCTGAGGTCGACGCTTCGACGGTTGCGGTACAGCAGCAGCAGGATCGCCAGGCCCACGCCCACCTCGGCTGCGGCCACGGTGATGATGAACAGGGCGAACACCTCGCCGGAGATGCTGGAGACGTAGCTGCCGAACGCCACCAGGTTGATGTTGACGGCGTTGAGGATCAGCTCGATCGACATCAACACGAGCACGCCGTTGCGGCGCGCCAGCACCCCGTAGACGCCGATGGCGAACAGCACGGCGCTGAGGACGAGGAACTGGTTCAGCAGCATGGCCTCAGTCCCTCCGGGCGATCACGATGGCGCCGATGAGCGCCGCCAGCAGCAGCACCGAGACGGCCTCGAACGGGACGATGTACGTGCTGAAGATCGAGTCGGCCACCTCGGCGGTGGTGGTGCGAGTGTCGGCGGGAAGCTCGACGTCGCCGAAGCCCGACACCACGGCGTAGATCGTGACCGTCGCAACGAGAGCAGCCGCCAGAACCGCCGGCAGGCGATTGGGGTGGTCGGTCCCCTCCTCGTCGCCGATGCGGGTGCGGGTCAGCATGATGCCGAACAGGAACAGCACCACCACGGCGCCGATGTAGACCAGGATCTGGGTGATCCCCACGAACTCGGCGCCCATCAGCAGGAACAGCGCCGCCACACCGCCGAGCACCACCACCAGGAACAGCGCCGCGTGCACGACGTTGCGGGTGGTCACGAGACGGATCGCCGCGAACACCATGATGGCGGCGATCACCCCGAAGGCGATGTTCTGGGCGACGAGGGCCCCGAGGATGCTCACCGGGTGGCGCTCCGGGGGGGACGGTGCTTCGACGGCTCGGGGACGGTGGGCTGCTTGACTGCGGCGCCCGGCTCGTACTTCTCGAACTCCGGGACCGTCTCCATCCAGTCGGCGAGCCGGTCGGCGTCGTGCAGCAGGTCGGCGATGCGGGGCTCGGAGTACTCGAACTCCGGGCTCCAGAACAGGGCGTCGAACGGGCACACCTCGACGCAGATGCCGCAGTACATGCACAGGGCGTAGTCGATGTCGAAGCGGTCGATCTTGGCTCGCGCGCGGGGCTTGCCGCCGGGGCGCCGCGGCGGGGCCAGCTCCTTGTGACCCTCGATGTAGATGCACCAGTCGGGGCACTCCCGGGCGCAGAGCATGCAGACGGTGCAGTTGTCGTGGTGCAGGCCGATCACGCCGCGCGCCCGCGCCACGGGTGCCTCCTTGACATGCGGGTACTGCACGGTGTGCGCGCCACGCGAGGGCGCCGGGACCGGCTTGCGCAGACCGTCGGGGAACAGCGTGCGCAGCATCGTGCGGCCCGTCACCCCCATCCCCTTGAGCATCCCTATGCCTCGCATGATCGGCCTCTCAATCCCTCGATGACCCTCGACGACCCCCGCCGCATCAGACTGCAACCTTCAGCACGCCCGTGACGACGATGTTCAGCAGCGCCGCCGGGATGAGCACCTTCCAGGCCAGCTTCTGGAGCTGGTCCTCGCGCAGCCGGGGGAACGTGAAGCGGAACCAGAAGATGAGCGCCGAGACCGCCATGATCTTGATGAACATCACGAACGGGCCGATGAGGTTGAACCAGTTCGAGGCGGGGTCCAGCCCCGGCACGTACCAGCCGCCCAGGAACAGCACCGAGGCGATGCCGGCGAAGGCGAACGCCGTGCCGAACTCGGCCATGAAGAAGAACAGGAACCGGAAGCCGGTGTACTCCACCTGGTACCCGCCGACGATCTCGGACTCGGCGACCGGCATGTCGAACGGCGGCTGGGTCAACTCGGCCTGCACCGCCACCAGGAAGATGGCGAACCCGACGAACTGCGTGAGGATGTACGGGTTGCCGATGGCCCCCCAGCCGAAGATCTCGCCGGTGGCCTGGGCCAGCACGATCTTGTTGAGGTCCAGCGTGCCCGCCTGGATGACCACGCCCATGGCGGCCAGCACCAGCGGCAGCTCGTAGGCGATGAGCTGGCCGGCGGCGCGCATGCCACCCATGAGGGCGTACTTGTTGGCCGAACCCCAGCCGGCCATGAGGATGCCGATGACCGAGAGCGACGCCACCGCCAGGGCGAAGAACAGCCCCGCGTCGAGGCTGCTGACGACCGCGTCGGGACCCACCGGCAGGATCACGTAGAGGAGGAACGTGGACACCAGCACCACCACCGGGGCCAGGGCGAACACGTAGCGGTCGGCCCGGCGCGGGAACACGTCCTCCTTCTGCAGGAACTTCACACCGTCGGCCAGCAACTGCAGCGTGCCGTAGGGGCCGGCCTCCATGGGGCCCAGCCGGCTCTGCATGAAGCTCATCATCTTCATCAGGAACACGTAGCCGAGGATGATCGACGCGGTGGGAATGACCAGCGCCACCACCCCCAGCTTGATGAGGGTCTGCAGCCAGTAGGCGGGCTCGAAGGCCAGGATGTCGATCACCGGTCGATGTCCCCGAGGATGAAGTAGAGGCTGGCGAGGATGGTGATCACGTCGGGCACGTAGACGCCCCGCATCACCCACGGCACGACGGAGATGTTGTTGAACGAGGCGGAGCGGATCTTCACCCGGAACGGCCCCAGGTCGCCCTTGCTGACCACGTAGTAGCCCATGACGCCCAGCGGGTTCTCGGTGGCGACGTAGGCCTCCCCGGCAGGCACCTTGATGATGACCGGCACCTTGGCCATGACCGGTCCCGCAGGCAGCCCGTCGAGCAGCTGCTCGACGATGTAGGTGGCCTCGCGGGTCTCCTGCAGGCGCACCCAGTAGCGGGCGAACGAGTCGCCGTCGGGATGCGTCCAGACCTTCCAGTCGACCTCGTCGTAGACGAGACCGCAGGGGTTGTCCCGGCGCATGTCCCAGTCGATGCCCGAGGCGCGCAGGTTGGCCCCCGACAGCCCGAACCCCAGGGCGATCTCGGGCGGGATGACGCCGACGCCGCGGGTGCGGGCCTCGAAGATCTCATTGCCCATGAGCAGGTCCTCGAGCTCGTCGCAGAAGGTGCGCATCTTCACCATGACGCCGCGGGTCTCTTCGATCCAGCCCGCCGGCAGGTCGTCCTTGAGACCGCCGATGCGGTCGAAGTTGGGGTGGAACCGCCCGCCGGTGACGGCCTCGATCTGGTTGAGGACGAACTCCCGGTCCCTGAAGGCGAAGAACACCGGCGTGATAGCGCCGAGTTGCACGCCCATGTCGCCGAGGAAGAGCGAGATGTTCGCCAGGCGGGACAGCTCGAAGAGGATGGTGCGGATCCAGGCGGCCCGTGGCGGTGCCTCCACCTCCATCAGCTGCTCGGCGGCCAGGATGAACGGCACCTCGTTGGCGAAGCTGCCCAGCCAGTCGATGCGGTTGATCAGCGTCGTGACCTGCGGATAGGTACGCACCTCGGCCAGCTTCTCGTAGCCCCGGTGCATGTAGCCCATGACCGGCTCGGCGGCCACCACCTGCTCGCCGTCGAGGCGGGCGATGATGCGCAGCGTGCCGTGGGTCGCAGGGTGCTGCGGGCCGATGTTGAGCGTCATGCCCTCGGTCTCGAGTTCGACGTTGACGCGGGCGTCGGCCGCGGCCGCGGCGATGAAGGCCCGCTGCTCCCGCTCGGTGACGCTCACGACCCGGCCTCTTCGGCGGCCGGCATGTCCTCCACGTCCACGATCCCCGGCCAGGGCTTCACCCGGCGGGCCAGCAGCGGGAAGTCCTTGCGCAGCGGATGACCCTCGAACTCACCCGGCAGGTAGATGTGGCGCAGGTCGGGATGGCCCACGAAGGCGATGCCGAACATCTCCCAGGCCTCGCGCTCGTGCCAGTTGGCGCCGGCGTAGACCGGGATCCAGGTCTCGACCGCAGGGTTCTCGTTGGGGAGGTCGGCCTTGAGGATGACCGACAGGTTGTCGCCCCCGGGGTGGTCCTCGACGGCTGCCGCCCGAGCGAAGAGCTGCAGCCGGGTCTCGCCCCCGGTCACACCGTGCTCGAGAGTGGTGTCACGGGCGGGCGGGCCGGTGGTGGGCCAGTCCTGCTCGGCGTCCATGTCGCGCCCGAACGGCGACGGCAGCCAGTCGATGGCCGACAGGAAGTCGAACCAGCGGCAGCCCAGGTCGTCACGCAGCGCGTAGCCGGCTCTCTGCCAGGCCTCGTGATGCACGCGGACCCACAACTCACCCTGCTCGCTGTGATGCGCCAGCACGGCCTCGCCGAGCACCTCGGTGAGCGCGGCGACCGCGCCGTCGTGGCGCGCCTGGTGCGGGGCAGCCTCGGTGGCGGTGGTATCGGTCACGTCCGGAGTCCTCGTGCGCTATCCGACGACGATCGGGTCGCCCTTCCAGCGGGGGACCATGTCCTCGTTGGCGATGCGCTCCTGCAGCAGCACGATCCCCTCGAGGAGAGCCTCCGGCCGGGGCGGGCAGCCGGGCACGTAGACGTCCACCGGAATGATCTGGTCGATGCCCTTGGTGACGGAGTACGAGTCCCAGTAGGGGCCACCGCAGTTGGCGCACGAGCCCATCGAGATCACGTACTTCGGGTCGGGCATCTGCTCGTAGAGGCGCAGGATCGACGGCACCATCTTGTCGGTGACGGTGCCCGAGACGACGACGAGGTCGGCCTGGCGGGGGCTGGCGGGGAACGGGATGACGCCGAGACGCATCACGTCGTAACGGGGCGAGCCGAAGGCCGCTCCCATCTCGATGGCGCAGCAGGCCAGACCCCACTGGTAGACCCAGAGGGAGTACTTGCGGCCCATGTTCAACAGCTTGGTGAGGGGCGCGGGAATCTTGCCGCTCTCGACGAGGCCCATCTACCGGCGGCCTCCTCGCGGACGGATTCCGGTGCTCAGACCCATCGCAGGACACGCTTTCGCCAGGCGTAGAACAGGCCGAGCGCCAGGATGAAGATGAAGATGGCCATCTCGACGAGCCCGAACACCCCGTAGACCTCCAGGCGGGTGGCCCAGGGGAAGATGAACACCGCCTCCACGTCGAACATCACGAAGAGCAGAGCGAAGAGGTAGTACCGGAGCGTGCTCTGCGACCAGCCCTCCCCGACGGGATCCACGCCGCTCTCGTAGGTGACGTACTTCTGGCGCTGCGGGCGCTCGGGCCGCAGCACCGCGCCAACGCCCAGCATCAGAGCCACCATGAGCATTGCCAGGACGGCGAAGAAGCCGACGGTCAGATAACTGCGCAGGAACTCCGACACAGGGCCAGAGCCTACCTAGCGGTGGCCGCGCGTCGGCGGCTCGGAAGCTGCAGCCGGAACCCACGCCGGGGGCCGGCCGGAGCCGCTTCCGGCACCGGGATGCCAGCGCCGGGCCACAGTCCGCGCCGGCGGCGCGAAACAGCCGCGAGGCGCCCTGCCAACAGGCACCGACTCTGCGATTCGACCGGTTGAGCCCGAACCAGTGGTCCCTCAGCCGCCCATGCCGGGGATGCCCGCCATGGCGGCCTCGACCTCCTCAGCGGGATAGTTGTAGTCCTGCAACTCGCCCGACAGGTAGGAGTCGTAGGCCGAGAGGTCCAGCAGGCCGTGCCCGCACAGAGCGGTGAGGATCACCTTCTCCTCACCGGTCTCGGCACAGCGCCGGGCCTCCGCCACCGCCGAGGCCAGGGCGTGGGTGGGCTCGGGGGCCGGGATGATGCCCTCGCAGCGGGCGAACAGCGTGCCCGCCTCGAAGCATTCCGACTGCGCCTTGGCCTCGGCCCCCACCAGACCGAGGTCGTAGATATGAGAGAGCAGCGGCGACATGCCGTGGTAGCGCAGGCCGCCCGAGTGGATGGGCGCCGGCACGAAGGAGTGACCCAGCGTGTGCATCTTGAGGAGGGGCGTGAACCCGGCCATGTCGCCGAAGTCGTAGGCGTAGACGCCCTTGGTGAACGACGGGCAGGCCGCCGGCTCGACGCAGCGGATGTCCGGCGCCATGTTGCCGGCCAGCTTCTCGCGCAGGAACGGGAACGACAGCCCGGCGAAGTTGGAACCGCCGCCGGTGCAGCCCACGATCAGATCGGGGGTCTCGCCCAGCTCGGCGAGCTGAACGAGGGCCTCCTCGCCGATGACCGTCTGGTGCAGCAGCACGTGGTTCAGCACGCTGCCGAGGGAGTAGTGCGCCTGCGGATCCTGGGCCGCCACCTCGATGGCCTCGCTGATGGCGATGCCGAGGCTGCCGGGGTTGTCGGGCTCGGCCTCGAGCAGCTTGCGCCCCGTCTCGGTGACCGTCGACGGGCTGGGATGCACGGTGGCGCCGAAGACCTCCATCATGGAGCGCCGGTACGGCTTCTGGTCGTACGAGGCGCGCACCTGCCACACCTCGCATTCCAGGTCGAACATCTGGCAGGCGAATGCCAGGGCGCAGCCCCACTGCCCGGCACCGGTCTCGGTCGTGATCTTGGTGATCCCGGACTCGGCGTTGTAGAAGGCCTGCGGGACGGCCGTGTTGGGCTTGTGCGACCCGACGGGGCTGACACCCTCGTACTTGTAGTAGATGCGGGCGGGGGTTCCGAGGGCCTGCTCGAGCCTGCGGGCGCGGATCAGCGGCGTGGGGCGCCACAGCCGGTACACCTGCTGGATGGGGTCCGGGATGTCGATATAGCTCTCGCCGCTGACCTCCTGGAGAATGAGCGCCATCGGGAACAGCGGGGTGAGGGCCTCGGGGCCGATGGGCTCCATCGTGGCGGGGTGCAGCGGCGGCGGGGGCGGCGCCGGCAGGTCCGGGATCACGTTGTACCACTGGGTGGGCATCTGCTCTTCGGGCAGGAATGTCTTGATGCGTTCAGCCATGGGCGAAAGAGTAGGCGGTCGGCTCGCCGCCCGCCTACGGGAATCAGTCGGTTGCGGTTTGCTCGGCGGCTTCGATCCAGGCGGTGGTGGCGGCGTTCTGCTTGGTGCCGTCGAAGCCGATGCGCTGGGCGGGCTCCACCTCGAGGATCACCCGGTTGGGCGAGTCCAGGAAGCGTGCGAAGTGCCGGCTGCGGTCCGGGTCCCGGTGCAGGGCCGTGGCCAGTTCGGGGTAGAACCAGGCCTTGGTGTCGTCGTCGGCGTGCAGCGTGCAGATGCCCTTGTAGGTGACGGTCCGGCGGCGCGGCACGCCGTGCGCGCCGGTGCTGGTGACGACGATGCAGACGCGGGGATCACGGCGCACCGCGGCGATGCGGGCCCGCTGGCCGCTGGCGGTGAGCCAGAACCGGCCGCGCCGCCAGATGAAGCTCATGATGACGCCCACCGGCCAGCCCTCCCGGTTCGCCCAGATGAACGTGCACTCGGTCTGCGCCGCCAGCATGGCCTCCTCGGCGGCAGCCTCGAGCCCCCAGGCCGAGACGTCCTCGTAGTGGGCCTCGTCGGGGCCGTGCTCGGAGCCGCTCGGGTTCTCCGGCATCCGTCACCTCACTCCCGGATACGGACCGGATCGGAGCCGTCCCAGCCCTGTGCCGCGTTGGCGACCATGGCGTAGAAGTCACGCAGCCGCCCGCTCGGCACGTACAACTCGGTGAGGTGGCCCCGATCGGCGACCGTGTCGATGTAGCAGAACCTGGTGAGGCCGTAGGCGTTGCCGGTTCCCGCCAACTCGTAGCCCAGGTGGCCGTAGCCCGCTATGGCCTCGTCCAGATCGTTGACGAAGCAGGCCACGTGATGCAGGCCCTCCTCACCGGGAGCGAACATGTCACGGACGACCGACGGTCCGGTTCCATGGTCCTGCACCAACTCCACCATGACCGGGCCCCACTGGCCACAGGCGTTGCTGTGGTCGAAGTGCGTGGGCCGCCCCCGGTGCGTGGCGTCGTGCACGGGAATGTGATGGCGCACGAAGAAAGGCCCGGCGCCGAACCGCTCGGCCCACCGCCGCGCCCCCTCGACGACATCGTTCACCACATAGGCAACCTGGACGATCTCCCCGAGCGGGTGCAGCACGAGTGCAGACCCTAGCCAGCGTTCCGCGGCTCACTTCCGCCCCCCGCTGGTCTGCAGTAGCCCGGGCGGCGCGGGCAGCGGGTCGGCCCCTCCCGCCACAGCCTGCTCACCAACGCGTCAGAAGTCGAAGTCGTCCGCCCGGACCGTCTCGAGGAACTCCCGGAACCGATCCACCTGCGCCTCCATCTCGTAGCGGTGACATGCGTCCTGGGTGGGCTCGGGCTCGAAGTAGTCCGGGCACACGTTGCGGATTTCACCGTCCAGGTCATCGGAGATCTGGGTGGCGTCCGCCACGTAGACGCCGTGATCGGGATCGGATTCGACGAAGCGTCGAGCCTCGTCGCGGTTGGCGAACACGATCAACTCGCCGTCGAGCACCGTCATGCAGGTGTCCCAGGGGCTGTCGGTCACGCCGACGCGGATCCGGCAGGCCGCCTCCTGCACCTGCTCGGGAGGCGCACCCCACTCGAGCAGGAACCGCACGATGTCCAGAGCCAGGAGATCCTCATAGGAGTACCTGCGGCGCCGCAGGCCGGGCGGACCGGGCAGGCTCGGATTGGCCATGCCGACGCTCTCCCACTCCTCGAGTTGCTCGGGCGTGATCCGGCAGATGCCCGCCGCCTCCTTGGCGCTGAACCCCACGTCCACCTTGCCACGCCGATCGTTCTGCATGCCATCCCCCTTTTTGTGTCACGACAACGAACTGTTCACTGCATCATAAGAACCCCCTGTGACACGGTCGCCGCCGGCGTCCCGCCATCTGGCCTCCCACCCGCGGTGCGGAGCATTCACTCGATTCCTAGAGTCCTCTCATGACCTTGCGGGCAACGGCAGGCCGATGACGGCCGCCGACGTGGAGCGGGTGGGTGCCGACCATGCACAGGACCCCGCCGCGGCAGGCACGCTCCACGCCGAGACGTACACGGAGCAGGACTGGTACGACTTCGAGCAGTCGGCGATCTTCGCCCGGAGTTGGCAGTGGGTCTGTCACCGGGAGAAGCTCGCCGCCACCGGGGACTACGTGACCACGACGGTGGCAGGACTCCCGGTCGTGGTGGTCCGCGGCAGCGCAATCCCCGCGGAGTGACCACCTCGGACTCCTTGTAGACACATCATCCACCTCTGGGAAGGGGGGGCTCGGTGAATGGCGGCTCCGCGAAAGCTGGCTATCGCCCGCAGCATCGTCTGGCCGATCGGGTCGAGCCTGCAGATCTGCTCGATGCGCCGCTTCAACCTGACCCGTTCCCACCTCGACAGCAGCAGCCGGAAGATGCCACAGGCGGCAGCCAGGCAGATCAGCATCACCTCGCGCGAACCGGGAGTGTCCTCGCCCAGCAACGCCTCCCTGAGACGCAGCCTGATCTCATGGGGGACGTGGCTGTCGACGACGGGGTAGCGCCGGCTGCGGAACACCCCCAGGACGCGCTGGTCGCGCTCGGCCAGAATGCCCTTGCCGATCAGCCTGCCGAGAGCCCCCGCCCGGATGACGTCGGCGCGCGCGGCGACGTAGTCGATCCAGTACAGCGTGCTCCACCGCTCGGCGGCGGCGATCTCCCGCAGCGTCGGATCCAGGAGGCGGTCGCCGGTGGGCGTGCCGTCCACCAGGCGCAGCGACTCCGGATCGGTGCAGACACGATCGGCGTCGGCCAACTCCATCAGCACCGCACCGGCGATCGCGCTGCGCTGCGAAATCATGGGCACGCGCCTGAACGAGCCGCCCTCGCGCAGAAGGAGTAGAACGGTTTCCTCGACGAGCCCCAGCATGTGCGTCCTATCGGCGGGCGATCAGACGAAGTTACCGCAGCGTCACCGCGCGGCTGGCCCCGCTTGTTGTAGTCACATCATCCAGCTATTGTGACCACATGCAGGTAGGGATCAGGGAACTCAAGGCCCGTCTCTCCGAGTACGTCGCGAAGGCCGCCGCCGGCGAGCACATCGTCGTGACCGACCGCGGCAAGCCAGTCGCCCAACTCGCGGGTCTCGACGATCGGTCGACGCTCGAGCGCGGTATCGAGGAGGGGTGGATCACCCCGGCGCGGCGCGGCGGCCTGGAGCCGATCACCCGTTTCAGGTCGGCCCGAAGCACGGCCGAGGTGCTCGACGAGGACCGCGGATGACGCTGTACGTGGACACCAGCGCCCTCTTCAAGCGCTACGTCGACGAGCGCGACTCCGACGCGGCCGAGCGGCTCATGGCCGCCGACCCCGTGCTCGTGACCTCGCACCTCACCGAGGTGGAACTGCGGCGCAACCTCACCCGGGTCCTGGACGGCGAGGAACTCCTCGAGGCGCGTCGCCAGGCCCAGGCCGACTTGGACGGCTTCGCGCTCGTCAGCCTCGATGTCACGACCTGCAACGAGGCGGCCCGCATCGCCGAGCAGACGCTGTGCCGCTCCCTCGACGCCCTCCACATCGCCGCCGCCCGCCGCGCCGGTGAGCGCACGGTCCTGCTCACCTTCGACGTGCGCCAAGCCCAGGCAGCCCGCTCGGCGGGCCTCAGCGTCCTTGGGGTGTGAACGGCTTCATCGGCCGTGCTGCCACCACTGCGTCGAATGACCACGCGCCCTGACCACGACAGCGGCCACGTCGCCGACGGCGAACGTCCCTACTCCCCGCTCAGGCCCCTGTCGCTGGCGGCGGGCGTCCTGCCGGAGTTCGAGCCGCCGGAGGTTGCCTCGGCGGCCGTGGCGGCAGGGTTCGACATGGTGGGGATCTGGTTCGACCCCGAGACGTGGTCGGCAGCCCGCTGCCGGGAGGTCCGACGGCGGCTGGACGACACGGGGCCGGTCGCCCTGGACATGGAGCCGATCTTCGTGACGCCCGAGGGCGACTGGGGCGAGCGGCTCATCGACGACGCCGCCGAGGTGGGCGCCCGCAACGTGCTGACCGTAAGCAGGGGCCTCGAGCCGGCGAGATTCGCGGCCCGCTTCGCCGAACTCTGCGACCACGCCGCACCGGCCGGCATCACGGTGGTCGTGGAGCCCACGCTCCTCTACTCGGTGACCACCTTGGCCGAGGCGCAACAGGTGGTGGCGCTCGCCGGGCGACCGAACGGCGCCATCCTGGCCGACAACCTGCACCTGGACCGGGCCGGCGGCTCGCCGCTGGAGGAACTGCGGCGGGTGGATCCCACACTCCTGCCGTACGCGCAGGTCTGTGACGGCCCCGCCCGGCCGGCCGACACCTCCCGGGCGGGACTGTTCGCCGACGCCCGCGACGAGCGGCGGCTCCTCGGCGAGGGTGATCTACCGGTGCGGGAGTTCCTCGCCGCGCTGCCGGAGGGAATCCCGCTGTCCCTGGAGATCCGCTCCCGGGAACTGCGCCGGCGCTACCCGGACGCCACCGAGCGGGCCGCCCGCGTGTACGACAACGCCATCCGCTATCTCGCCGGTTCAAGGACTCCGTGAGGGCGCAGCAGGGCCGACATCCGCCCGCGAACGGATTCCGGCATGCACCGGAATGACGAACGGCGTGGTCCGCCGGCGGGTCGGCCGCCGGAATGACACTCATACTGTGCGGATCCCCGGTCGGTCGTGGTTCTGACCCGTCGGAATGACGAACTGTGCGGCCCGCCAGTGGGTCGGCCGCCGGAATGATGGGCGGTGTCGCCCGCCCCCGACAGCTGGCTACAGGTGGCCGGCGGTGGCGGCGGCGACCGCCATGCGGACGTCGTCGATGGCCCGGGACATGGCCTGGCCGATGAGATCGAGCCTCGAGACCTGCTCGATGCGCGGGGTCACCTCCGCCAGCTCCCGTCCCGAGAGCAGCGCCCGGAAGATGCCGCAGGCGTCGGCGAGGCAGATGAGCATGGCGTCGCGGGGATCGGGGATCTCGTCGCTGAGCAGCACCTCCATGATGCGCAGCTTGACCTCGCGCCGGGCCTGGCCGTCGACGGCGGGGTAGCGCCGCGTCCGGAACACCCACAGGAAGCGTTCGTCCCGCTCCTCCAGGATGCCGCGCTCGACCAGCCGGGCGAGCGCTGCGGACCGGACGCCGTCGGCGGAGGCGGCGATGTGCTCGATCCAGAACCGGGTGTTGTTGCGCTCACCGGCGGCGATCTCCGCCAGCGTCGGATCCAGCAGGTTGTCGCCGGTGGGAGTGTCGTCGATCAGGAACATGTGCTCCAGGTCGTTGTCGATGCGGTCCTCCATGGCCAACTCCATCAACACCGCACCGGCGACGGCATAGCGCAGCGACCACGTGGGTGTCCGCACGAACGAGCCACCCTCGTCGCGCAACTGGAGAAGGACGATTTCCTCGACGAGCCCAACCATGTGCGTCCTTTCGTCGGGTGGTGAGGACAACCTACCGCACCCGCAGGCGGCAATTCCGCGGCGGCGTGGTTCCCCGGTGATTCACTCCAAGGGCGCCGCGCCGTTCACCGGCGAAGCGGGGAGCGCAGCCGAGCACTGGATCCCGGCGTCCGCCGGAACGACGCGGGAGGGCGGTGAGGGACGAGTGCCGCGATAGGCGAGATACTGGACACCGGCCTCCGCCGGAACGGTGCGGGAGTCTCTCCGGAACCCCGCGGAACGACCCGCTAGTGCATGTGCAGCGAGGTGGACGTGGCGATGGCCCGGCGGATGTCGTCGATCGCTCCGACCATCTCACGACCGATGAGGTCCAACTGCCGGACCTGCCGGATGCGCGGCGTGACCTGGTCCAACTCCCAGTTCGACAGCAGCTGCTTGAAGATCTCGCAGGCGTCGGCGAGACAGATGAGCATGATGTCGCGGGGATCGGGGATCTCGTCGCTGAACAGCACCTCCATGAGCCGCAGCTTCACCTCGCGCCGCTCCTCGCCCCGAACCTCCGGATAGCGCCGCGAGCGCAGCACCCACAGCATCCGGTCGTCCCGCTCCTCGAGAATGCCGCGGCTGATGAGGCGAGCGAGCGCCTCGGCATGGATCTCGTCAGCACGATCGGCGGCGCGCTCGAGCCAGAAGCGAGTGTCGTGCCGGGTGCCGGCGGCGATGCCCGCCAGTGTGGGATCCAGCAGGCTGTCGCCGACAGGGCTGGGGTCGAGCAGGATCAGACTCTCCAGATCGGTGTCGATGCGATCCTCCATGGCGAGATCCATGAGGACGCCACCGGCGAGGGCGTAGCGGAGCGACCAGTTCGGCACCCGCACGAACGACCCGCCTTCGTCACGAAGGAGCAGGAGGACGATTTCCTCGACGAACCTCAACACGTCGTCCCGCCTTTCCGCTCGCTTCCCGTCCATCCGGGCTACGCCGGCACCCTAGCGGTGAGCCCCGTCGCCCGGACCCGGGGCGGGACGGCAACCCGGGGTTCAGACCACCTGGTGCAGCATGCCGGCGGCCATCGCCACCTGGCAGTCGTCGATCGCTTCCAGCACGGCGCGCCCGATGAGTTCCATCTTGCGGATCTGTTCGATGCGCCGAACGACATCGGTGAACTCGCCGCGCGACAGCAACTCCACGAACGCTCCGCAGGCGTCGGCCAGGCAGACGAGCATCACATCACGCGGGTCGGGAATGTCGTCCCCGAGGAGGACGCTCATCACGCGCATCCTCACCTCGCGGCGAGCCTCGCCGTCGATGATCTCAGGGTTCCATGAGCGGAAGCGCCTCTTGGAGGAGTACCGCCGGCGCTCGAGGATGCCACGGTCGATCAGGCGGTCCAGTACTCCGGAATAGACGATGTCGGCACGTGCCGCGGACCGCTCGAGCCAGTAGCGGACATCGCGGCCCGGCGACGCTGCGATCTCCGCAAGCGTCGGATCGAGAAGCTCGTCGCCGACCGGCGTGGCGTCGATCAGCGTCAGCCGCTCCGGATCGGTGTCGATCCGGTTCTCGATCGCCAGGTCCATCAACACCGCCCCGGCGAGCCCGTAGCGCATCGACAGGGTGGAAATGTGCGTGAACGCCAGGTCCTCGTCGCGGCGCAGCAGGAGGGTGACCTCATCGACAAGCCTGAGCACGTCGTCCATCCTGCCAGTCAGAGCGACCGCCGCGTCGACCGCTCAGCCGCCGAGCAGGATCGTGGCGTCGTTGGTGAGCTCGACGAGCGGGCCGGGAACGATGCCGAAGACGATCGTGACGGCCGCGCACACGGCGACGACGAAGCCCGCCGAGCGGCTCACGGCCGGGCGGCTGCGATCTCCCGGCGGCGTGAGGTACATCCGCACCACGACCCGCAGGTAGAGGAACGCCGCCACCACCGCGCCGAGCATCGCCATGGCTGCCAGCCAGTACGAGCGAGCCTCCACCGAGGCGCCGATGACCTCCAGCTTGGCCCAGAACCCGGTCGTGAACGGCACGCCGGCCTGTGCCAGCAGCAGCACGGCGAAGGCCGCGGCGAGGGTGGGCGAGCGCTTGGCCAGCCCGTCGTAGGCATCGAGCGACTGGCGGCCGTCGGGCCCGGCGCCGATGATCGTGACCACCGCGAAGCTGCCGAGCGCCAAGAAGGCGTAGACGCCCAGGTAGAAGAGCGAGCCCGCCACACCCTCGTCGGTGGCGGCCTCGACCCCCACGAGAATGAACCCGGCGTGGCTGATGGACGAGTAGGCCAGCAGCCGCCGGACGTCGGACTGCACCACGGCCAGGGTTGCGCCCACCAGCACCGTCAGCGCAGCGATGGCGTACACGATGGGCTGCCAGTCGGCGGCCCCTGCGCCGAGCGCGGCGTTGAAGACCCGCATCAGGGCGGCGAAGCCCGCCGCCTTGACGCCTGCCGCCATGTAGGCCACGGCCACGGGGGGCGATCCCTCGTAGACGTCGGGGGTCCAGGCGTGGAACGGCACCGCGGCCACCTTGAAGAAGAGGCCAACGAGCAGCAGCGCCATGCCGCCCAGGAGCAGGCCGTTGGACTCCGGGCCGCCACCGGCCAGGAACTCGGCGACGAGCGCCAGCTTCGTGGAGCCGGTGGCGCCGTAGAGGAGCGCCACGCCGTAGAGGAAGAACGCCGAGGCGAAGGCGCCGAGCACGAAGTACTTCAGCCCGGCCTCCTGTGAGGTGGCGCGCCGCAGGTCCAGTGCCGCCAGCACGTAGGCGGCGATCGACAGCACCTCCAGGCCCAGGAAGAGCACGATCAGGTCGTTGGCGGAGGCCATCGTCACGCCGCCCGCGCCCGACAGCAGCAGCAGGACGCAGAACTCGTCGACGGGTAGGCCCTCGCGGCGCAACGAGCCCGACGCCAGCACCGCCGCCAGCAACACGGCCACCACCACGACACCGCTCAGGAACACCGAGAACCCGTCGATGCCGATGGTGCCCGCGATGGTGGTGAAGGCTCCCCTGGCGGAGTCCTGCACCCGGATCCACAGCCAGATCACCCCGCCGAACGCGCCCAGGGCCGCGGCGGCGGTGAAGGCGGTGGCGAACCACGACGGCAGTCGCCGGCGCAGGAGCGATCCGATCGTCAGCAGCACCAGGCCGCCACCGCCCAGGAAGATCTGGGGAAGGAGGGCCGCCCAGTCGACGTGCGGCGTCACTGCCCCACCGCCTCACGGCCGGAGCAGCCGCTGCGGCCAGCCGGCCTCATGGCGACGCCTCCCGCTCGGCGACGTCGGCGCCGGCGGGGTTGCCGTGCAGCTCCACGTGCGCGACGAGCGAGTCGACCGAGGGTTCCATCCGGTCGAGGACGGGGCGCGGGTACACGCCCAGGAAGATGATCAGCGCCAGGAGGGGCGCCAGCACCAGGCCCTCCCGCCACTGCAGGTCGCGCATCTTGGCGTTGTCGCCCCGGGCCGGGCCGTGGAACACCCGCTGATAGGCCCAGAGCAGGTACACGGCTGCGAGGATCACCCCCGCAGTGGCCGCCACCGCCCACCAGCGGTGCGCCTCGAAGGCACCCAGCAGCACCAGGAACTCGCCCACGAAACCGTTGAGGCCCGGCAGGCCCACCGAGGAGAGCATGACCACCATGAACACCATCGCCAGCACCGGGGCGGGGCGCGCCAGTCCTCCCAGCTCGGAGATGGCGCGGGTGTGGCGCCGCTCGTAGATGTAGCCAACCAGCAGGAACAGCGCCCCGGTGGAGATGCCGTGGTTGACCATCTGCAGGAGACCGCCGCTGAGGCCCTCGGTGTTGAGGGTGAAGATCCCCAGGATGATGAACCCCAGGTGCGCCACCGAGGAATAGGCGATCAGCCGCTTGAAGTCGGTCTGCATGGTGGCGACGACGGCGCCGTAGAGGATGCCGACCACGCCGAGCGTGAGCATCAGCGGGGCGAAGAAGCGCGACGCCTCGGGGAACAGGTACAGCCCGAACCGCACGAAGCCGTACGTGCCGAGCTTCAGCATCACCCCGGCCAGGATCACCGACCCCGCCGTGGGGGCGTCGGTGTGGGCGTCCGGTAACCACGTGTGGACCGGGATGAGCGGCACCTTCACGGCGAAGCCGAGCGCGAACGCCAGGAAGATCCAGCGGGCCGTCGTGGTGGCAAGAGACTGCGCCTGCGCGATCTCCACCACGTCGAAGGTCAGCGGGCCGCCGGTGGCCGAGGCGTGCAGGAACGCCGTCGCCAGGATGCCCACCAGCATCAAAGCCGAGCCGAACATCGTGAACAGGAAGAACTTGACCGCCGAGTAGCGGGCGTTGCCGTGTCCCCACTGGCCGATCAGGAAGTACATCGGCACCAGCACGACCTCGAAGAAGAGGAAGAACAGCAGCAGGTCCAGGGCCGAGAACACCCCGAGGCAGCCGAACTCCAGCAGCAGCAGCCACACGTAGTAGGCCTTGTGGTCGTGTCCCGGATCGACCGCCAGGGCCCCGAGCGGGAACAGCAGGGCCGTCAGGGCGAGCAGGAACAGGGAGATCCCGTCGACTCCCAGCTTCCAGCTGATCCCCCAGGCGGACACCCAGGGCTGGTCGACGATCATCTCGAAGCCGCCCGAGGCGACCGGGTACTCGGCGAGGATCCAGCCCGCCACCGCCGCGGTCGCCGACATGAACAGCACCGCCACCGGGCGCGCCAACTCCACCCGGGTGCGTGGCACCAGCAGGACCGCCGCCGCGCCGAGCAGCGGCAGGATCACCAGCATCCCCAACACCGGGAAGGCCTGCGTCGATGCGGCCGCCAGGATCACAACCCCACCCGGCTGAAGAAGTACGCCAGCAATGCAACCGCGCCGGCCGCGACCCCGAGGGCGTAACGCCGCACGAAACCGCTCTGCACCGAACGCAGCCGCTCACCCGTGCGGCGGACCAGGGCACCGACCTTGTTGACCGTCCCGTCGACCACGCCGGCATCGAACTGCGCCGCCGCGTCGAAGGCGCGCCGGCCCGGCCCGCCCACGAACTCGCCGAGGGCCTCGTCGAACCCCCAGGCCTCGGCGAACAGCTGCCGCTCCACGCGCTCGGCCGGCACGCGTCGCCGCACGTAGACGCTGACCGCGGCCCAGATCCCGGAGGCGGCGGCAAGGATCGCCACACCGCCCAGGATCCACTTGGTGCCCCCGGCATACCCCAATGGCCCCGCGTGCGAAGCGGCGAAGACCGGCTCGAGCCACTGGCCGAGGAACTCGGTGTCATGGGTGAACGGCAGGTTCAGCACGCCGGCGACGGTTGCCAGGCCGGCCAGGCCCACCAGCGGAAGGCGCATGAGCAGCGGCGACTCGTGCGGCGTGACCCCGTCGGACCAGCGCGGCCTGCCGGCGAAGGTGAGGATCAGCAGCCGGCTCATGTAGAAGGCGGTCAGCACCGCGGCCAGCAGGAGCAGTGCCCACAGCACCTTGTTGGCCCCCCACGTGTGCGCCAGGATCTCGTCCTTGGACCAGAACCCCGCGAGCGGGGGCACACCGGCGATGGCGAGCGTTCCCACCGCGAACGTGGCCGCCGTGTACGGCATGGCGCGGGCCAGACCCCCGTAGCGGCGAATGTCCTGGTCGCCGCCCATCCCGTGGATGACCGAACCGGCGCCGAGGAACAGCAGCGCCTTGAAGAAGGCGTGGGTGACCATGTGGAAGATGGCGGCCGTCCAGGCGCCGACTCCCACGGCCACGAACATGAAACCCAGCTGGCTGATCGTGGAGTAGGCCAGCACCTTCTTGATGTCGTTGGCGGCCACGGCGACGGTCGCCGCCACCACGGCGGTGGCGAGTCCCACGGCGGCGACGACCTCGCCCATCCACGGCGAGGCCTGCTCGAAGAGCGGGTTGAAGCGCACCAGCAGGTAGACGCCGGAGGTGACCATCGTGGCGGCGTGGATGAGCGCGGAGACCGGCGTGGGGCCCGCCATCGCGTCGGGCAGCCACACGTAGAGCGGGAACTGCGCCGACTTGCCGGCGGCACCGAGCATGAGGCAGAGCAGGATGGCCGTGGCGGTGCTCTGGGCGGCGTGGCCGGACAGGATGCCGCTGTAGTCGAGCGTCCCGAAGGCGCCGAAGGCGAAGAACATCGCCAGCAGGAACCCGAAGTCGCCCACCCGGTTCGTGACGAACGCCTTCTTCCCGGCGACCGCGTTGGCCTCGTCGCCGAACCAGAACGAGATGAGCAGGTACGAGCAGGCGCCGACGCCCTCCCAGCCCAGGAAGGTGACCAGCAGGTTGTTGCCGAGCACCAGGACGAGCATCGAGAACACGAAGAGGTTGAGGTACAGGAAGAAGCGCGAGTAGTTCTCGTCGCCACTCATGTAGCCGATGGAGTAGAGGTGGATGAGTGCGCTCACCCCCGTGACGAAGAGGATCATCGTCACCGACAGGGGATCGACCAGGAAGGCCGCGTCGACGGCCAGGTCGCCGACCGGCACCCAGCTGAAGAGGCTGACCTCGACGGACCGGTGATGCGAGTCGAGGCTCAGCAGCCCCGCCAGCACCAGCAGGGAGGCCACGAAGGAGGCCCCGACCGCGGCGGTGCCGAGCCAGCCGGCGCGGGGCTCGCCCAGCCGCCTGCCGCCGGCGGCCAGCACAACCACGCCCACCAGGGGCGCCAGCAGGACCAGCCAGACGAGCTCGGCGAGGGCCATCGTCGCTCCCTCAGCCGCTCAGCGCCGACACGTCGTCCGCCGTCGCGCCGGCCCGCCGCCGCATGATGGCCACGACGATGGCCAGACCCACCACGACCTCGGCGGCCGCCACCACGAGCACGAAGAACACCGAGACCTGCCCGCCCAGGTCGGCCAGGTCGCGACCGAACGCCACGAACGTGAGGTTGACGGCGTTGAGCATGAGCTCGACGCACATGAACATGATGAGCGGGTTGCGCCGCACCAGCAGCCCGACGGAGCCGAGCGCGAACACCACGGCGGCCAGCGCCAGGTACCAGAACGTGCCGACCATGCTCAGACCGCCTCGGGGGCCGACTCCGGGGCGGACTCGTCGCTCCCGTCACCGGCCGATGGGTCGCGGCGCGCCAGGGCCACCGCCCCCACCACCGCCACGGTCAACAGCAGCCCGGTCAGCTGGAACGCCCAGACGTAGTCGGTGAACACCCACACGGCGACCTGGCGGATGTTGGAGATGCGCTCGGGCCCCTCGCACGGAGCGACCAGCGGAGCGGAGTCGTCGAGCACCTTGGGGGTGGCGTCGCAGCTGTCGAATTCGGGAGCGACGGCCGCCGGCTGCCCCGTGGCGACCTTGCCGCCGCTGCCGAGACCGCCGGAACCTGCGGCGATGGCGAAGAGCAGTGCCAGGACCAGCACGGCCACGCCGAGTCCGAGCGCCAGCGGGCGCTGACCGCCGAGGGGTTCGGTGCGCAGGTTCTCGGCCCGGTCCACGCCGAGCAGCATGATCACGAAGAGGAACAGCACCACGATGGCGCCGGCGTAGACGATCACCTGGACGGCGGCCAGGAACTGGGCGTCCAGCGTCAGGAACAGAACCGCGATGCCGAAGAGGGTCGCCACCAGGGACAGCGCCGCGTGCACCGGATGGCGGGTGACAATGACGCCGAGCGCGCCCGCGAGGACGATCGCGGCGCAGACGGCGAAGACGGCGATCGCCATCAGGCGGAGGGTTCCTCGTCGATCGCTTCGGGCACGGCCTCAGCGGACTGGCCCCGCTCGGGAGCCCGCACTCCGTATCCCAGCTCGGCGGTCCATGCCGCCCGGCCCTCCCACGCCGCCGAGCCCGACGGGGACGTGGCTCGCATCCAGCCGGACGTGTGCTCGTCATCACCCGGGCGCCAGTCCTCCCAGGGCAGGTGCTTGGGCGTGCCGTCGTCGCCCACCAGGAGTTCCTCCTTGGTGTAGACGGCGTCATCGCGCGCGGTGAAGGAGAACTCGAAGAGTTTCGACTCGGTTATCGCCTCGGTGGGGCAGGCCTCGACGCACAGATCGCAGTGGATGCAACGGAGGTAGTTGATCTCGTAGACGTAGCCGTAGCGCTCACCCGGGGCGACGGGGCTGTCGGGCGGATTGTCGGCGCCCCGGACGTGGATGCAGCGGGCCGGGCAGACGCCCGCACACAGCTCGCAACCGATGCACCGCTCCATGCCGTCCTCGTAGCGCCCGAGGACGTGACGCCCGTGGAAGCGCTCGGGCTTGGGCCGCTTGACGGTTGGGTACTGCGAGGTGACGCGCTCCTCGAACAGCTTGGCGAAGGTCACGCGGAAGCCGCCGAAGAAGTTCATCGCTGCACACTCCCTTCGGCCGGCTGCTCACCGGCCTCGGTGGCCTCCCGCTCCGCCCGCCCGGCCCGCACCGCCAGCCGCAGCAGCCCGCCGGCAGCGGCGAGGACCGCCACGCTCACCGCGATCACCGCCGCCGTCGGCCAGCGGAGGTCGCGGCCGATGCTGAGGCCGCCCAGGAACAGCAGCCACCCCAGCGACAGCGGGATGAGCACCTTCCAGCCCACGTCCATGAGTTGGTCGTACCGGAGGCGGGGCAGGGTCGCCCGCAGCCAGACGAACACGAACAGGAACACCATCAGCTTCAGGAAGAACCAGATGATCCCCCACAGCCAGTCGACGCCCTCGACGAGGATCGGCCCGTCGGGTCCGCCGAAGAACAGCGTCACCATGATCGCCGACATGGTGATCACGTTCATGAACTCGGCCAGGAAGAACAGCGCGAAGCGGATGGAACTGTACTCGGTGTGGAACCCGCCCACGAGTTCCTGCTCGGCCTCCACCAGGTCGAACGGGGGCCGGTTCAGCTCGGCCGTGGCGGCGATGAGGAACACCGCGAACGGCACGATGCCGGTGACCCAGAGGTTCCAGTCGTAGCCGCTCTGGTCGGCGACGATGTCGTGGGTGGAGAGGCTGCCCGACTGCAGCAGCACGGCGGCCAGGGAGAGACCGAGGGCGGCCTCGTAGGAGACCATCTGCGCCGAGGCCCGCACCGACCCCAGCAGCGGGTACTTCGAGCCGGACGACCAGCCCGCCAGCATGATCCCGTAGACCGCCATGGATGACATGGCCAGCACCAGGAGGATGCCGATGTGCGGGTCGGCCACCTGCAGATACGTCGTGTTCCCCCACCAGCTGACGGTGCCGTCGCCCGTCGTGAAGTTGCCGCCCACCGGCACCACGGTGAACACCAGGAAGGCCGGCACGAGGGAGAGGTAGGGGGCCAGCTTGTAGACGAGGCGGTCCGACCGCGCCGGGATCAGATCTTCCTTGAAGAAGAGCTTGACCCCGTCGGCGAGCGTCTGAAGGATGCCCCACGGCCCGGCGAGCGCCGGTCCGATGCGGTTCTGCATGTCGCCGATGAGCTTGCGCTCGAACCAGATCATCAGCATGACCGCCACCATCAGGATGGCGAAGGCGGCCACCACCTTGATGATGAGGATCAGCGCCTCATCGAGACCGAAGCCGCCGATGTAGGCCGGATCGAGGGCGAGGATGTTCATGGGATCGGCGGCTCCACCCGGACCTCGCAGACGGCGGCGTCGATGTCGATGAGCTCGCCGGGGTCGACGCCCCCGGAGTTGACGGCCAGGGCGGCGGTCGCCGGTGGTAGCCGGTCATCGGGGACGGCCGCCACGGAGACGGCACCCGCCGGCGAGCTGACCCGCAACAGTTCGTCGGGGCCACAGCCGAGCCGCTCGAAGTCACGCGGGTTGAGCCGCAGCCGCCCCGGGCGGGCGAAGGAGGCGAGCGACGGGCAGTTGGCCACCACCGTGCCGCGGTCGTAGACCTTGCGGTCGGCGATGAGGCGGTAGGAGTAGCGGTCGAACGGGACGGCCGGAGCGGTGGGCAGGCGCACGTCGTCCAGGGTGATACCGCTCGGCGGCGCGCCGCCGTTGGCGGGACCGGACGCCGCGGCACCGTTGCCGGCGACCGGGAGCAACACGCCGTCGAGATGTGCGCGCACCTCGTCCCAGCCGGCACCCGCATGCAGCGGCGACAGGTCGGTCAGTTCGGCCCAGGCGCTCTCCGGTGAGGAGATCCGTAGGTCCGACCCGAGTCGCATCGCCAGCTCGGCGGCGATCTCCCAGTCCCGCCGGCACTGCGACGGTGGCGTGACCTGGCGGGTCACCGCGGTGGCGCGGCCCTCGATGTTGATGTGGGTGCCGGACCTCTCGCCGAAGGTGACCGCCGGCAGGACCACGTCCGCACGACCCACCGAGGCCGTGCCGAAGACGTCGACGGCGATGATCGTTCCGGTGCGCTCCAGCGCGCGCCGTGCGAGCTCCCGGTCGGGGAAGTCGGCGAGCGGATCGGCGCCGAGCAGGACGAGCACGTCGATCCGGCCCGCCGCGGCGGCCACGAGGATGCCGGCGGCGTCGCTGCCGGCGCGGGTGGGCACCCCGCCCCAGGACTCGCCGTACCACGCGCCGGCGCCCGGCAGCGTCGTGCGTCCCGGCAGCAGGCCGGGAGCCAGTCCCGCGTCGATGGCGCCCGCCGCGGCGCCGCGCCGGAGCAGCGGCAGGAAGCGGGCGTGCGGGAAGGCACGGGCCAGACGCAGGACGGCCTGTGCGGTCGCCGCGGCCGACTCGGCCACGGAGGAACGGCCCACCAGCACCGTCAGCGGCCCATCGGCGAACAATGCGGCGGCGGCGCGCAGCTCGTCGGTCGCGATCCCGGCGATGGCCGCGCCGTGCGGCGGATCCAGGATCGCCTCGGCGATCATGTCGGCATCGCCGGGGCGCACCCGCAGGGAGTGGCGGGCCAGCGACGTGAGGCTGCCGGCGAGGGGCGCCATCTCCACGAGCGCCACGTCGCCGGAGCCGGCCGCCCCGCGCAGGCGCAGGAAGAGGCTGCCGAACTCCTCGCGCAGGTCACCGGCGATCGTCAGCACGGCGCCACCCGGCCGGCAGGCATCGGCGATGGTGGCTCTCGGAAGGGCGCAAACCAGCTCGGCCGGCAGGCCGTCACCGAGTTGCGCGTCGACGTTGTCGGTGCCGATGACGCCCTTGGCCAGTTTCGCCCAGGCGTACTGATCCTCGCTGCACAGCCGGGCACCGCCGAGGACGGCGACCGCTGAGGGACCGTGACGGCCGAGGGCATGCTGCAGGGCATCGGTGGCCGCGGCGAGTGCGGTCGACCACGAGACCGGCGACAGCTCGGTGTCCTTGCGCAGGAGCGGCTCGGACAGCCGGTCGGGACTGTGGGTGGCCTCGAAGCTGAACCTGTCACGGTCGGCGAGCCAGCCGTGGTTCACCGCATCGGAATCGACCCCCTGGATGCGCAGGAGACGGTTCCGCGAGGCGTGCACCGACACGCGGTCGCCGGTGGCGTTGGGATACGTGGAGGTCATCTCGGTGAGATCCCAGGGGCGCGCCCGGAACCGGTAGGGCCGGGCCGTGAGGGCGCCGACGGGGCAGATCTGCACCGTGTTGCCGCTGAAGTACGAGTCGAACGGGCGATCGGGGAACGTGTTCACCTCGGTGTGGTAGCCGCGGCCCTGGAAGCCGATAAGGGGCTCGCCCGCCACCTCGTCGGCGAAGCGGGTGCAGCGGTCGCACAGGATGCAGCGTTCACGATCGAGGTACACGAGCTCGCTGATGGGCAGTGGCTTGTCGAAGTGGCGCTTCTCCTCGACGAAGCGGCTCTCTCCGGGCCCGTAGGCCATGGTCTGGTCCTGCAGGGGGCACTCCCCGCCCTTGTCGCACACGGGGCAGTCCAGAGGATGGTTCACCAGCAGGAACTCCAGAACCCCGTCCTGGGCCTTGCGGGCGGCGTCGCTGGCGGTCTCCACGACCATGCCCTCGCTGACCGTCAGCATGCACGAGGGCGCCAGCGCCGGTCCCCGACCGGTGTCCACATCCACGATGCACATGCGGCACATGCCCACCGGCCGCATCCGCGGGTGGTAGCAGAACCGGGGGATGTACGTGCCGGCCTGCTCGCAGGCGTCGATCAGCAACTGGCCCGCTGCAGCGGTGACCTCGACGCCGTCGACCGTGATGGTGACCGGGGTCTCGCTCATGATGCGACCGGTGCCGCGGCGACCGGAATGCGGCGCGGGAGGTAGGCCTCGAACTCCTCACGGAAGTCCCGCAGCGCCGAGACGATGGGCGACGCTGCCGACGGGCCCAGCGGGCAGATGGTGGTCATCCGCGGCGGCCAGGCCAGGCCGGGGCTGATGTTGTCGCAGACGTCGGTGAGCAGGTCGAGGTCCCCCGGCCGTCCGCGGCCCGACAGGATGCGTTCGAGGATCACCTCGAGCCAGCTGGTGCCCTCCCGGCAGGGCGTGCACTTGCCGCAGGACTCGCGCGCGAAGAATCGCACCAGGTTGTGGCAGGCGCGGGGAATGTCCGTGGTGGAATCCATGACGACGATGGCGCCGGAGCCCAGCATCGACCCGGCGGCGTCCACCGTGGCCTTCTCCAGCGGCAGGTCGAGGTGCTCCTCGGTGAACCACGGCGCCGAAGCCCCGCCCGGGATGAACGCCTTGAGAGTACGGCCGTCGGGAATCCCGCCGCCATAGCGCTCGTCGCAGATGATCTCCCGGAACGTCGTGGTGCCGAACGGCACCTCGAAGACGCCGGGGGTGCGGACGTGTCCCGACACGGCGAACACCCGGGTGCCCGCAGACTTCTCCGCGCCCCGTTCCACGAAGGCGGCCGCGCCGTGGGTCACGATCCACGGCAGGTTCGCCAGCGTCTCGACGTTGTTGACGATGGTCGGCCGGCCGTAGAGACCCACGGCGGCGGGGAAGAACGGCGGCTTGAGACGGGGCATCCCCCGGTTCCCTTCGAGACTCTCGATGAGCGCCGTCTCCTCGCCGACGATGTAGGCGCCGGCGCCGCTGTGCAGCACGATGTCCACGCCGAAGTCGCTGCCGCAGATTTCCGAGCCCACGTACCCGGCGGCGTAGGCCTCGTTGAGGGCGGCGGCGATCCGTTCGGCTGCCAACGCCATCTCGCCGCGCACGTACAGGAAGCACTGCGACAGGCCCAGCGCGTAGCAGGCGATGAGGCAACCCTCGATGAGCTGGTGCGGGTCGCGCTCCATCAGCAGGCGGTCCTTGTAGGTGCCCGGCTCGCTCTCATCGCCGTTCACGACGAGATAGCGGGGCCAAGTGTCCGGCGGGCAGAAGCCCCACTTGACCCCGGCCGGGAAGCCGGCACCGCCGCGACCCAGCAGGCTGGCGGCCCTCACCTCGCCGTGCACCGCGGCCGGCGCGGCGGCCAGCGCCCGGCGCAGACCCTCGTAGCCGCCGGTTCGGAGATACCCCTCGAGGGTGTGGGCATCTGCCTGATCCCGCCTGGCGGTCACGATCATCCCCCCGGCGGGCGCGGGCGCCGGAGTGGGCAGGCCCTCCGCGGCCCCGGCGCCATTGCCGTCGTTCCGGTGGCGCTCCCACCAGGTCGGCGGACCGTCGGCGTCAGGCACCGAGACCCCCGCCGAACGCTCGGGCGGGATCCGCTGACGGACGGTCGCCACGGTGCCGTGCGGCGGCACCTCGGGGCGCTCGCCGTCGCGCAACTCCCCGACGAGGCGGTCGAAGTCGTCCGTGCCGACGTCTCCCACATAGCGATAGTTGACCTGCAGGCACGGCGCCTCCGTGCAGGCCGCCACACATTCGACGGCCTCGAGCGTGAGCTTCCCGTCGGGGGTGGTGCCGCCCACCGGAACACCCAGGGACTCGGTGGCGTGGGCGATCAGATCGTCGGCTCCGGCGAGGTGGCAGCTGATGCCCCGGCAGATGTTGACGCGGTACGTACCCCCCGGCGAGCGCTTGAACATCTCGTAGAACGAGCAGGTGCTGAGAACCTCCGACGGAGTCGCCCCGACCAACTCCGCGATGTGTTCCATCGCCTCGTCGCTCACGTGGCCCTCCTGCGCCTGCGCCACGTGCAGCAGCGGGATGAGTGCCGAGCGCGCCCTCGGATAGCGCCCGATGATCTCGGTGGCCAGCCTCACGTTGTCGCCGCTGAGCCGGGCCATCAGCCGTCGACCTCATCGATGATGCGGGGATCGCCCGACGAGATGATCGCCATCGTCACACGGCGCGTCACACCGCCGAGGGAGACCATCAG
>CAZTZI010000201.1:0-20584 GCA_964618115.1 uncultured Acidimicrobiales bacterium
GGCTAGCCTGGTGCCTCGACTTGGGGCTGCGGCGGCGGGGCCGCAGGAGGGGAGGCGACTGTGAGCTTGCTGGCCGGTGTGGATCCCGATGTGGCGTACCCGGAGACGGTGCCTGAGATGGCCGAGTCGGGGCTGCACTACTGGGTCCGCGAGCGGGCCCACTTCGCGCTCAGGGGCCACTTCGCGGCGCGCTCGGACTGTTTCGTGTGCTCGGACCGGAACCTGTACTACCGCCGGTTGCCGGACTCGAAGTACGCGGCGCCAGACGTGTTCGTGTGCTTCGGGGTGGACCCCGGCCCCCTCGAGCTGGCGGCCAGCTACCGGCTGTGGGAGTCGGGCGCGCCGTCGTTCGTGCTGGAGGTCGCCTCGAAGAGGACCCGCGACAAGGACCTGGGCGAAAAGCGCGGCGTCTACCTGGAGATGGGCGTCGGCGAGTACTGGCGCTTCGACCCGACCGGCGGCGGGCTCTACACGCCGATGCTGCAGGGCGACCGGCTGGCGGGCGGCGCCTGGGAGCCGATAGAGGTCGCGCCCGACGGCGGCGGCCTGCGCGGGCGCAGCCCCGCCCTCGGACTCGACCTGCACGCCGAGGCGGGCCGCCTGCGCTTCAAAGACCCCCGGACCGGCCTCTGGCTGCCCGACCACGAAGACGACCGGCGCGCGCGCGACGCCGCCGAAGACCGCGCCGCAGCCGCCGAAGCCGCCTGCCGAGCCGAGGCCGCCGCTCGCCGAGCCGAGGCCGCCGCCCGCCGCGATGCCGAAGAGCACGCCGCAGCCGCCGAAACCGCCCGCCGCGCCGCCGAAGCCGAGTTGGCGGCTCTACGGGCTCGGATGAACGACCAGGACGGCGACACCGCCCGATAGCAGCCGACCGCACCGACTCTTCGGTGTCCACCCCGACCAACCCTCCGACGCCCTCGCCGACGTCGACTGTTCGCCCGAGTTGCGCCGCCTCGGCCGCACCCCGGCGCGCCCAGACCGCTGACTGGCACCGCGCGCACATCACCACCGGGCCCGCCGAGGCGATCAACAACCTGCGTCGAACGCGCCGCCTTCGGGCTCCGCCGCTTCGCCCACTGCCGCATCCGCGCGCTCCTCTACGGAGGCGAAACTAGGTATGCAGCGGGCAAACCCAGCTATGCGATGCTCGCTGGAATAACGCCCCGCTAATTTCCGAAGCGTCCGCTAACTGTTACGGTCCTCTAGTGGTTGTGGCATCAGCAGCCGCGTTCGACCCCTCGCGTCACCCAACTATTGCGGACTTGGTTGACCCGCCAGACGTCGCTGTACTCGAAGCTGAAGAAGACTCTCCGGGCCATCGCTCAGCCTTGTATGAACGCGATGATTGTGACGATTAGGACTGCCGCGACGAGCGTGCCGTGGAAGACCGAGAGCGTGCGGGAGACGACGACGCTCCGCCATCTCTCGGCGGTTTGGAACGGGCCCGTGTCCATCCCGTAGTCGACGCCGGCATCGTCGGCTTGGCGGGCGTGGTCGTAGAGCCTCCGGAAGAGCCTCTCCTGGCGGAGGTAGTAGCCGTCGAGGCCCCAGAATGCCACCGTCGGCAGGAAGGCCACGGGCAGGATCCAGTCCTCGGAACTGGTGGCTGCGACGGCCAGGAGGGCGGAGACCAGCAGGACGCTCCAGCCCTTCAGCAGGAACGAGTTCTGCGCGAGGCGGTTGATGACCCCTTGGATCATCGCCAAGTGAGCCTCGCGCTTGTCCGCCATGGCGGAATCCTACCCACCCCCGGTGGTCTCGCTGGGCCGTGGGTTCCGGTCCCGATCGAGTCCGGGCAAGCTCTCCGCCGGAGCGACGGACGAGTTCTCAGCGACTTCAGCGCTGTTCCGGTTGCGTCTCCCGGTCGGCCTCGGGGAAGTCGGGATGGAGGTTGGCGGCGGTAACGTGCAGGCGCTGCCCGATCGCTCCGAGGGCGGCGTCCATCCGATCCAGGCGCGAGTGGTGCGTCACGTCCAGGACGCGATCCACCTGCGGCATGTGCCAGCCCAGCCGGCGGGCAAGTTCCGCCTTGCCGACACCTTGGGAGCGCATGCCCTGGTAGAGCTGCGCTTTGACGGATGTAAGAGTCGGAAGGACCGCGTAGTCCTCGCCTCTCGATGGCGGCGGGATGTCCTTGCGGTCGTGGATGCGGGCGGCGATCGCCTCCTCGAGCGCATGCGTCGCGCGGGCGATCGCCTCCTCGCGGTCCTCCCCGAAGGTGGTCAGTTCGGGGAAGTCGGGGGACCTCGCCAGAACGACGCCGTCGTCGTCTTCGAGCACGATCGGATAGGCGAGCATCAGTCCAACTCCAGGTCCTTCTTGATCTTGGCGACGAGCCCACGCCCGAACTCCTTGCGCCCGCCGTGCATCGGCAACTGGCTGGTGCGGTTCCCTCGCCGGACGGTGAGATGGCCGCTGCCACCCTTGTGGGTGTGAGAGGTGCAGCCCTGTTCCTGCAGCCAGCGGCGCAACTCACCGGCGCTCATTTTGGGCCATTCTACACATCACCTATGTTGCGTCCACGGCTTCTCCGCCCGCGGCATCGGGATCGGCCGTTATGGCTGTTGGGTGTTCCCTTCGTCGTGGCGACGGACCCGCTCTGCTCCCTGCCCGATGCTCCACGCCCCACGCACCGCGCTACAAGTAGATCAGATCTTTCAATGATTATCTATATAATAACATATATATCATAGATTATCAATATCTAACTGAACACTCTCTTTCCGGATGGATGTAGGACGGACACGAATCCAGCCGATAGCACCATAGAAACCCAGGTCAGCGAACTTTTTTGTCCCCGTCGGGTAGTCCTCGCCGACGATCTCAGCGATCCGAGCGCTGCTCGGGTGGCGCCTCCCGGTCCACCTCGACGACATCGGGATGGAGGTTGGCGGTGACCGCGGTGGCGCGGGCCGGCACGGCGAGGTAGTCGGTCTGCTCGTCCACCGGGATGGTGTCACGGGCGATGATCCGGAAGCCCACGTAGACGGCGATCACACCGTGGGTGGCGATGAGCACGACGAAGAAGGCCGATGGACCCGTGGCGCCCATGATCGCTCCCGCCACCGCCGGGCAGATCGCCGCGGCCACGCCGGTCACGCGCACGAGCGTGGCGGTGGCGCCTGTTATCTGCGCCGGGGCCACCCGGTCGACCGTGATGGCGACGGCGAGCGAGTGGAGGGGGAAGGTGAAGCCTCCGAAGAGGAACATACCCAGCAGCGACAGCGCCGTGCCGGGTTCGGTGAGAAGCGACCCGGCCGCAGCCAGCGCCGCGGCGACCGCAGCCATGCCGATGACGCCACGGCGGCTGACCCGGTCCGAGAGCCAGCCGATCGGCCACTGGAACACCACGCAGCCCAGCGGTGCCGCGGCCGTGAACAGGGCGATCCGTGTGTCGGAGAGCCCCTCGGACTTGGCGTAGAGAGCGGCCAGCCCCAGCAGGGTGCCGTGCGCGGCACCCGCCCAGAAGGCGGTGACGGCGCCGGTGGGGATCGTCGCCAGAAGGCGCCGGAGCGACAGCGGCTCGGGCACGACCAGCGCGGGTGCGGTCGTGGCCGACAGGGTGATGGGCACCAGGGCGAGCGAGACGAGCACCGAGACCAGCACGAACAGTTCGAAGCTCGCCGGGTCACCGCTGACCAGGAGCAGTTGGCCGGTCCCGAGGCCGCCCATCATGACCACCATGTAGCCGCCGAGGACCCGCCCGCGGTTGGCGTTGGTGGCCATGTCGTTCAGCCAGGATTCCACGACCACGTACAGACCCGCCACGCACAGGCCGAACACCAGCCGCAACAGCGCCCAAGTGGCCGGATTGACCCAGACCACGTGCAGGATCGCCGCGCTCGAGGCGGTTGAGGCAAGGGCGGCGAAGACCCGGATGTGGCCGACGGCGGCCAGGAAGCGCTCGGCGACGGCAGTCCCGAAGAGGAAGCCCACGAAGTAGGCGGCCATGACGGCGCCGCCGACGGCGAATCCGAACCCCTCGATCTCGGCTCGAACACCCAGGAGGGCGCCCTGCAGGCCGTTGCCGACCATCAGGAAGGCCATTCCCACCAGCAGTGTGCGGACGGCTCTCGCGCTGGCGATCGTCGGACCGTTCGACATTGGCCTGATCCCACCCAGTCCGGGGTTTGGCGCCGACCCCTCCTGCGACTCTTGAAGGATCTCAACCTATCGAGGTGTTGTTCCGGATCGTGGTACTGTTCCGCGATGCGGGCCAGATGTCACACCGGTTGTCGGTCACAGGCCGACCGGCGCCATTCCATGCGGCGTGGCCGTGCCGGCGCTCCGTGCGGAGCGCCCGGCCGCCGGCGGGGTCGGAGGAACCGAACATGAGCGACTCTCTGAGTGGCCGCTGCGTCTGCGGAGGTGTGCGCTACGAGATCGGCGGGCCGGCGCGGCCGGTCTGGAACTGCCACTGCCACCGATGCCGGCGCTGGACCGGTCACTTCATGGCCGCCACCAACTGCGAATACGACGACTTCACGTTGATCGAGGACGGAACCCTCCACTGGCACCACCCGGCCGACGATCCGAACGTGGCGTACGGGTCCTGCCGGGAGTGCGGGAGTTCGCTGTTCTGGAAGGTCATCGAGCCACCGCCGGAAGGACCTTACGAGCAGACCCGCTGCATGTGGATCTGTGCCGGCACCCTGGATCCTCCGACCGGGCTGCGGACCGAGCGCGCCATTTTCGTCGCTGACGCCTCCGACTACCACAACCTCGACCCGTCCCTGGAGGACAGGGTTCGGGAGTAGTCCCGGGAGTGGGCCAACTCACCGGCGGCGGACGCCGCCGGGGCGCGTGGATACGTCCTCGTTGCCGCCGTATCCTGCGGTCGTAGTGGTCCAGTCGATCGAACGTGCCTTCCTCTTGTTGCGCTACCTGGCGCTCGGGCCGCTGGGAGTGACGGAACTGGCGGATCGGGCACTCCTGCCCAAGAGCACGGTTGCCCGGCTGCTCTCGGCTCTCGAGACCGAGCGCGCCGTCGAGCAGGAGGCGTCGAGCGGGCTCTACCGGCTCGGTCCGGGGCTCATCGACATCGCCGGAACCGTGGCGCCGGGCCGCAACCTCATCTCTGCGGCACGGCCCTACCTGCAGGAACTGGGTGAGGTGCTCGGCGAGATCGCCGGATTGTCGATCCTCGACCAGGACGAGGTCTACTACCTCGACCAGACAGAATCGCAGTCGGAGGTGCAGGTCAGGGACTGGACGGGTGAGCGCCTCCCGCTGCACGTGGTGTCCTCGGGGCTGGCCATCCTGGCCCACATGCCGCCGGCGGAGCGCGAGGAGTACCTGGCGGGCCCTCTGGAGCCCTACACGACACGCACGATGGTTGACCCCGACGCTCTCAGGACGCGGTTCGAGCAGATCCGCAGCATCGGCTACGTCTGGGTCTACGGCGAGTTCGTGGAGGACCTCCACTCGGTCGCGGCGGCGGTCCTGCGGCCCGACGGGAAGCCACTGGCGGCGCTGCACGTCCACGGGCCGGCGTATCGCTTCCCCGACCCCGACCGGGCTCACGACTTCGGGATGGACGTGTCGCGGGCGGCGGAGAGCCTTGCCGAGCAGCTGAAGGGCTGATCCACCGCCGGCTCGGCGGGCTAGGAACGGGAGCGGATCTCGCCGGCGATCGCGGGGATGACCTCGTGGAGGTCGCCGATCACTGCCCAGTCGGCCTTGGTGACGATGTTGGCCTCAGGATCCAGGTTGATGGCGAGGATGTGCTTGGAACCCATGGCGCCCACCCAGTGCTGGATGGCGCCGGAGATTCCCGAGGCGATGTAGATCTCCGGAGCGATGCGGGTGCCGGTCTGGCCCACCTGATCGGCGTGCGGCCGCCAGCCGTTGTTGGTGACCGCCCGGCTGCAGCCCACCCGTCCGCCCAGCAGATCGGCCAACTCCTCGAGCGGTGCGAACGCCTCCGCCGAGCCGACGCCGCGACCGCCGCCCACCACCACCGGTGCCGTCGACAGCGTCACACCGGCGGTGAGTACCACCCGGTCACGGACGACGGTCCGGGACAGTGCGGCGTCGAGTTCCACTCCGAACGGCTCGACGGTCGGCGTGAGCGGAACGTCCGCCGGTTCGGATGCGACCGCGTGCAGCCCGCAACTCACGAGCGGCACGTTGCTGTCGAGGGTGACGTCCTCGAGCAGCGATCCACCCCACTGGATGCGGGTGATCGACCAGTCCGCAGGCTCGATGTCGACGCAGTTTGCCACGAAGGGAACGTCGAGCCGGGCCGCGGCCTGTGCCATCACCTCGTTTCCCCGATCGCTCCCGGAGGCCAGCACCGCGCCCGGCGCAAGCCGGCTGACCATCTCGGCGATCACCTCGCCCCAGGCCTCGGGGCCGTAGTCCGACAGAACCGGATCGACGACGCTGTGGATCACGGCCGCTCCGTAGACGCCCGCCTCGGCCACCAGAGTCTCGTCATTGCCTCCCACGAGGGCGGCGTGCATCGGGACGCCCATCCGTGCGGCCAGGGTTCGCCCGAACGTCAGCGCCTCGCGGCCGGGCTCGGCCATGACGCCGCGATCGTGGTCGAGCACCACCAGCAGCATCTACAACACTCCCAGATCCGCGAGGACGTCGACCACGGCCGGGGCGGCCTCGGGGCCATGACCGAGGATTGCCGTCTCGGCAACCACGTCGGCGGGACGGTGCAGCCGGAGGAGGCTCTGACCGCCCGGGGGGGCATCGACGGGCAACTCGGTGACCTCCAGACGCTTCGAGGCGAGGCGCCCTCGCATGGTCGGGTAGCGGGGAAGGTTGATGCCCTCCTTCACGCCCACCGCTGCCGGCATGGCCATCTCGTACACCTCGAAGCCCTCGTCGGTCTGGCGCCGTGCCTGCACGGTCGCGCCGTCGATCTCGATGCCCTTGATCCCGCCGACGATGGGCCGGCCCAGCGCGTAGGCGACCCGCACTCCCACCTGGAAGCCCCCCGAGTCGGCCGACTCGTTGCCGAAGATGAGCAGGTCGAACGTGCCGCCGGCCTCCTCGAGATTCGCGATGGCGTCACCGATGGCCACCGCGGTGCGTTGGGGGTCCCAGGGGGAACCGTCCGTGGGAACCAGCACGCCGTGATGCGCCCCCACCGAGGCGGCGTATCGGAGCTGCTCGGCTGCCTCCGGTGGCCCAAGGGTCAGCACCGTCACCTCGCCGCCGTGCTGTTCGGTCAGCCGAACCGCCTCCTCGACGCCGCACTCCTCGTGCGGGCTGGTGGTGAAGCCGAGGTGGGCCACATCGACCGACATCCCGTCGGCGGTCACGTTGATCCGGGCACCCGGTGCCGGCACTCGCTTCACGCAGCAGAGGATTCGCAACAGCCCTCCCTCCGGATCGTGGTCCGTCGTTCCCGGGGACGCCCCGACCCTCAGCCTCTGAGTCGGGTGTCGTCGGGGTCGAAGACCGCACCGGTCCCCGCCACACGCACCGGGAACAACTCGTTCATGTACATGACCTGCAACTCCGTGCCCGGCACGGCGAGTTCGGACGGGAGGTAGCTCATGAGCAGGTACCTCCCCACCGAGGGTCCGGGGCCGGCGCTGGTGACTCGTGAGACTCTTCCATCGCTGTCGGTGATCCGCTCGCCGGCAGCTGTGAGGATCGGCTCGTTGCCCCCCTGCATGTAGCGCTCGCGACCTCGCCCGTCGGTGTGGTCCTCGACGGTCAGCACGCACATCTGCACCTCGGGCGGGCCTGCCTCGCGGGCCGCCAGGTAGGCCTCCTTGCCGATGAAGTCGGCCGCCTTGACCCGGGGGCGTGCCAATCCGGCCTCCAGCGGGTTGTATTCGCTCTCCAGTTCGGCGCCCATGAGGCGGTAGCCCTTCTCGAGGCGCCCCGACGTGCCGTACACGCCGCCACCGGTGGGGCGCAGCCCGAGGTCGGCTCCGGCGGCCATGAGCGCGTCCCACAGGGCCGGTCCGTTGTCCCACGCCGTGTAGATCTCCCAGCCCGTGTCTCCCACGTAGGAGATGCGGAACAACTCAGCGGGGATCGTCCTGTCGCCACAGTCCAGTTCGACGCCGACGAGCGAGCCGTAGGGCGAGTCCCCCCACCCGTGGTCGCAGAGCGCACCCAGCACCGCCGGGGCGTTGGGTCCCCAGAGGCCGAGCGTCGTGAACTCGTCGGTGACGTTGCCGAAGCTGACCGAGCCGTCGGTGGGCATGTGCCGGCGCGCCCAGAACTCGTCCCGCCCGCCGTCGAAGACGCCCGTCACGATGCGAACCTGCTCGGGCCCGGTGCGCATCATCGTCAGGTCCGAGTGGAAGCCACCGTCGGGCGTGAGCCAGGGTGTGTAGACGGCTCGCCCGACGGGCACGTCGATGCGGTTCACCGCCAACCGGTCCGCGTACTCCACGGCGCCGGGACCGGACAACTCGAAGATCTGGAATGCGCTGAGGTCGACCAGCCCGCAGTTCTCCCGCAGGTTGAGGTGCTCGCCCATGGTGATGGGACTCCACCAACGGTTGTCCCATTCAACCTCGCGCTCGGACAGCCCGTAGCGCTCGGTGAGGTCGGCGTTGGAGGCGAACCACTGGGGGCGTTCCCAGGTGCGGGCCTGGAAGAACTCGGCGCCGAGGGCCTGCTGGCGCGAGAAGTAGGGGCTGACGCGCAGGTTGCGCCGGCTGTCCCATTGCTCGGAGGGGTGGACGATGCCGTAGGTCTTGTTGAAGTGCTCCGAGGAGCGCGCCCAGATGTGGGTGTCGCTGCGCTCCTCGGGATAGAAGCGGGCCACGTCGGCGCCGTGCGTGTCGATGACCCGCGGGTAGCCGAAGGTCATCCACTCCGCCACCACCTGGGCCATCCCCGGACCCTCCTTCACCCAGATGGCCGCGGCCGACCAGAGGTTGCGCACCTCGGGGATCTCGCCGAGGCAGGGCATGGCGTCGGGCGTGAGTGACAGCAGGCCGTTGATGGCGTAGCGGATCTCGGCGTCGCCGAGCATGTCCATCAACTCGATGGCCTCCTCCATCTGCTGGTCGAAGTCGTCGGGCGTGAACGGCATCTCGGTGGGTGACAGGGCCGCCTCTTCGTTCGAGGGGATCTCGTCGGGGTGGTGCAGGATCGGGCGGTGGGCGTAGGAGCCGACCTCCATCGAGCCGGCGGATTGGCGCTCGTAACAGAAGGTGTCCATGTCGCGCACGATCGGGTAGCCGATCTCGCTGTTCGTCTCGGCCAGCACGTCGATGGGGCCCACGTCCGCCATCTGATGTACGGCGGGCACGAGAGGGATGTAGGCGCCGGCCATGTTGGCGACCCTGTTCGACCAGACGCCGCAGGCGATGACGACGTAGTCGGCGAGGATGGTCCCCTTGTCGGTGACCACGGACTCGACGGTGCGCGTGCCCGGCAGTGGGCCATCGACGGTCGTGATGTCGAGAACCTCGGTGTTGGCGAACACACCGCAGCCCGACTCGACAGCCACGCGGCGCATCTGCGTGCCCGTCTCGAGCGAGTCCACCACCGACACAGTCGGGCAGTAGAACCCACCGAGGATCACGTCGGTACTTATGAAGGGGACCAACTTGCTCACCTCGGCAGGGGTGAGCAGGTACGCCTCGATGCCCCAGGCCCTGGCCGACGTCATGCGCCGCTGGAACTCGTCCATGCGCTCAGGCGTCCGGGCGACCTCGATCCCACCCGAGTCCACCGAGAGTCCCAGATCCCGGTACTGGTCGGCGCTCTGCTCGCCCAGCAGGCACATCTCCTTGTTGTGGTCCACCGGGAAGATGAAGTTGGAGGCGTGGCCCGTCGAGCCGCCCGGGTTGGGCAGCGGCCCCTTGTCGAGCAGCACCAGATCGGACCACCCGAGCTTCGCCAGGTGCCCCACGAGGCAGTTCCCCACGATCCCGGCACCGATGACCACGCAGCGCGCCTCGGCGGGTAGTTCGCTCACGTCATGCCTCCGCGATGTGCCGGGCACTGCTGCGCGTGCCCCGTCCGTCCGTCTACCACCGGGCGTCGATCGTGCCGTTGTTCGGTCGCCGTGCCGCGACCAGTGATACCGCCCTGTTCTGTATTATGGAATCGTTCCAAAATACGGAACGAGAGTCAAGACACCCCAGCGTCGGAGTTGCTCCGGTCCGCCGGGGAAGCGTGCCCGGAAGGACACCACCGGACATCAACAGGGGGAGTCGATGGCGTTTCCGTCGGATCTGGAGATTGCGTCGCAGGCTCGGCTGCGACCATTGGAGGAAATCGCGGCAGGCGCCGGGATCCCGGAGTCGTGCCTGGAGTTCTACGGAACGGGGGCCGCCAAGGTCGACCTGAGCGCCGTCGGTGCCATGGCCGACCGTCCGCGGGCCCGCTACGTGGTGGTGTCCGCCATCACCCCCACGCCTCTCGGGGAGGGCAAGACCACCACCACAGTCGGTCTGGGGCAGGCCTTCCAGCACATCGGCCGCACGGCCACGATCGCCATCCGCCAGCCGTCGATGGGCCCCACCTTCGGCATCAAGGGCGGCGCAGCGGGCGGCGGCTACAGCCAGGTCGTGCCCATGGAGTTGTTCAACCTCCACCTGACCGGCGACATGCATGCCGTGACGGCGGCGCACAACCTCTGCTCGGCGATGGTCGACGCTCACCTCTACCACGGCAACGAGTCGGGTCTCGACATCCACAACATCACCTGGCGGCGGGTCCTGGACGTCAACGACCGGGCGCTGCGCAACGTCACCATCGGGCTGGGCGGGCGGCTCGACGGCATCCCCCGCGAGAGCGGTTTCGACATCACCGCCGCTTCGGAGGTCATGGCCACCCTGGCTCTGTGCAGCGGTCTGGCGGACCTTCGGGCCCGGCTGGGGCGCATCGTCGTGGGCTATACCCGCGGCGGCACCCCCGTGACCGCCGAGGAGATCGGTGTGGCCGGGTCGATGGCGGTCATCCTGCGCGAGGCGATCAAACCGAACCTCATGCAGACCCTGGAGAACACGCCCGCTCTGGTGCACACGGGGCCCTTCGGCAACATCGCCACCGGCAACTCCTCCATCGTGGCCGACCAGGTGGGTATCGGTATGAGCGACTTCCTGTGTACCGAGGCAGGCTTCGGCGCCGACATGGGTGCCGAGCGGTTCTTCAACATCAAGTGCCGCTACTCCGGGCTGCCACCGGACGCGGCGGTGCTCGTGGCCACGGTGCGTGGGCTGAAGGCCCACTCGGGCCGCCACCGCATCGTGGCCGGCCGGCCGCTGCCGGAGGCGCTTCTGGCGGAGAATCCCGACGAGGTGCACGAGGGCGGGGACAACCTCCGCAAGCAGATCCAGAACATTGCCGTCCACGGCTGCACGCCGGTGGTGGCCATCAACGTGTTCCCGGACGACCATCCGGCCGACATTGCCGCAATCGGCGAGATCGCCGCCGAGTACGGCGTGCGGGCCGCTGTCACCACCCACTTCTCCGACGGCGGCCGCGGTGCGGCTGAGCTGGCGGAGGCGGTGGCCGAGGCCGCCGAGGCGGAGAGTCACTTCGCCGTGCTCTACCCGGACGACGCCTCGCTGACCGACAAGATCCATGCGGTGGCGACGAAGGTGTACGGCGCGGACGGCGTCGAGTACTCGTCACAGGCCACCAAGCAGCTGGCCACCTACACCGAGGCCGGTTTCGGGAATCTGCCGGTGTGCATTGCCAAGACTCACCTGTCGATCTCCTCGGATGCCTCCCTCAAGGGCGCGCCCACGGGCTGGACGTTGCCCGTCCGGGAGGTGCGGGCATCTGTGGGCGCCGGGTTCGTGTATCCCATCTGCGGCGACATGCGCACGATGCCGGGTCTGGGGCGGGTCCCGGCGGCCAAGGGCATCGACATCGACGCCGACGGAAACATCGTCGGATTGAGTTGATGGACGCGGGAGAGGCTGTGCGTCCGCGGCGCCGCCGGGCGGAGACGCCCGGCGGGCGGGCTGCTCGGCAGGCGGTCATCGATGCGAGCATCTTCGAGGTCATCCCGCTGCGTAGCCTGGACGGAGCTCTCGAGGCGCTGCCTCCCGCCTCGACGGTCTCTGTCACCGCCTCGCCGGCCAAGGGCCTTGCCGCCACGCAGGAGATCGCCGAGCGACTGATCGCCGGCGGTCACCGCGCCGTCCCGCACATCTCGGCCCGCCTGGTTCGCGACCACACGCACACGCGTGCGTTGGCGGCCTGGCTGCGTTCGGTGGGACTCGATGAGATCTTCCTCGTGGGAGGAGATGTCACCGAGCCGGGCCGCTATCACGACGCTCTGAGCTTCCTCGGCGACCTCCTCGATACCGATCACGGACTCCGGTGCATCGGCGTCACGGCGTATCCCGACGGTCATCCCCTCATCGAGCAGGCCGTCCTGGCTGAGGCGCTGCACGGGAAGCAGGCGATGCTGGCGGAGGCCGGCCTGGAGGGCTACTGCAGCACGCAGATGTGCTTCGACGCCGCGCGGATCACCAACTGGTTGACCGCCGAGCGCCTGGCCGGCATGTCCCTCCCCGTGCATCTCGGCATCGCCGGTGTCGTGGATCGAGCCAGACTGCTGAGCATCGGCGTGCGGCTGGGCATCGGCCAGTCGCTGCGCTACCTGCGCAAGAACCGCCGCGCCGTGACCCGGCTGATGACCGCGCCGCACTACGACCCGAACGACCTGCTGGTGCCGTTGAGCGCGCAGATGGTGGACCTGGACATCCGGGCGCTGCACGTCTTCACGTTCAACCAGGTGGCGGCGACGGTCGAGTGGCGCGAGCGGAACCTCAGCTGAGGCCCCTCGGGGCGGAGGCTGCGCGCCGATCGGCCCGCGGGTTGCCGGATTCCGGCCTCCGCCGGAATGACGTCCCGGGGGTCTTGGGAGGAGGCCGTTCCGCGGCCCGCGCCGGCGCGGAGCGGTAGGCTGATCGCCGCCATGGTCCCGTCAGCGAGCGAATCGCCCGGTAGCGGCTCTCCCGGGGGCACCGCCCCGGCGGGAGCGGTTCTGGCCTTCGAGGACGTCTCCAAGGTCTTCCCCGACGGCACGCATGCACTCGAGGAGGTCAGCTTCTCGGTGAGCCGCGGCGAGTTCGTGACGCTGGTCGGACCCTCCGGCTGCGGGAAGTCGACGCTCCTGCGAATCGCCTCCGATCTCGACGGCGCCACCGGGGGGACGGTGCAGGTGGACCGGGATCGCATCGGTTACATCTTCCAGGACGCCACGCTCATGCCGTGGCGGACCGTGCTCGGCAACGTGGAGTTGCTGGGCGAGCTGCACGGCCACTCCCGCGAGGAACGGCGTCGCCTGGCGCGTGCGGCCATAAGCACCGTGGGTCTCGACGGGTTCGAAGGTCACTATCCCAAGGCGCTCTCCGGTGGTATGCGCATGCGCGCTTCGATCGCGCGAACCCTCACCCTCAATCCACCCGTGTTCCTGTTCGACGAGCCGTTCGGAGCGCTCGACGAGATCACCCGGGAGCGTCTCAACGAGGAGACCATCTCGCTGTTCATGCGTGAGCAGTTCGCGGCACTGTTCATCACGCACTCCATCTACGAAGCGGTGTACCTCTCGACACGGGTTCTGGTGATGTCACCGCGACCGGGTCGCATCGTGGCAAGTTTCGACATCCCCTTCGAGTATCCCCGTGCGCCGGAGTTGCGGTACGAGGCGAAGTTCGCAGAGCTCACCGGCGCCGTGTCCGCGGCCCTGCGCGGCTCTTTCGGCGCCGACTGACCGCGACGGCCCGGTCGGCAACCGACGAGGTCGAGGGGTGCCGCGACGCGGATCGATGTAGGTAGGAGACAGGTATGGAGACGGGCGTTTTCTTCTTCGGTGCGGTGGAGATGGACGATGCGGGAGCCGGGCCACCGGTGCCCACCGATCGTCGCTACACCCAGCAGGAGATGTGGTACGCCTCCGGGCGCATGCTCGACATGGGCGTGGCCGCCGAACGCGCCGGCTTCGACGTGTTCTGGCTCACCGAGCACCACTTCCAGTACGAGGGCTACGAGGTGCTGCCCAACGCGCTGCAGTTCGGGGCGGTGCTGGCCGAGCGCACCGAGCGCATCAAGATCGGGGCGCTCTTCAACATCGTGCCGCAATGGCATCCGCTGCGCCTCGCCGAGGACTTCGCCACTATGCACAACCTCTCGGGCGGTCGAGGCGTCCTCGGCGTCGGGCGTGGCACGGTGCCGCGAGAGGCCGAACCACTCGGCACTTTCGTCGGCAGCTTCGACAACCCTGACAAGGCCGACGCCGACCGGATCAACCGTGAGATGTTCGATGAGGCTCTCGACGTGATCCTCGCCGCGTTCGAGAACGAGACGTTCGCCTACCACGGCAAGTACTTCGACCTGCCTCCCGAGGGCATCCCCGACCGGGGCGGCACCGTGCAGCACCTCACGCTGGTGCCGCGCCCCTTGTACCCGTACGACATCTGGCAGGCCGTGACGTCGCCACCCACGCTGGAGTACGTGCCCCGCCGCGGTTGGGGAGGCGTCTTCTGGCTGCGGAACCACAAGTTCATGGTCGATTGGTGGGGTCGCTTCGGGGAGTTGTACGAGAAGGAGCACGGTCGCGCCCTTGCAGCCGGCGAGAACCGCATGCTGGTACTGAACGTGCGGGTCGCGGACACCCACGAGCAGGCCCTGCGGGACGCCCGCGCCGGCCACGACGAGTTCTGGAAGTTCCTCGGTCCTTACGGTTGGAGCCGCGGGTACATGGCCGCTGACGGCCGCCCGGCCGCGCCGGGCCTGATCCCGACCCTCGAGGAGTCACTGGACCAGAAGGTGTGGATCGTCGGGACGGCCGACGACGTCGCCGAGGGCATCGCCGGCTACGCCGAGCAACTCGGGGGTCTGCAGCACCTGACGTTGTTCCCGAACTTCCCCGGCGAGACCTACGACGAGGCCGCCGAGCACGTCCTGCGCATCGGCGAGGAGGTGCTGCCGCTCCTCTAGGTCGGGACGTTCCCGGGTCGCCGGCAGTCAGGCGCTCGCTGGTTCGCCGACGAGTTCGGGGTCCTCCTTGTAGAGCCATATGCCGAGGGCGAACACCCAGAAGCTGATGGGGAAGATGGCGATGGAGCTGATGCTCGTCAGCGCTTCGGCTCCGTCGGCGTTGATGCCGATGAGCGCCAGGACCAGCGCCACAAGTGAGATCAGCGAAATCCCCATTGCAGCCGACTTGCGCCAGCCGGTGAACCGGCGGGCCAAACCGCACCCCACGAAGAGATAGCCCGGGTAGATGGTCATCAGAATCGAGAACTGGACCGCCGCATCCATGGCGTTGAAGTTCTGGGCGAACGGCCAGTACTCCTCGACCGCGAACCCGGCGGCATCCGAGATGCGGACGCTGAGGACGATGGCCCAGTCCAGGAGGGCCGAGGCGATGCCGCAGACGGCGCTGATGCCGACCGTCAGGAGCCCTGCCCGCGTCACGGCGTCACCGCCGGATCCGCCTCGACCACGTGGCCACAGCCCAACCAGCCCACCCAGAAGGAGCACGTGGCCGAGCAGGTAGAAGGTGCCGGTGAGGAGGGTTGCATCGGTGTTCTCGACCTTGGTGACGAGCACGTCCTCCACGGTGGTCAGATCGGTGCCCAAGACCATGTCGATGATCAGGACACTGGGCGTGAATATGCCCGAGAGGAACACCACGGCGATGCCGACGGCGAGCATCAGGCCGGTCATCTGGGTTCCGTTCAACGACTTGAGCGATTTCAGCATGCGTCCTCCTTCGGTCGGGGAGATCGACCTCCACATGATCGGTGGGATCGCGCAGCGGGTGACCTCCCACGAGTCGGATCGTTCGGGCGATGCCGAAGTTACCACGACCGGTGGAACGCTCTGCCGCGGTTTGACGGTGGAGAATAATTGATGAGATCACATAGTCCTTATGTGCCGATGGACAGTCTGTGGCTCGTGCCCGCGTCGCCGCGCCGGGCGTACGATCGGGAGCGTGAGCAGCGCGGGCTGGGTGCGATGAGCGACGGACTTCTGCGACGGCTCGTGACCGATCCGGAGGTCATTGCCGATCCGTACCCACTGCTGCGTGAGCTTCGGGAGACATCGCCGGTGCACAGGCTGGGGTTCGCCGACTACTGGATCCTCACCCGGTTCGACGACTGCCGATCCGTGTTGCGCGACCAGCGCCTCGGGAAGTCCGGCCCGGGTGACCTGGTGCCCTCGCTGGTTGGCGCACCGAGCCGCGATGCCGGCGGCGATCGGTCGATGCTGTTCCTGAACCCTCCCGACCACACTCGCATCCGGTCGCTGGTGAGCCGCGCCTTCACTCCCCGGCGTGTCGAGCAACTCCGGGCCTCCATCGAGACCATGACGACCGAGTTGCTCGACGAACTCGCCGCAACCGGAGGGGGCGATCTGATGGCCCGGCTGGCCTTCCCGCTGCCCGCCAACGTGATCGGCGAACTCGTCGGCATTCCCCGGAGCGATCGGGACTGGCTGCGGCCGCTCATCCTCGACCTCGCGGCAACCCTCGAACCCGGCCGCGGCCCCACCGAAGCGGAGCGCGCCAAGGTCTCCCGGGACAAGTTCCGGGAGTACCTCCACGACTTGATCGACCGGCGGCGCGCCGAGCCGGCCGACGACCTGCTCTCCGGACTGATCGCTGTCGCCGACGGCGAGGACCGGCTCACCGTCGGCGAGATGGTGATGACGGTGATCCTCATCTACGGTGCCGGCTTCGAGACCACCACCAACCTCATCGGGAACATGGTCCACACCCTGCTGCGCAACCCCGGGCAACTGGCCGGGTTGCGGGCCGACCGGTCGCTGGTGCCCGCGACGGTGGAGGAGGTGCTGCGCTTCGAGCCGCCGGTGCAGGTGGACAGCCGCTACGCCTTCGAAGACGTCGAGGTGGCCGGGCACCGGGTGCGCAAAGGGTTCGTCGTGATGACCCTGCTGGGGGCCGCCAACCGCGACCCCGCCGTCGTGGACGACCCCGACCGGTTCGACGTCGGCCGCAGCGAGATCCCGCTGCTGTCGTTCTCCTCGGGCATCCATTACTGCCTCGGGGCCTCGCTGGCCCGCCTCGAGGGCCAGGTAGTGCTGGCCGGACTGCTCGACCGCTTCGGGACGTGGTCCGCCACCGAGGAGAATCCCCCGTGGAAGCCGCGCCTCACCCTCCGGGGTCTGTCCCGGCTGCCGGTGTCGCTGTCCTGACCCTCCCGGCCTCTCTCAGATCAGCGACTGACGCACGTCGAAGCGGCGCATCAGCGTGTCCCCGATGTAGTTCACCGCCATCAGCGTGCAGAACATGACGACAGCGGGATAGATGGTGAGGTGTGGGGCATCGGCGAGCTTGCCCTTGGCGAGCGCCAGGATGCCGCCCCAGGTGATGGCCGGTGACGGCACGCTCTTGCCGATGAAGCTGAGGCCGCCCTCGCCCACGATCACCAGCCCCAGGCCCAGGAAGGTGAAAGCCACGACGATGGGCAGCAGGTTGGGCAGCACCTCGCGGAACAGCAGCCGGGAGGTGCGCGCTCCCATGCAGCGCGCCGCGGTCACGAACTCGCGCTCGCGGAAGCGCAGCGTCTGCGCCCGAACGATGCGGGCCACGGCGCGGGCGGCCAGGATCGTGACCGCAATGATCACGTTGCGGGTGTTCTGTTCGAGGACGGTGACGATGAACAGGGCGAGGATCAGCGCCGGCAGGGACAGCATGATGTTGACCACGCCGCTGAGCACCGTGTCCACCCATCCGCCGAAGAATCCGGCCAGCAATCCCATCAGCCCGCCGACGAGGATTCCCACCGCCACGGAGATCGCTGCGATCATCAGCGAGAGGCGGCCGCCCCACACGACTCTGGCGAACATGTCCCGCCCCAGTTCGTCGGTGCCGAACCAGTGTGACCAGCCGACACCCTGCAGCACGTCCCGCGAATACCCCTCGGGGTCGGCCAGGAATCCCAGAATCGGGGCGAACAGCAGGAAGAAGGTGAGCGCCGCCAGCCACAGGCCGGCCAACCAGAACCCGAACGGCTGATCGGCCAGCCGCAGACGTCCGGCGCCGGCACCGCTGCCGCCTCGCCCCCGGAGGGCGGCAAGGCTACGCCCGCCCGGCACGCTCACCCGCCTCATCGGTTCCGCACCCTCACTCGGGGATCCAACAAGGGGTACGTTGCGTCGACGAGCATGTTCGTGGCCACGAATCCCGCCGCGACCAGCGCAACGAGCGTCTGAACCACGAGGAAGTCCTGATTGAAGACCGCCGAGATCAGGTACGTGCCCAGGCCGTCGAGGTCGTAGATGATCTCCACGACCAGAGCGCCGTTCACGAGTTGCGCCGCGTTCAGGCCGGCGACGGTCACGATCGTGAAGCTCGACGGGCGCAGCACGTGCCGTAGCAGGATCCACCAGCGGGGCAGACCCTTGGCGCGTGCCGCCTCGACATAGTCCTCCTGCAGTGTGGTGATCACGTCGCTGCGCAGCAGCCGCAGGAGGAAGGGCATGATGCCGGCGGTCAGCGTCACCACCGGCAGGAACAGCGATTTCCAGTGGGCCAGGAGGCCCGATGTCGGACCGACGTAGCCACCGAGGTCGAACCACCCCAGCTTGGCTGCGAAGACGAGCGCGAGTATCACGCCCAGTACGAACGAAGGCAGCGCCAGCAGTGAGAAAGCGCCGCCGGTGACCGCACGGTCGATCCAGGTATCGCGCCGCACGGCGCTGAGCATTCCCAGGGGGACCGACACGACGAGGCTCAGCACGGTCGTGTACAGGATCAGCCAGGCGGTGACCGGCACCTTGTCGCGGAGACTCTGGGTCACGTCGATGCCGTTGCGGTACGACTCGCCGAGGTCTCCGGTCAACATGTTGCCGAGCCAGGAGCCGTACTGGTGGAACAGGCTGCGGTCCAGCTGGAGCCTCTCCTCGCACTCCGCGAGCAGTTCCTCCGTGGCGCCGGTGCCCACCGACAGGAAGCACGGGTCGCTGGGCAGCAGGCTGAGCATCCAGTAGGTGACGAACGTGACGACGAGCACGACGGCGGCGGTCTGCACGAGCCTGCTTGCGAGCCGCCGCACATAGCCCATCGCTCTCAAGCCTCCCTGGGGCGCGATTCCACGCGGCGCGGGCCGATCGAGTTCACTCCTCCAGCCAGGTCTCGGTCAGGAAGGTCCGTCCTTCGACGATGCTCAGCACCTCGCGGCCGTCCGGTGGCGGCAGCGTGATCCAGCCCAGGTTCTGGACCTCATCGTGATGGGGGATCATCCAGCGCACCCAGTGCAGCCAGATGTTGTGCACGCCGTCGGCGAAGATGCGGTTGACTTCCTCGGCGATCTGTCGCAGTTCGGCGCGGTCGTCGGTGAGCGTGGCGCGGGTCAGGGCGGCGTCGAGTTCCGGATTCTTGATGCGGCCCATGTTGATTGCAATGAATCCGGTGTATTCGGAATGCCACCAGACGCGCTCGTTCTGCAGGTTGGCGCCGTTGTGGTTGCGCCACTGGGCCACCTGGAAGTTGCCCATGACGCCATTGAGGATCAGCGTTCCTTGATCGAGTTGCTGGATCTGCACGTCGATGCCGCAGTCGGCCCACATCTGGGCGAGCAGTTCCGCTCCGGTGCGGTAGTGGGCGTCGGGAGTCGTGGCGAGGGTGACCGTGCCGGGATCTCCGATCTCTGCCCACAGCGCCCGTCCGGCGGCCGCGTCGTAGCCCGGGAATCCGGTGTCGGCGAGGTAACCGGGAGTGTTGGGGGCGAACGGGCCGTTGGCGATGTCGAACTCGCCGGCGGTGCGCAGCAGGTTGTACGTCTCGTAGTCGGTGCAGTGAGCCAGCGCCCGCCGGGCGCGGATGTCGTCGAACGGTGCCTTGGCGTTGTTGATCAGCAGGTAGAAGCTCTGGAGGAAGCCCTGCTCCTCGATCGTCTTGAAGTTCTCCCGGTACTTCTCGAAGTCCAGACCCAGGTCGTAGTGCGTCACCGTGATGTCGCCGGTCTCCAGCGCCAGCCTGCGGGCGTCCGGCTCGATGTACGGGCGGTACACGATGCGGTCCAGGTAGGGCAGGGCGCGGCCGTCGCTGTCGGTTCGCCAGTAGTCGGGGTTCCGTTCAACGACGAGTTCGGCGTCGGGGGTCCACGACTTGAACACGAACGGACCGGTGCCCACGGGGTTGGTCGCCCCGTCGGGATCGTCGTGCTGGCCGGGCGCCGCCAGGTAGCCGAGCTGACCGGTCAGGCCGGCAGCCAGGCCGGAGAACGGGGCGCTGGCGTAGAACTCCAGGGTGAGGTCGTCGACCACCTCCCAACCCTCCACGCGGTTGAACACCTGTCCGGCGAGGGGGTTGGTCATGACTTTCTCGAAGTGCTCGGCCAGAGCATGCGCGTCGGCGGGTGTTCCGTCGTGGAAGGAAATGCCGGGGCGCATCCTGAAGGTCCAGGTGGTGTAGTCCTCGTTGGCCTCGAAGGACTCCAGCAGGTAGGGCTGGGGTGCCCCGGTCTCGTCCTCGATGGCCAGCGGATCGAAGATCGCCCGCATGACGGCGTGGCACGACACGGCGCACTGGGTCGTTGCGGGGTTCCAGCCGTCGGGAGTCTCGGCCTCGACGCCGAAGATCAGCGTGCCGCCGTAGACGGGCCCGGAGGTGGGTTCCGGTGCAGCAACCGGCGCAGGTGGCGGGGGAGGGGGATCACCC
>CAZTZI010000202.1:0-12971 GCA_964618115.1 uncultured Acidimicrobiales bacterium
TCCAGACGATAACCGCTGCTGGAGATGACCTGAACAGACGATTCAAGGGTGAGCACCTGGCTCTTCTGTTCAAAGTAGCCGCTATCGGCTTCCAGGGACGTCCACTCGCCTTCACCGACGGTGATGGAGCCGCTCACACCCTCGAGAAACACCATGTCATCCCTGTCCGAACCATGCCAGGCCGTTCTGGCGCGGATGGTGAAGGGCCGGCCATCGCTGTCCGTTCCGAGGAACCTGACATTGGTCATGGTCGAGCGCTCGGCCGTCGGCTGTTCAAGTCCACTGATCGGAATCACGTTGGGCAGCTCGATGAGGTTGAAGGTTGGCCACAACAGCAGAAAGACGGCCAGGGCGAGGGCGCACAGCGGCAAGAGCCAGCGCAGCAGGCGGACGATGCGCGTGTAGCGCAGCAGGGAACGGTGCCGGGGATGCGGCAGGACGTCGTCCGGGGTGAGGCCGTCTGTGGGCGGGCTGGCCATCAGATCAGTGGTCCAGGATATCCGGATCGTTCCAGCCCAGAAGATCGAGTTCAGCACGGGTCGGGAGAAAGCGGAAAATGGCTTCGGCCAGTTCCGTGCGTTCCTCGCGCTCCAGGCGGCGATCGAGTTCCGCTTTCAGTCGATGGAGGTGCAGAACATCCGCAGCCGCGTAATCGAGCTGCCGGTTCGAAAGTTCTCCCGCGCCCCAGTCGCTGCTCTGCATCTGCTTGGAGATGTCGACTCCGAGGAGTTCCTTGCACAGATCCTTGAGGCCGTGCCGCTCGGCGAAGGTCCGCACCAGGCGGGACGCGATCTTGGTGCAGTAGACCGGCGACACGACGATACCCATGTGGTGGCGGATTGCCGCGAGATCGAACCGGGCGAAGTGAAAGACCTTCAGGGTGCCGGGGTCTGTCAGGAGAGCGCGCAACCGCGGCGCCGCGAGGTCGCCCCTGGGAAACTGCACGAGATGGGCATTGCCGTCGCCGCCGGAGAGCTGAATGAGGCACAGACGGTCGCGCAAGGGCTTGAGGCCCATGGTCTCGGAGTCGACAGCGACCGTGGCCCCGAGATCAAGGCCGGAGGGAAGATCTCCCTGATAGAGAAGGTTGGCCATGTGACAGTTGAGGTGGAAGAGGGCTGACCCGCCACGCCTGCGAACCCGGGGAGACGCCGGATTGGCAGGCGATCAGGGCTTGGCAAGGCTACCCGCACCTGCCCACAGGAACAAGGTCGGGCGGCGCTGGTGCCCAGGAGAAGACTCGAACTTCCACGGGGTCTCCCCCACAGGTACCTGAAACCTGCGCGTCTACCAATTCCGCCACCTGGGCACGGCGCCTCTCCTAGTGGGCGCAGGGGAAACCTGTCAAGTGGCAACACCCTTGAGGGCAATTGACGCCTAGCCCTCGAGGCTCAATCATCCGCAATCGGTGCTGCTGGAGGTCTTCATGGCTGTTGGGACGGTTGTTGTCTTCGGCGGTTCCGGCTTCATCGGACGCTATACCGTCCGCCGGCTGGCCGCCGGCGGCTGGCGGGTCATCGTTGCCGTGCGCCGGCCAGGCAGAGCCGCCTTCCTGCAGACAGCGGGCGACGTCGGACAGATCGTTGCCGTCGCCACCGACATCTCCGACGAGCGCCAGGTCAGAGAGCGCATCTCCGGAGCCGACGCGGTCGTCAACCTGGTCGGCATTCTCTACGAAAGGGGCCAGCGCACCTTTGCCGGACTGCACGTCGAGAGCCCCGGCAACATTGCCCGGGCGGCCGCGGCGGAGGGCCCGGCGGACGAGACGGGGGTGGACGAGACGGGGGACCAGGCGGAGGTCGCAGCCAGGGCGGCCGTGGCGGAGGGCCCGGCGGCCGCGGCCAAGGCGGCCGTGGCGGCGGTGACTGGGAACGCGGCGGAGGGCGCGGCCAAGGCGGTCGTGGCGGAGGGCGCGGCAGGGACCGCGACCAGGACGATTGGAGCCCGCGCGGGCGCAGTGGCGGACGCGGTCCGCAGCAGCGCGATGGCCACCGAGGCCAGGGGCGGGGGACGTCACCCAACAGGCGCTACGGAGAGCGCGGCACCACGCCGGTCCGCCAGCGCGAGCACGAGTCCGGCGAGACCCGCGGTCTGGGCGGTGACCGGGTCGAGGGCCGGCACGCCGTCAAGGAGCTACTCCTGGCCGGGAACCGCACGGTCCGGCAAGTCGTCATCGCCGCCGACCAGGATCCCGCTGAGATCCTGGACGACATCATCGATCTGGCCGACGAGGCCGGCGTGGACATCCGCGAGTTGCCCCGTGGGCGGTTCGATCAGATGGCCGCCACGGAAGCCCCGCAGGGTGTGGTGGCATTCGCCGCGCCGTTACGGGAATATGCCCTGGAGGAACTCGTCGCAGGCCTGCCGGCGGACGGGGAACCCGCTCGTGCGGACGACCTCTACCGATCGTCCGGCGCCGAGCCACCGCCCCCGAGTTCCCTGTTCGAGGACGCCGCCGCGGACGACCGGCACAGCGAGACGGCAGCAGGGGTGCCCGTAGCGAAGCCGGGAGACAATGACGAGGAGCCGCAGGAGGGTGGCGAAGGGGCCGATGCAGGCGCTGAGGCGTCCGCGCCGCCGGTACCCGCCGCTGCACCGCCGCCGCCCGCTACTGGATCAGGCGAGAGCACGCCGGTGCTGCTGCTGGTCGTCGACGGCGTCACCGATCCGGGCAACCTCGGAGCGATCCTGCGCACAGCGGAGTGCGCCGGCGTCACCGGCATCGTGCTGCCGCGCCACCGGGCAGCACGGATCACCCCGACGGTGACCAAGCGGGCCGCCGGCGCCATCGAGCACCTCAACTTCGCGCCGGTCAGCGGGATCCCGACGGCGCTCGGGACCCTCGCCGAGCTCGGCGTCTGGTCGGTGGGCCTGGACGTGACGGCCGATCAGACGATCTGGGATCTGCCCATCGCCGACGCGCCGCTCGCGCTGGTGCTGGGCGCCGAGGGGCGAGGCCTCTCCCGCCTGGTACGCCGGCGCTGCGACGTGACCGCCCGGATCCCGGTCAGCGGGCGGCTGGACGCGCTCAACGTGAGCGCCGCCACCGCGGTCGCGCTCTTCGAGGTGCTGCGGCGACGCAGCACCGGCTGAGGGGTTGGCGCCGCCGAACCGGCGCAGCCGGCCTGTTCACCCGACCCGACCGGCCGAGCGTCCGAACTGCGCGTCGTATCCGCCCGTGCCGTCGATCGCCGCTGGATGAGCATGGGTTCCGGCTCCGCCGGAATGACCGGAGCGGTCGTCTCCGACTCGGCCTAACCCTCGGCTCGGGGAAGGTGCAGCATCAGGTCCTGCAGGAGCAGCTTCTCGTCGGGGTTGCGCACGAGCGCCGCCGTGGCGTCCCGCAGCCGGTCGATCGCCCCTGCGGCCTGCCCGGCGACCCCCGGGGATGCTCCGGCTGCACCGGTCAGATCCTGGCGGTAGCGCTCCGCCAGCACGGCGAAGCCGAATCGCAGTTCGGCGTCGCGCGCCCGGCGGTGGCGACGATCGCGTCTCTGTCCCGCGGCGCGGTCCGCCGGGTCGGCGGGCTCGGGCTGGGACTCCGTCGCCACCGAGTCGATGAGGGCGCGCAGCTCGTCGACGGCGGCGGCGGCACGCGCCCCCGTGCCGTCGAGTCGCTCGGGAACCGACCACCAGAACTCCAAGCGTCCCGCCAGGTTCCCCCCGGTGATCAGATCACGGGCGCGTGCGGGGTCTCCGGCGACCGCGCGAGCCGCCTGCTGCGCCGGACCGGGGGCCACGCCCGAGGCGACGAGCCACTCGCACATGTCCTCGGCCGACGGCGCCGGGAACCGGACGGTCACACAGCGGGAGGCCACCGTGACATGGCTCGGGGGGATGTCGTCGGCGAGGAGCACGATGGTCGTGGCCGGGGGCGGTTCCTCGATCGTCTTCAGCAGGCTGGCCGCCACGGCCGGCGTGGCGGTACCGAACCGGTCGCAGACGATCACCTTGCGGGCACCCTCCAGCGGCCGCCGAGCCGCCTCGGTGATAATCGAGGTCGCATCGGCCGCAAGCAGGGCGCGACCCTCCGGCTCGACGAACACGGCATCGGGATGGACGCCCGCGAGCGCCCGGCGGCGATGCCGCTCGGCCACCTCCGCTCCCTCACCCGCCGCGGCCGCCGCCAGCAGTTCGGCGGCGAAGACCCGTGCGATCGCTCGCTTGTCCCCTCCGGGCGTCCCGGTGAGCAGGTAGGCGTGGACCGGCGCCGCCAGCGCCGCCTCGAGTTGGCGCAGCGGTTCCTCCGCCCCGACGAGCGGCGGCCACGCCGGGCCGCCGGCGTGTGCCGCCGGCGACTCGGACTCTGTTCCGTCATCGGCACCGCGTGTGCCGGGGCCGTCGTCGGCCCGGACCCGCGCCGGCGACGGCTCGGACTCTGTTCCGGCGCGTGATGCGGACTCCCCGAACAGGTCGAGCGAGCCGGGACCAGGATCCGAGACCTGATCGATCACATCCAGCCCAACCGATCGGCAACCCGCGCTGCGATGTCGTCACGCACAGCCGGCGCGGGGCGGTCGGCATCCACCACCGTCCAGCGCCCGGGGTCGGCCTCGGCGAGTTCCAGGTATCCCGCCCGCACCCGACCGTGGAAGTCCATGCCCAGCGCTTCGAACCGGTCCGAACCGCCGCCGCTTCTCGCCCGCGCTCGCTCTGGATCCATGTCCAGGAGGATGATGAGATCGGGCCACAGACCGCCGGTGGCCAATTCCGACAGCGCCCGCACGATGTCGACGTCCAGCCCCCGCCCGTAACCCTGGTACGCCAGCGAAGACCCGATGTACCGGTCGCACACGACATCGCGACCCGCTTCCAGGGCCGGACGGATCGTCTCGACGACATGCTGCGCCCTGTCCGCGGCCATCAGCAGGGCCTCGCTGAGGACGTCAAGATGGATGCCGGCACGACCGAGCAGCAGGTGACGCAACTCCTGGCCCAAGCGGGTTCCCCCGGGCTCGAACGTCACCTCGACACCGCGGCCAACCGCCAGCCAGCGGGATTGAGTGGACTTGCCGACCGACTCGCCGCCCTCGAACACTACGAATTTGCCTGGTGCGACCTCCATCGCTCAGCAGTCTTCCAGAGACTCTGCACCGGTGGTGTCAGCACTGGCGGAGTCCGTGGTCGCCTGCGCCCTCTGCGTGCGGCGGGCGAGCAGGCCCGCAACGATCACGGTCAGCCCCGCCAGCCAGAGCGTGAGGCGCACGCCCGGCAGTTCCACGACGATGCCGATGTCGATCGAGCGGTCCCACAGCACTTCGGAGATGCGGTCGAAAGCCGCGGCCAGCAGCGGCCCCACGACCAGAGCCACCACGACACACAGCCGGACGATGGAGTAGAGCCCTGCGAAGACCCGTCCCCGGACCTCGTCAGCGGTGTTCTCGTGCAGCAGCGTGAAGCCCAGGACGTACATCCCACCGGCGCAGACCCCCACCGCGCCGGCCACCAGGACGACCCACGGGAGCGAGCCCAACGAGGAGGCCACGAGCAGGCACACCCCTGCACCCGTGACCGACCGGGCGAACATACGGTGCTTGTGGACTCGCCGCTGCAGTAGGGACAGCACCAGCACGCCGACGCCGACGCCGGCACTCAACCCGGTGACAATGTCGGCGAAGCCACCCTCGCCGACCCTGAGAACCTCGATGGCATAGACGAGCGCCAGCGGGATGAGCATGCCGCCGCCGATGAGCGCCGTCGCCAGACCGATGTTGACCGAGCGCACCGTGGGATTCACGACCACGTAGCGCCACCCCTCCCGGTACTCGCGGAACACCCCCTCCCACCTGAAAGAGGCGCTCCCCGATCGGCTCGGATCCCGGTGGTGCCGGAGCGGCAGCGAGAACACGAGCACGGCCGACACCACGAAGGTCAGGGCATCGAGGTAGAAGATCGGCCCCTGATTGTCCAGGTAGAGGAGACCCAACCAGCCGTCCGGAGATGCGTCCTCGAGCCGGCTCGCAACCCGGGCGAAGATCAGCGAGGCCACGGGGAACGTGGCGTACGTGGCGAACATGGACAACGAGTTGGCCGCTGTCAGGTGCCCGGCCGGCAGCAGGTTCGGTACGGACGCCTCCTTCGCCGGAATCCAGAGCAGTGTGAACGCCTCCAGCGCAAGCGACACCAGGACGAGCTGCCACACGCTGTTCACCAGGGGCACGATCAGCAGGATTCCCGCCCGCGCCAGGTCGCAGGTGACCATGAGGCGGCGACGATCCCAGCGGTCGGCGAGTACGCCGGCCACCTGCGAGAAGAAGATGCCCGGCACCAGGCGGGCGGCCAACACCACGCCGATCGCCGCCTCGGGCGAGCCGGCGCCGAGACGTACCGCCACGACCGAGATGGCGAGGAAACCGAGCCAGTCGCCGGTGGACGTTACGACCTGGGCCGACCAGAGCCGGAAGAACTGCGGCGTGCCGAACACCCGCCGCCGGAAGCCGGTCCACGAATGACGACGCGCGACCGGCGTCCCCTCAACCGTCACGGGCCGGCGACCCCTTCCGGCGCCGGGAACTTCCCTTCCGGGCCCCGGAGGCGGGGGCGTCGCGCCGGGCCGCCAGCAGATCCGAGGCCCGCTGCGGTGTGAGAGTCTCAGGAGTGTCGCCGGCGCGCAGCGAGGCGTTGACCTCCCCGTCGGTGACGTACGGACCCCAGCGGCCGTCCCGGACAACGATGGGGCGACCGGTGACCGGATCCGCGCCCAACTCCCGCAGCGGAGCCTTGGGTTCCTGACCGCGGCGGCGGCGCGGCTGGGCCAGCAGGGCCAGGCACTCCTCGAGACCTACCGTGAACACCTGCTCCTCGCTCTCCAGGGAGCGGGTCTCGGATCCCTTCTTGATGTAGGGCCCGAACCGCCCCACCTGCGCGGTGATCTCCGTGCCGTCGGCCGGATCGGTACCGACGGCACGGGGCAGGCTCAGAAGGCGCAACGCTTCGGAGAGCGTGACTTCCTCGAGGCTCATGGAGCTGAACAGCGAGGCGGACTTCTCCGCCTTCGCGTCGGGATCGGTCGACGGCGGGCCGAGTTGGACGTAGGGTCCGTAGCGTCCCTCGCGGGCGGTGACCGGCAGGCCCGAGGCGGGATCGGTTCCGAGCGTGCGACCTGTCGTGGGACGAGCCAGCAACTCCAGCGCGAGATCGACGGTGACCTCGTCGGGCGAGGTGTCCTCGGGCAGTTGTGCCCGCTGATCTCCGCAGGTGATGTAAGGGCCGAAGCGACCGAGGCGCGCCTCGATGCGCCGGCCGTCGGGGTGAGTGCCGATGGCGACGGCGTTGATTGCGCGGACGTCGATCTCTTCGAGATTGTCCTCCACGCGGGCCTTGAGGCCGGGATGGCCCTCGGCCCCGAAATAGAACAGGGACAACCACGGTAGGTACTCCTGCCTGCCGCGGGCGATGTCGTCGAGGTCATCCTCCATGCGGGCGGTGAAGGCATAGTCCACGAAGTCGGCGAAGTGGCCTTCCAGGAGCGTCACCACGCTGAAGGCGGTGAACGTGGGAATCAGGGCTGTGCCCTTCTTGCGCACGTAGCCGCGGTCGGTGATCGTCGTCATGATCGTGGCGTACGTGGAGGGCCGTCCCACGCCCAGTTCCTCGAGGCGCCGGACCAGCGTCGCCTCCGTGAACCGCGCCGGCGGCTGGGTCTCGTGATCGGAGACGTCCGGTTCGGAGAGATCCAGGACGTCCCCCGCGGCAACCTGCGGTAGGCGCCGCTGCGCCTCGTCGCCTTCACCGCCGGCACGTCCGGCTCCGGCACCCTGCTTCCCGGTGGCGTCAGCCCCGGGCACCTCCGCCCCCGCGCCGCCGGTCCCGTTGCCGCCGGCGGCCGGCAGCGGATCCCAGGCGCGACGGAATCCCTCGTGTTCGATCACCGTGCCCGAGGCAGCGAGCGTCACCTCCGAGGAGCTCGAAGTCCGCGCCGTCGCCTCGACGGTGACGGTCTCGCCGGTGACATCGGTCATCTGCGAGGCGAGGGTGCGCCGCCAGATCAACTCGTAGAGACCGGCCTCCACCGTCGAGAGCCGCCCGCGCAGCGACTCCGGGGAGGCGAACGTCTCGCCCGCAGGTCGGATGGCCTCGTGTGCCTCCTGAGCGTTGCGCACCCTGCTGCGGTAGTGCCGCGCCTTCGGAGGCACGAACTCGCGGCCGTAGCGCTCGGCGACCTCGGCGCGAGCGGCCTTCAGCGCCACTTCGGCCAGGGTCACCGAGTCGGTCCGCATGTAGGTGATGAAGCCCTGCTCGTAGAGCGACTGCGCCACGCGCATGACCGCGGATGCCGACAGGCGCAGGCGGCGCGCCGCCTCCTGCTGGAGTGTGGAGGTTATGAACGGCGGCGAGGGGCGGCGGCGGTAGGGCTTGGCCGCCACGGAGGTCACCTCGGCGGTCTCGCCGTCCAATTCCTCGGCGAGTTCTCGTGCCCTGTCCCCGTCGAGGACGACGACGCTCTCGGCGCGCAGCTTCCCGTCAGCACCGAAGTCCCGGCCGCTGGCGAGGCGCGCTCCGTCGAGGGCGGTGACGGCCATCCCGAAGCTCTCGTCGGCGCGCGTGGCGGCAGTGACGTCGAGCGACCAGTAACCCGCGGGAACGAACGCCATCCGCTGCCTCTCGCGCTCGACGACGATGCGCGTCGCCACACTTTGCACCCGCCCGGCGGACAGGCGGGGCGCCACCTTCTTCCACAGCACCGGGGAGACCTCGTAGCCGTAGAGGCGGTCGAGCAGGCGGCGGGCCTCCTGCGCGTCCACCAGCCGGCGATCTATCTCCCGCGGGTTCGCCAGGGCGGCGCGGATGGCATCGGGTGTGATCTCGTGGAATACGAGGCGGCGGATGGTGACCCGTTGCGGGGGCGACAGCACCTCGAGAAGGTGCCAGGCGATCGCCTCCCCCTCGCGATCCTCGTCGGTGGCGAGATACAACTCGTCCGCGGTCGCCACGAGCTTCTTGAGCGAGCGCACTGTGTCCCGCTTGGCACTGTTCAGCACATAGAGCGGCTTGAAGTCGTTCTCGACGTCGATGCCGAGCCGCGCCCATGGCTCGGAACGGAAGGTCTTGGGGATCTCCGAGGCATTGGTGGGAAGATCGCGCACGTGGCCGCGAGAGGACTCCACGGTGTAGGAGTCGTCGAGGAAGCGGGCGATCGTCGTGGCCTTGGTGGGCGACTCGACGATCACGATCCGCTTGGGCGAGGCGGCTGAGTCCATGGGCTGCAAGATAGGGGCTAGGCGCTACCGGGCGCCGCGAAGGCTCTGACAAGGCGGCGACCGGCCATCCGCAGCACGATCAGGCCGACAACTGCGGCCACCAGGGAGGCGACCAGAACGCCGATCTTGGCCTCGTCGCCCGCTGCGCTTCCGTCGAACGCCAGCGCCGTCACGAACAGGGCCACGGTGAAGCCGATGCCCGCCACGATCGACACCCCCACCACGTGCAGTCTGGTGACGCCCGCCGGCAGCGAACTGAGACCGAGTCTCGTGGCGAGCAGGGTGAAACCGGACACACCGACGGTCTTGCCCACCAGCAGCCCCAGTGCCACGCCGATGGTGACCGACGAGGACGCCGCGCCGCGCAGTGAGTCACCGCTGAGCACCACGCCGGCGTTCGCCAGGGCGAAGAGCGGCACGATGAGGTAGCTGACATACGGATGCAGCGCCACCTCGAGGCGCTCGGCCACCGAGCGTGACTCGGCGATGCCGAAGTTGGCTCGGCGGATGTCGGTGACCGAGATGGTCGACTTCTCCTGCAACCAGCGGGCCATCGAACGGGCATCGGAATCCCGCTGCAGCGGCTTGGCCGGTGTCAGCAGGCCGACGGCGACGCCGGCGATCGTGGCGTGGACACCGGAGTTCAAGGTGGCCCACCACACGAAGACGCCGATGAGCATGTACAGGGGCCACTGCCACACGCGGATCCGCGTCAGCACGGCGATCAGAACGCACAGGAGCGCCGCCAGCCCGAGCCATCCCAGCGATATGTCAGAGCTGTAGAAGACCGCGATCACGAGGATCGCACCGATATCGTCCACGATCGCCAGCGTCAGCAGGAACAGCCGGAGCCAGCCCGGAACCCACTTGCCGACCAGCGACACCACGCCGACCGCGAAGGCGATGTCGGTGGCCATCGGCACACCCCAGCCGTTGAGGTTGTCGCCGCCCAGATTGAATGCCACGTAGACGAGGGCCGGCACCACCATGCCGCCCAGCGCTGCCACCGCCGGAAGCAGCGCATCGCGCGGCCGCCGGAGCCGGCCCGTGACCAGCTCCCGCTTGATCTCCAGGCCCACCACGAAGAAGAACAACGCCATGAGCGCGTCGTTCACGAAGCCGTGCAGATCCTCGTCGAAGACCACGAAGTCGCTCACCGAGATCTCTATGGGGGTGTGCCAGAACTCGGTGTAGCTGTCGCCCACCGGCGAGTTCACCCAGATGAGCGCGGCCACAGTGGCGAGCAGCAGCAGGATCCCCGTTGAGGTCTCGATATGCAGGAATTGCAACAGCGGGCGGCCCACCGTGCGGGCCAGGGCGCTGTCGCGACCGATGAAGGTCAGGCCGCTGTCAGGAGGCGCTCCCGGGGATAGTTCGATCTCGTCCCGCGCGCCGACTTCGGCGGTCGGAGCCGCCCGTGCCGCGTCCCCGCCGCCTATGATGTTCCGGTCATCCGACATGAGCGATCCCGACAGCCTCTCCTGACGACGCAGGAACGTTAGCGGCTCCGCTGCTCGGACAACCCCGCAGCAGTGACCTCACAACCACACGTACGTGACGTCGCAGTGCCCTGCGGGCACCCGGATCCAACGCACGCCGGTCCAGCGATCCCGGTACTGCCGCGGCTCCCGCCGCCGGCTACGAGGCCGACGTATGGACCACGAGGCGGACCTCGGTCCCGCGGCGCGAGCTGGAGATGGCGTGATCGTCGGACATGATCCGCATCAGCCACAGTCCCATGCCCTTCTCGGCGTGCAACCGGCGGGGATCGGCCGGCTCGGGAGGCTCGGGGACGCTGGACGGGTCGAACCCCCCTCCCCGATCGTGGACCTGAATCTCCACCCGGCCCGGGCTGGGGACACATCGGATCCTGATCGGGTCGGTGATCCGGCGTCTCGCATGGGCGGCGATGGCGTTGGTGACCGCCTCGGACACGGCGACCCGCAGGTCCTCGAGCCGCTGCGCATCCACACCCGCCTCCCGGGCGACCACCTCGGACACGAATCCGCGAACCGTCGCGAGGTACTCGGTCCGCGGTGGGATCCGGATCTCCACCGCTTCGCCGCGGTCATGCGCTGAAGGCGCCATCGGCACGGGTCCCCAAGAGGAGCGGGCAGGTCTGTCAGCGGAACACCGTACCGGCACGTCGCGCCGCCGCTGCGGTGTTGGGTTCAGGTACCGCAGCCGGCATGCACTCCGGCGGTCGCGCCGGATCGGCGCGGGGCGCGGCGGACCACGGATCGGCGGCAGGTGCTGCTGATCCGATGGCGCTCGCCGACGCGCATCCCGTCACGCTCGGCGTCACCGCTCGGCCCGCATGACCGCCTCGCCGGACAGTGTGAGATCGTGGAGCAGGACCGCCAGTGGGGCGAAGCGCACCGGTGAGCGGTAGTCCAGCCGGACCGACACGTTGCCCGGCCCCGAGGGGACCTCGACGCGAACCTGCAGCCGCTTGGGGTCCAGGCGCGAGGCCGCCAGCGCCGCAGGCCGCGCCCGCGACGCGTCGCCGCTCACAGCGACGGCGCGCGCCGCCTCGCGGGCACTGTGGGCCACCATGATCTGATCGCGTGCGGTGAGGGCCAGCTGCGCCAGAAACAGGGCCATCAGCATGAGCAGCGGCAACAGCAGCGCCACCTCGACGGCCGCCTGACCCTGCGGACCGCGCCGGCGACGTCGCCCGCCGCCGGCGCGGCTCACGTGATGAGTTTGCTGATCGATCGGAAGACCGTGTTGAGGAGCCGGCTGATCATGTTCGTGTTCCTCGCCCAGTCCAGGACCAGGACCGCAATCAGGGCCACGCCGAGCAGCACGAGGGCGTACTCGGCGGTGGCCTGGCCCGCCTCGGCGACCCGCCTCGGCAACCGCCGGGGGCCTATCCGGTTAGCCCGGTGAGTCCGCTGAAGGATTCCTGCAACTTGCGCCATGTCCTGTTTCCTCCTGGTTTGTCCGTTGGCCGGTCTCTTCGGGGTCCGGGGTCGCCGCGGGCGCGAGGTCGCCCGGGCTACCCGTCGCAACGTCGTCGCGGTCACTTTGCTCCTGAGGCAGCAGCGGCATCCGGCGAGCCGTTCGGGAACCCGTCAGAACTGGAGAAGCTCCAGCGACTGCGCCACCGTGGGCACGATCGTGAGCAGGACGAACGCCGGAAGGACGCAGAACGTGAGCGGGAACAGCAGGCGCAGCGGAACTCGCCGTGCCGCCATCTCCGCCTGACGGCGCCGCTCGGTCCGGGCAACGGCGGCGGCGCGTTCCAGTGCGGGCCCCAGCGGCGAGCCGTAGCGCAGAGCGTCGACGAGTGGGCGGACCAGCAGTCGCAAAGGGTCGCCCGCGGGCGCGGCCGTGAGCGCCTCGAGAGCCTCCGCCGCATCGACTCCCAATCGCATCTGCCCGGCGGCCCGGCGCAGCGCGCCGCCCACGGGTCCCCCCAGGCGCGGCGCCACGGCATCGACGGCCAACCGCACGCTCAGGCCCGCACTGGCGGCCAGCGAGAACAGGTCCACGGCTTCGGGAAGTTCGGCCAGGATGTCGACCCCCGCCCTGCGGCGCTCCCCCGTCGCGCGCCGGCGCAGCACGAGCCAGCACACCACGGCGGCCACGAACCCGAGGGTCACGTCGACGGCGATGCCGGCAAGGAGAGCCAGCGCGACCAGCCCGGCACTCCTGTCCGCCGCAGCGTTGGCCGGGCGTCCCGCAAGCGAGCGCAGGACTCTCCCCAGCGACGCGGCCGGCCGAAGGCGACGGCGAGGGGTCGGCGGCCCCAGGGCGGCGAAGCGC
>CAZTZI010000203.1:0-9892 GCA_964618115.1 uncultured Acidimicrobiales bacterium
CGGCCTCCAGCGCTACACGTACACCAAGACCGAGCTGCGCAGAGATCGATTCCCGGGCTTCTTCCACCGGGGCCTGAGGTTCCTCGCCCTGTCCGGCGAACAGCTCGCCCGCGGCATCCTCCACGAGCGGGCCGAGCTTGGATACAAGGTGTCGGTGAACCTCTACACGTCAGGGTACCGCGAACTCGTCGAGTCACTCGGCAGGGATTCGTCCTGGCTTGTCCATTTCGGAGAATTGAAGACATCGGACAAACAAGGGGACTCCGATCGGCTTGCCGTACGTCTGGCGGAGGCGGCACAAGCAGTCGGCGCTGAACGAGACAAAGTCACCGCGAGCACGCTTGCCGCCGCGGTCGCGACCAGGAACCTCGTCAGCCACCGGCACCGCCTCTTGCCGTTGCGCGACGCGAGGACCCTCGCCAGGCCGTGTGCCGACGCGCTGGTCCTCATCTGGCTCACTGCTCGCGAGAAGGGTCTCGTGTAGCTCGGAGGTCCATCACGCGCCTGCACGGCGCATTCTCGCGCCCCGGCGACCGCGATCCCCGCACGGCGTCCATGGGGGCTCTACGCGCTGGATTGGAACAGCATTCCGTTCAGGCGCGCCTGCCATTCGTCCTCGTCGACGACCTCGAAGCGCATTGCTTTGTCCCGCATTGCGGGCACGAACTCGGCCCAGTCGGCCTTGCGGGCGTGGTCGCTGCAGATGTCGAAGACGGACCGCTTGTACTCGGTGTCCTCCGACGCCTTCAGGTGAACGCCCTTGGTCTCGACCACGAACACTTGGTGGAAGTCGTCGGTTCCGGGCTCGTCGCCCCGCAGTGTCACGATGAAGTCGGCGTAGATCCGGCGCGGTTTCCAACCCTGCACGTAGTAGTCCTTGCGGGCGCGGTTGCGGTACCAGAAGAAGAGCCGAGCCTGCCGGTCCAGGTAGGTGGCGACCTTGTTCTCGAGCCCGTTGAGGTCGTCCTCGGCGGTGACGTCGAAGAGGTTCTGCTGGTAGGGGGCACCGTCGGTGCGGTTCGCCCGCTTCGCCCTCGGCGCCTCCAGCTCGGCGGGGAGGCGGTTGAAGTCGAGGTCCTCGGCGACGACCAGGAAACGCATCTGTCCGGAGGCGAGCAGGCCGTGGAAGACCACCTGCGACAGGCGGTCCCGCTCCATCTCGACCAGCCGGCGCAGCTCCTCGAGCACGAAGGTGTGGTTGGCTGCGACCCGCTCGGCGGGATAGCGCGCGAGCAGGCCTTCGAAGGCGCGGCGCGCCAGCTCGCGTCCCCGCCACGGGTTGGGGACCACGTCGAGCAGGTGGCTCGCCGCGAAGAAGTAGTCCACCGGCTCGCCGACCGTGTCCGGCCCGGCCTCCTCAGAGGCGCCGTCTCGCCCGTCAGGGGCACCCGCGGCGACCTCCGGCGTCGGAACACGCTCCTCCTCACTCAAGTTCGCTCGCAGGTGTTGATCCGCCGCCCGTCTCTCGTCCAGTGCCAGAGCGTCCAGCGGCGAGATGTCTATGTCGTCCCAGGGCAGCCGCGAGAGGATGTCAGCCTCGTAGTGAACCAGACGCCAGCCGTCGATGTCGTTGATCATGAAGGCGGGCAGGACGAAGTCGCGCGTCGCCGCCCGGTACTCCGCCCGCTGCCGGGTCGTCAGCGTCTCCCTCAAGGAGGCCTGCCCCGGATCGTCCTCGAGGATCCTGCCCTCGAGGCCCTGCAGCCCCTCCAGCCCGAATCCCCGCCTGACCTCCCCCAGCACCTCCGCACCCCGCCGGCTGAAGCAGAATACGTAGCTCTCGTCAAGCAGGGCCACTCCCGTCTTGGAGGCGTAGGGCTGACGCAGAATGCGGCCCACCAACTGCGTGAGCCCGGTCCTCGACGCGGGGTTGGTGAGAATGGCGAGGACGTAGGCGAACGAGCAGTCCCAACCCTCCTGCAACGCTTGTTTCGTGATGATGAAGCGGATCGGACAGTCGCGGGACATCAAGCCGCCGACGTCGTCGGTTTCCTTGAGCTCATCGGTCGAACTGGTCTTGACGGCGATGTGCTCCGGGGCGATTCCCGGGTGCTGCAGCAGGTACTCGCGCACGTCATCGGTGTGGACGTACCCCGGCTTGCGCTGCTCCCGGCCCGTTCGCTCTACCTGGATCACGCAGATCGGCCGGATGTAGGTCCCGGACTCGGCCTCGTGGCGCCGCGCCGCGCCCTCGAGGCGTTCGCGGTGTTGGATCGATTCCAACAGGGTGCCGCGCCAGTCGCTGCTCGTCCTGTTGCGGATGTGCAGGTCGAGTTTGATCATCTCCTCGTCGTTGAGTTCGCGGCCGAGGATCTCGACGAGCACGTTGGCGCCCTTGACCGGCGTGGCCGAGAGCTCGACGATCATGCAGGGGTTGAACCCTTCCAGGGTCGCCTTGGCGCCGGCGCTGTACGCCTTGTGCCCCTCGTCGAGAATGATCAGCGGCCTGAGCACCCGCACCGTGTTCCCGAGGGATGTCTTGACGTAGCGGCCCCAGAATCCGGCCGTCTGCTCGAACGTGTCCAGGTTGGGGTGCTCCCCGAGCAGCTCGGCGTGCGCAGCGGGGTCGTCGTCGGGGGGGAAGAACCGGTCGAAGCCCCCGCTGTCGCGGAACATTCGCAGCGTGTCCTTCGTCTGCCGGTTGGCGGACGGCAGCATCAGCAGGAGCACGCACAGGTGCTCGTCGACGTCGCGCGGGCCGAACGCCGTCGTCTTCTCAAGGATCAGCGTGCGTTGGCCCGACGACAGATCCAGTTGCTGGCGGTAGGGGTGGTCGCGGTCCTTGAGCGCCTCGAGCGTCTGGTTGTAGATCTGCGTCGTCGGCACAATCCACAGCACCAGGCCGCGCCGACTGTGCCGGAAGTGCGAGTTGACGAGATCGATCACCCGCGTCGCCAGCAGCGTCTTGCCGCCCCCGGTCGGGATCTTGAGGCAGAAGGAGGGAAGCCGCTCACCAAGTCCGTTGCGGCGGGAGAAGAAGGGGCGTCCGGTCGCGGTCTTGGTCCAAGCCCTCTCGACCCAGTCGAACCCCCAGTCCGGGTTCTGGCCCCGCGCCGCAGCGTCGTTGTCCCTCCACCTCGCGAGTTCTTCGAGGAAGCCGCGGACCGTGGCCAGCGCCCGCTGCTGGTAATCCTTCAGGATCACCGCTCCAGCCTCTCGATCGCTTCGTAGATCTGGAACGGAAGCTGCTGGAAGTCGATCCGGAACTGGTGGAGGAACTCGCGGTCGAGGTACTTGGTCGGCGCGAAGACGAGCTTCCGACGTGAACCTGCAGGCAGGGCGCGGGCAACAGGCAGCGACAGCGCGAGACTCTTCAGCTCCTCGATGTCGGGCTCGTAGATGAGGAAGACGTCGTGGGATTCGGTGTGTCCGACGAACCCGGTATCCCGGTTGGTCTCAGCCGGGTCGAACTCCTGGCCGGTCGCGGTGAAGAAGACGTACGAGGCGAGTTTCTCCCACGGCGGCAGGTGAGAGCCGTCGAGGAGCGACTCCTGGCGCATCGGCCGCCCGAGTTCGAAGTAGCTGAACGTGCCGCCGAGCCCAGCCTTGAGATTCTCGTCCTTCGCCGTCGGAACCCCGTTGATGACGCGCCGGACCCGCTCGGCAGTGAGCGTGTCGGCGTAGTCCTCGCACTCGACCAGGATGAAACGCCGGCTGCCGCCGTCCGCTTCGTTCTGAGCAAGAACCGCGTGGGCAGTCGTACCAGATCCTGCGAACGAGTCCAGCACGATCGAGTCCGAATCGGTCGAGATCTGAAGGATTCTCGCGATTAGTTCGAACGGCTTGCTGGTGAAGTCCGGCAGGCTCTCTGACAGCATCTGTAGGAGAGTCTTCTTCGCCCCCTGGGTGTGATTGACCTCCTTGTATGTCCAGATCGTTTCGGGTACCAATCCCCCTTGAACCTCCGTCAGGAAACGTTTGATGGCGGGGACCTGGTTGCCGTCGCTTCCCCACCAGATGCGGTTGTCCCGATCCAGTTCCCAGAAGTTCTCTTCGGAGTAGCGCCAATAGTTGCCCGCGGGAGGTCCCGGTATCACCCGGCCGCTCGGGCATGGTATCGAGTAGACGCCTTTGCTATAGGGGTTGCGAGCTGAGAGATCGCTGGGCTTCCAAGGTCCACGCGGATCGTCATCGGGATTTCGATAGCGCGCGTCGGCCTCCGATGTGCGCGGAAGCAAGTTCCTTGAGAACATCTCCTTTCGCTTCGCGTACGCGACCACGAAGTCATGATTCTCTGAGAAGTACTTCGCGCTGCTCTTGGGTGCGTACACCTTCTCCCATATGATGGTCGCGACGAAGTTGTCCTCCCCGAACACCTCGTCCATCAGACAGCGGAGGTGGTGTACCTCGTTGTCGTCGATCGACACGAAGATCGCGCCGTCCTCCCGGAGCAACTCGCGCAGGAGCTTGAGGCGCGGCAACATCATGCAGCACCACTTGTCGTGGCGGGTCAGGTCGTCGCGGTCCACCACCCGCCCCAGCCAGTCCTGCATGAGGGGCGAGTTCACCTTGTCGTTGTAGGCCCAGCCCTCGTTGCCCGTGTTGTAGGGCGGATCGATGTAGACGCACTTCACCCTGCCGTGGTAGGTCGGCAGCAGGGACTTCAAAGCCGCAAGGTTGTCCCCATGGATGATCAGGTTGTCGTGCAGACTCGCCGTCTCGCTGAGCCCCTTCTCGCGCACCGGGAGCAACTCGTGGAACGGCACGGCCAGATGGTGATTCTCAACAAAGACCTTCCCTTTGAAGCTCAGACGTGACAAGTCCTTTACCCCCACTACTTCTCAGCGTATCGCCAGGTTGAGTCCGCCCACGCCTCCGCTGACCTCGAAGGCATCGTCTACACCCTATTCGACAGCCTCGGACAGGTCGGGGACGTGCCGAGAATCGATGCATGAACCGTTCCGCGGATCTATGCAGCAACCTATCTGTGGACTCACACATGAATAGCCCTGTAGATTTGTACATAAACTGCCGGAATCAGGTAGATTGGATGCATCGACGACTACATCACGCGCATCGCCGACGGCGCCCTGGCCCGCCACATGGAGGCGTGGCCGGCGGAGTTCATCACGGGGCCGCGCGCGGTCGGCAAGACCACCACGGCGCTGCGACACGCACGGTCGGTGTTGCGCCTCGACGTTGAGGCGGAGCGGGGGATCGCGCTGGATGATCCGGACGCGGCCATCCGTGACGGCCCGTTCCCGATGCTGATCGACGAGTGGCAGCACGCGCCGGGCGTGCTCGGGGCTGTGAAGAGGGCGGTCGACGCCGCACCGAGGCCGCCGGGGCGCTACCTGCTCACCGGATCGGCCCGCAACGACCTCCACGTCGGCCAGTGGCCGCTGACCGGCCGGGTGCTGACCACGCAGCTGTGGCCCCTGACGGGGCGTGAGCGCTTCGGCGACGCCGCCGCTCCCTCACTGTTCGACCGCTGGGACAGCGACCTGCGCTTCGCCCTGCCGACCGAGCGGCCCGACGTGCTCGGCTACGTCGACATCGCCCTCGACGGCGGCTTCCCAGGAGCCTTGACGGCCTCGGCCGCCGGAGCGCGCGACGACTGGATGCGAACCTACGTCGACGTGACGGTGACCCGCGACCTGGGCGAGTTCGCAGCCGCCGGCGGCAGGCCCCGCAGCCCCGAGTCCCTGCGGCGCTGCCTCGCTGCGTTCGCCCTGCACACGGCCGGCGTGGTTCCCGACACAGCCCTGGCTCGGGCCGCCGGCCTGGACCGGCGTACGACGCTCGGCTACCACGAGTTGCTGACCGTGCTGGGGCTCACAGCCGACGTGCCGGCGTGGCACTCGAACAGGCTCAAGCGGCTCACCTCGATGCCGAAGCGCTACTTCACTGACGCCGGCCTCGCCGCCTGGCTCATGGGCGTCGACCGCGAGAGCGCCCGGCTCGACAGCGACGCCAGAGGGAGGATCATCGACACCTACGTGGCCGCGCAGCTCCGCGCCGAGGTGTCAGCGGCCGGCGGCCGCGCTCAGATGTTCCATCTCCGCACGCAGGGCGGCGAGCACGAGATCGACCTCGTCGTGGAGTTCGGGCGCCGGCTGGCCGCCTTCGAGGTGAAGACGGCGAGCGCGCCGAGCGCCCGAGACGCCCGCCACATCGCCTGGCTGCGCGACCGGCTCCCGCCCGAGCGGTTCGCGGGCGGGGTCGTGTTCCACACCGGCCCGCACCGCTACGGCCTGGGCGACCGCATCGAGGCGGTTCCCATCGCCGGACTCTGGGGCTGACGCCGCGCCGCCGAACGGCGCCGCGGGCTCAGTCGCCGAGGTGCAGAACGACGTCCACCTCGATCAGAAAACCGGGCAGCGGCGTCTGGATCGTCGTGCGCGCCGGCAGCGGCTCAGGGAACGTCTCGCGGTAGATGGCGTTCATCTCGGGAAAATCCGCCAGGTCGTGCAGGTACACGCCCACCCGCACGGCGTCGGCCAGCGACCCGCCGGCCGCCTCAGCCACCGCCGCGAGGTTGGCGAAGACCTGGCGCGCCTGGGCGCCGAATCCGCCTTAGGGCACTTCCCCGGCGGGCGTGAACGGCCCCTGCCCCGACAGGAACACGAACCCGCCAGCGGCGATGCCCTGCGAGTAGGCCCCCGACGGCTCGGGTGCGGACGCACTGGTGATCGGCTGCTTCGCCATCGCTTCCTCCTCAGCCCGCAGGCTGTTCTGACGGAGTCTCCACTCGAACCAACTCCACGTCGGACCGGCCGAGGCCGAGCATCTCGCTCATCCCCTCGTAGACCAACTCCTCGATCCCCTGCAACCAATCGGACACGGCAACGTAGCCCTCGCCGTCCTCCGCCCACCAACCGCCCGAGTCGGAATCAGGGTGCACTCGCACGATGTGCATGGGTCAACCTCCTCCCGGGGGTCGGCCACCCCACAGCAGTTCGGCGATCTCGTCCTCGCTCAGGCCTATCTCCCGTTCGAGGATATGCGCTGTGGCCGGTCGGTTCCGGCAAGTCCGAGGACGACGCTCCGCTCGAACCGCCTCCCCGTGCCGCACAGTCAGGCGGGCTGGTATTCCAGCAGTGAGGACCGTCCGACGACCGCGGTGACCTTTACCTTGACGGTGACGCCCTCCGCGTCGGTGAGGCGCAGTTCTTCGCCGCCGGGCGTGAAGGTCACAGGTTGGAGTTGGCCGTCGTTGACCGCGATGTTCGATGCGTAGAAGTAGGTGCGCCCAAGCGAGTCCAGGCCGAGGTTCAAACCCCCCGACAGGCCCGGAATCCGCCCGGAAGCCTCAGGGAACAGCACCGAACCGCCCTCGGGCAGGGGTTCGAGTTCCACCGTGAGCGAACCGTCAGCGGGGATCCAGTCTCTCTCGGCGTGCGCACTGCATCCCGCCGCTGCCAGGAACACGGTCATCGGCAGGTGCACCGAGTGCAGTTCGATCCGAGCCTCGCCCCAGCGGTCGGTCGTAGCCCGCTTCCAGGTGTTGTTGGGGAACAGCGCCAGCACGTCTGCGCCTTGTAGCGGCAGGCCGCCACAGCGCGCCGCGACCACGACGGACGCGCCGGCCGAGTCCGTCGCGGCGGCAGGTATCTCCACGTGTAACTCGGCTCGGTCGACCAGCCGGAACTCAGGGTCCCTGCCGGCTAGCTCGCGGGTCTCGCGTTGGATGACCGGCACGCCGTCGCCGCGTCGCTCCAGGAAGTAGCTCCGTCCGCCGGCGCCGGGCAATTCGCCCACAGGCAGCCTCCCGAGGACCGAGACGAGGACCTCGTTTCGGGTGGACTGCCTCGCCGACATGGACTCAACAGTCAAGTTGTTCGGCAAGGATCCCGGCGAGCAGACCTCGAGGCGGTCCGAGAACATGCGCAGGCGTATCCGGCTGCCCGCGACCGAATAGTCACGGTGCACGACCGCATTGACAAGCGCTTCGAACACCGCCCGCAGGCTGTATTGCGGCAAATCCACCCTCGCGGGGTCCTTGCGCGCCCCCACCCTCATGTTGCCCACCACGAAGGTCAGCGCCCCGGAGATCTGACGATCTATCGGCCCCTGAATCTCTCGAGCATCGATCTGCCCCGTCGATGGGTCAGCGCCCCGATACCGAACCGCTGTGATACAGGCATTGGGCAGGTGAACGTGAGGCTCCTCGACGCAGAGAAGGACCCCGGCGACCGTCGCCCGCACGACGCCCTGATCGTCGGCGGCCAACAGGCCGAGCTTCTGCAGCCCCACCTCGGGCGCGCGGAGGGCCTCGGCGCTCAACAGACGCCGCCAGAGTCGCTCGTCGAAGCTTCCGATCCCGGTGCCGGGCACCGTCCGTTCGTCGTAGCCGAGCGAGCGGGCGAGCCCGCGCCGCTGCGCCAGTCGGTCCCGCTCCTCGGGCCCCATACGCCGCTTGGTCGAGCCCAATCGGATGAAGGCGTCGCCGTGGGCTTCGTGTTGAGCGTCGCCCTCGGGAACCTCGACGAGCAGAAACGACCGCCCGTCGAGTTCGTGCCTGTGGACCTCGACGCGAGCAGGCGGCTTGATCGCCTCGGCGCAGACCTCCACGACGAGCCGCTCCACAGCATCGAGGCGGCGACGAGACATCCCCTGCACTTCGCCCTCGTCGGTGACGCCGACCAGCATTGCGCCGCCGGAACCGTTGGCGAACGCGACGATCTCCTCCGCCCAGCTGACCCTGGCGTGGGCCTGAGGACTGTCCGAATCGCCTCGGAACTCGACGGCCTTGAACTCCCAGAAGCTGTCCTCGCCGAGCCGCAACCGCTGCCTGATCTCGTCGTCGCTGAACGGGAACCTCATCACGCGCACAACATCCTATGCCCGGCCCTGCTGGCGCCGAGAGCCTCCGCACCCCAAACCGCCGCCGAGCCACGCTCCGCTCTCGGGCAGCGGCGGGTCACGCCGGCGACCTGCACGCCGGGACGGCCGGGAATCGCTCGGCCCCCGATCGCTGCAAGTCAGGCCAGGAAATTGTTCAACACGTTGGACGTGATGCGTGAGACGTTGTTGTCGTAGTCGTTGTGCGACAGGCCCGAGAACCAGTTGATGGAGCTCACGGAGAACACGGCGCCGCCGTTGGCGGTCTCGAAGTAGACCATGTCGGCGCGGGCGTCGTCGTTGCGGGTGGCGTCGATTCTGGAGTGCATCACGTAGATGTCCTCGTGGCATATCAGGTAGTAGGCCGAGTGCTCCCCCGCCGAGGTTGCCAGGACCAGCGTGTGCGACGGCGTGCCGTGGGTGTGGTCCACCCGGTCCAGTTCGTCGCCGGCGCAGCCGTTCATGACCAGGCCGAAGTCGCCGATGATCTCATCGTCGCCGACGCCCTCGAAGATGAACGCGGCCCGCGGGTCGAAGCTGCCGGGCAGGCGCCGGTAGCCGGGCGTGTGGGCGTCCCATCCCTGGCAGGAGAACCCGGTGCCGACGATGGCGTTGGGCGGGCGGCCCAGGTGCCGCCAGATGCCGCACTGCTCGCCGGTTGAGGCGAACTGCGTCTCGCCGGGGTGTGACTCCCAGGCCCGGCTGCCGGCGAAGCCGCGCCGGATCTCGACGACGTGGCGACGCCCCGGGTCGTAGGTAGTGGCCCAGTAGAAGCCGTTGCCGCCCAGGTACATGAACCGGCCGCCGCCGTCCAGGTACGCCTCGAGTGCGTCCAGCATGGGGCCGGTCCAGTACTCGGGGTGGCAGCCGGTCATGATGACCTTGTACTCCGAGAGGCAGTCCAGCCCCTCGAAGTGCAGGTCCTCGTCGGTGATCACGTCGTAGTCGACGCCCTGTGTCTCCAGCCAGTCCACCAGGTACAGATCGAAGGCGTAGCCCCGGGGGGCGCCGGTCACCCAGTGGCGGGCGGTGGCGCGCATCGACAGGAGCGGGCGGCGGGTGGTGGAGTGGCACACACCGCTGCCGTCGGTGTGCACGTCGTAGACCG
>CAZTZI010000204.1:0-3611 GCA_964618115.1 uncultured Acidimicrobiales bacterium
GCCCCCAGGCGTCGCCGTCTCGTTGCTGGAGGGCGAACTCGACGCGCCCGTCGCTGAGCTTGCGGGCGACGATGCGCACCGTGGCGGCGTCGGAGTCTGGGGGGTTGTCGGCTTGCTGGGCGGCGGCGGGGGAGGCGACCAGCAGTCCGGCGGCCACGGCGAGGCAGGCGAGCAGCGCCACCAGGCCGCGCAGGCGGCGGCTAGAACCTAAACAGCGGGGGGGGGGGGCCTTGGGCGGCCCTCGACATCATGGACATGAGCTTCTCCATTTCCCGGCGGGAGCCTGTCGCAGACAACGGCCGGAGACGCTAGCACGCCCGGCGGTGGCCGGGGATCCAGTCGGTTCCGACGAGGGGGACGCACGCGATGGCGGCGGCCTCGTCTTGGGCATGCGGCGCGGTTCCCTACCGCTGGACGCGCTGTAGGTCGAGGCCGCGAGTGTTGCGCAGCGCCTCCGCGGCGGCGGGCGTCGGCGTGCCGGGCAGGATCATCCCCTGCGCGATGACGTCCTCATGCCCGCGCACCAGCGCAGCCGATCGCTTCGTCCCGCCGGTGAACACGGCGGCGCTGCCGTGGCCAGATAGGGGTGTGCTCGGGATATCGGGAATAGGCGATATACTGCGGTTTGCGCAGGATTTCAGGTATCGGCGAAGTGAGGTGGACTGTGGGTGTGCACGGGATCGACGCTATCGCATCGGACCTCCGGACCGCGCCGCACCTCTCTCGGGTTTTGCGGGACCGCCGGCGGGCCCTGGGCTTGTCCCAGGCCGAGGCGGCGGGGCGCGCCGGCGTGTCCCCGCAGTGGTTGTCGGCGTTCGAGAACGGCAAGGGCAGTTGCGGCACGCACCGCGTGATGCGCCTCGCCGCGGTGCTGGGCGTCTCCTTCGCCGTCCACGAGCGCCCCGTGACTGACATGGATCGGGTGTTCGCCGCGGTGGCCGCGGGCGTCGAAGGGGCGCCATGACACGCGAGCCGCTCGCTGTGTTCATCGGCGGCCGCTACGCCGCCCGGATCGACCACACCGCCCGTTGGCTGCGCCTGGTCTATGACGGAGACTACGCGGCGTACCCCGACGCCGTGCCGCTGTCGTTGTCGCTGCCGATCGCCGCCGGCGAGGTGGGCGGCAGCCGTGTCTCGGGGTGGCTCGACGGCCTGCTGCCGGGGAACGAGAACGTGCGGGCTGACTGGGCGTCGCGGCGCCGGGCGCGGTCGGTCGAACCGTTCGATCTGCTGTCCACGCCGATCGGCCTGGACTGTCCCGGAGCGGTCCAGACCTGCCCGGCGAGCGCGGCGGGCGACATCGAGCGACGTCGAGGCGGCGTGGAGTGGTTGAGCGAGGAGCGACTCGGCGAGATCGTCGATGAGATCGTGCGCTCTCAGCGTTGGGCGCGCCGTAGCCGCCTCGGCGGCTACAGCCTCGCCGGCGCCCAGAGCAAGACCGCATTGTGCCGCCGGGACGACCAGTGGGGTGAGCCATGGGGGGTGGTGCCGACCACCCACATCCTCAAGCCGTCGATGAGGGACCTGCCCGAGCAGGCGCTCAATGAGCACCTCTGCTTGGCGGCGGCGCGCCATTGCGGCCTGTCGGCGGCGCGCAGCGAGGCGCTGCGGATCGGCGATCACATCGTCGTCGCCGTGGTGCGGTATGACCGCGTCGCCGCGGAGGACGGGACGGTGTCGAGAGTCCACCAGGAGGACTTCCACCAAGCCTGCGGGTCGCCGACCGAGTCCATCTACCAGCGCGCCGGCGGCGGCCACAGTCTCGCCCGCCTGGCCCGGCTCCTGGGCGACCACTCCACCGACCCCGACGGCGACCGTCGCCGTTTCTTCGACGCGCTGGTGTTCAGCTGGGTGATCGCCAACACCGACGCGCACGCCAAGAACTACAGCCTCCTGCTCGGGCCCCGCGGCGCGGCGCGTCTCGCGCCTCTCTATGACCTCTGGTCCTACCTGCCCTATGACCCGGACTACATCAGGGCGCACACCATGGCCATGTCGCCCCTGGATGACAAGCGGATCATCGCCGCGGAGAACCCGGCGGCGTGGCAGGCCGCGGCCCGGGCCGTCGGCCTGGCCCCAGTCGATGCACCCGAGCGTGCCGCGGCCCTCGCCGGCGCTGTGGCCGCAGCGTTCGAGCGGGCCGTCGACGAACTGCCCGGCCACCTGCGGTCCTCGCCGCTCGCCGGCACGCTCGCCAAGCAGACGGCAGCCCGGGCCGCGGCGTTCCGAGCCTCCCTGGCCACACCCGCGGAAGGGCCCGCCACGCCGCCGGTCTCCTCCCCCGGAGTCGACGTCCAAGGACGCGCGGATAGCCTCTGACCAGGGAACTTGCCGTGCTACCCGCGTGTCTGTCTGCGCTGGCAGGAGAGTCGACAGGACGCCCGGATTGGGATTGTCAGTTCGTGGTAATCGCCTATCCGCTGATGCTCTAACAGAAACGGCGTTCTTCCACTTCTGTGTGGTGGCCCCGGCCGAGGCTGCCCGACGCTACCGTCGAAGTTCCGTCAGCCCCTGCTGGAGGATGCAAACAGACAACGACCTCCAGTCTCAAAGCACCCGCCGGCCGCCGAGCGCTGCTGCACACCGAACTCGAAGCGCCCGCCGGCGAGCCCGCGGGCCACGCCCCGCACCACACTGCCGCCCCCGCCGCCGGCGTCTTCCTCGGCGGCGGGGGCCGGACAGATCACGCCGCCCACAACGGCCACGAACGCGACCAGCGCCGCGCCCGCCCGGCGCCGCCGCGGCCGGTGAGGCGCCGCCCGCCGCCGACCCGCGGTGCACAGGCGATCACTACCGGCCGGAAATCCCGGTCCGGGCACCTCTCGGCGTGCCAACAGCGCGAACGTACTCGCGGTGCGAAAGGCTGCTAGTTGCCCGGGGGCTCGTCCCAGACGCCGTACTGGATGCCGCCCCCGCCCCAGCAGGTGATGGCGTCGTCGGCGTCCAACGCGCACGCCTGGTTGGTGCCTAGTGCGATGGCGGTGTGGCCGCCGCCGGCGGGCGGGGGCACCTCCACCCACTCCTCAGTGTTCCGGTCCCAGTACCCCGAGCTCGGGTCGCCCCAGCATGCGATGGCGCCGTCGGCGTCCAACGCGCACGCCCGGTCGAGGCCTAGTGCGATGGCGGTGTGGCCGCCGCCGGCGGGCGGGGGCACCTCCACCCACTCGCCAGCCCAGTACCTGATGGGCGCGCCCCAGCAGGTGATGGCGCCGTCGGCGTCCAACGCGCACGCCCGGTCGGGGCCTAGTGCGATGGCGGTGTGGCCGCCGCCGGCGGGCGGGGGCACCTCCACCAACTCCTCAGTGTCCCGGTCCCAGTACCTGATGGGCGCGCCCCAGCAGGTGATGGCGCCGTCGGCGTCCAACGCGCACGCCTGGTCCTCGGCGCCTAGTGCGATGGCGGTGTGGCCGCCGCCGGCGGGCGGGGGCGTCTCCACCCACGTCTCCACCCACTCGCCAGTGTCCGCGTCCCAGGACTGGGCGAGATAGCCCCAGCATGCGATGGCGCCGTCGGCGTCCAACGCGCAGTAAAACCCACCGTAGGCCGCACCCATTCCCTCATGCGAGTAGGAGGAGCCGCCGGCTATGGCGGTGTAGCCCGCGGCGGGCGGG
>CAZTZI010000205.1:0-6710 GCA_964618115.1 uncultured Acidimicrobiales bacterium
CGCAGCTCGTCGAGCCGCACCCACAGAGCCCCGTCGGCGTCGGCCCGCTGGGAGACCTCGTTCGTCTTACCGTTAGCGAGGATGATCAAGACCACTCCCCGAGAGCCGAGTCGCCCAGCTTAGCTAGCACGTGGCCGACGCTCAGTGGCCGAGCAGCATCCGGAGCACGTCGGTGACGCGGCGGCCTCCCTCGATGTCGATCATCCCGAGTCGGTGAACGAGACGGTTGCGGTTCACCGAGCGGACGAGTTCGCACTGCACGTAACTCGTCTCGGCCAGTCCGGTCTCGGGGGTCGCTTCGACCTCGATGTGGAGCGAGAGGTCCCGCCGGGTGGTGGTCCCGGCAAGAGCGTGTCGAAGTCGGCGAGCAGGGCGCCGAAACTGCCGAATCGCACTCGAGGCCGTCCGCGGTGCGGAAGAACGACAACTCGGCGTACCGCGCGTGGTTGTGGGAGTGCTTGACCGCTTCAACGTATTCTGAGCCTGCCAGGCTCAGAATACGGGGTATACACGACGGATCCGGTGCGTCACGCGCTCCGTTTCGCCGCAGCATTGGGGAGTTTTGTAAAGTCTACCGTCATTTTTCGGCTATTATTGACAGTATGTTGTACCCCCGGCTGGTCGAGATTCCCGATCAGAGCTTCTTCCTGCTCGGCATGCGGGGCGTCGGCAAGAGCACGTGGATCCGCCAGGCGCTGCCCGAGGCACGACGGTTCGACCTTCTCGACGAGGCACTGTTCACCGATCTGCTGGCCGACCCCGCGCTGTTCGGCCGGCTGGCGTCGAGCGCAGAACCGGGCGACTGGGTGGTGGTGGACGAGGTGCAGCGCGTACCCAGCCTGCTCAACGAGGTGCACCGGCTCATCTCCGAGCGCGGCGTGCGCTTCGCGCTGCTGGGCTCCAGCGCCCGCAAGCTCAAGACTGCGGGCACCAACCTGCTCGCCGGACGGGCGCTCCGCAAGACGATGCACCCTCTCACGGCGGCCGAACTCGGCGACGATTTCGGCCTCGACGAGGCGCTGCGCTTCGGCACCGTGCCGCTCGTGTGGACCGCTCCGGACCGCCGCGCGGTCCTCGAGAGCTACACACAGCTGTACCTCCGGGAGGAGATCCGAGCCGAGGCGGCCGTGCGCAACCTCGGCAGCTTCGTACGGTTCCTGCCGGTGGCGGCGCTGATGCACGCCCAGACCGTCAACGCGGCGTCGCTGGCGCGCGACGCGGGGATCGCCCGCTCCACGGTCAACGGCTACCTCGAGATCCTCGATGACACGCTGCTCGCCACCCAGCTCCCGGCCTTCGAGGCGCGGCTGCGGGTCCGGGAGCGACGCCGCCCCAAGCTGTACTGGGCCGACCCGGGAGTGGTGCGAACCGTCAAACGCCAACTCGGCCCCGTCACCGCCGAGGAGCGCGGCCCCCTGCTGGAGGGCTGGGTGCTCGGCAACCTCCGCGCCCACAACGAGTCCCGGAACCTCTACGACGACATCGGCTACTGGGCCGCCACCGAGTCGCCCACCGAAGTCGACTTCGTCCTCACCCGCGACCGCGAACACCTGGCCATCGAGGTCAAAGCCGCCGAGCGCTACAACACGACGATGCTCAAGGGGCTGCGTGCCATCGCCGACCTGCCCGGACTGGCCCGCCGCATCCTCACCTACCGGGGACGGCACTCGTTCCGGACAGAAGACGGCATCGACATCTGGCCCCTCGACGACCTGCACGTAGCCATCCGGACCAACCAACTCTGGCCCTGACGCCGGTCGTGTCCATTGGGGCCGATCAGGTGGCGAACGACCAGGTGGCTTCGGCAGGGAGTGTCGGGAGGATGGGTAGGTCGTCCTCCTCCCAAGTGTTCAGCAGCAGGCCGACAGCCCGGGCGGCGGAGATCTCCTCCCGGCGGTAGAGGTTGAAGACGGCCTTCACGTAAACCTCGGGCAGATCAGGCGGGATGAGTTCGTGCGCGACCAGGAGCTCCATCTCGACGATGTCAGCGCGCCGGGTGCGCGTGTCCCGAACCACCGCCGCCTCCTCCGGCCCGGCGAGGTGCAACTCCTCCAGTCGCCGCGCCAAGGTCGACATATCCACCCGGAACTCACTGGCGATGCGAACCGCCTCGCTTCGTGTGCTGTCCCCACCGCTCCAGCGCGCCGCGAGCACTGCCGCCGGCAGCAGCACAGCCCGCGCGAAACGGTCGATCAGGCTCTCGGTCCGACTCGCGGCACTGAGGATGTCCCAATCGGTCGAGTACTCGTCGGCGAACACGTAGTGCCCGAGTTCGTGCGCGAGGGTCAGGCGCCGGCGGCCGGAGCCACGGGTGCCGTTGACCACAACCACCCCGCCGCGCTCCAGCAGGATCGACCCACCGTCGGCACCGTCGCTACCCAACTCCACCGAGAACGCCAGCAGGCCGACCCCCGCAACGCGGCCGGCCAGATTCACCGCCGGCTGCCCGGCGCCATAGCCGAGGCGCCGCCGGACGTCGGCAGCGATCTCTTCGGCCTCTTCGGACGTCCCCGGCATCGCCATGATCGGGCTCGCCGGCAGAGGCACCTCGCCGAGGCTCTGCAGGAAAGCCACCTCCCGGGCGAGCCGCTCGGTCAGTCGATCGATCTCGGGGCTGGGAGAACCCGGCTCAGCGGCATTCCGCCGTGAGACGACCGCGACGGGGGCATCGTCGAAGAACCACTCCACGCGCATGTCCAGCGCCTCAGCCAACCGAGCCAACTCGACCGCCCCAACGCGCCTTGCACCCGTCTCGATCTTCGCCAGCGCGCTGCGTTCCAGGCCCGCGCCCGACGCGCACTCGGCCTGGGTCAACCCGACACCGCGCCGCGCCTCTGCGATCCGGGCACCCAAGACGGCATCCCCCGCATCCACGTGTGCGATTATAGAACACTCTTGCGTGGACTCACCTACGCCTGCCACTCGATCGAGACAACGTCGTTGGCTTCGTCGCCCAGGCGATCGACTGCGCGAGCGAATGCCGCCAGTCTGGTCCGGGAGTGTGACAGACCATCGCTCGGTGCTCCGCTAGCATCGACTGCTGTTGATGGCTCGCCCGTTGGCGAGCCGCGGGGGCCCGATTGTTGGGGCCCCCGCTCCAGTTGGCGGAACCACCGTGCGCAACGTGATCCGAGACGGGCGAGCCGAATGTGTCGAGCGACGCCGTCGCGATCCGGAGTTCCAGGCGATGCTGCAGCGGAACCTCCAGCGCCACCGGGAACTCCGGAACATGCTGGCCGACGCCTGAGGCGATCTACCTCGAACTTGACGATGTCTTGCTGGAGACTCGGGCCGACCGCCGAGACAGGCTTCGAGAAGATGTCGGTGTTCCGGATGTTCGCGATCTGGCGCGGCGCTGACCTGGGCGCGGACACGCGGCCGATGGCCTGTGGAGACGACCACGGGTACCCTTGAGCCATGTCTCGCCGCGACCTGATCCTGGGTGAGCATCGTGAAGCCATCCGTGCCGCAGCGGCGGCCAACAAGGCCTCCTCCATCGCCTTGGTGGGATCGGTGGCGCGCGATGAGGACACCGCTGGCAGCGACTGCGATTTCCTGGCCACGTTCGAAGCCGGGGCCAGCCTCTTCGACCTCGCCGGACTCCGGCTCGATCTCCAAGACCTGCTGGGCGGCAATGTCGACGTGATCTCCGTCGGCGGCCTCAAGCCGAAGCACGCCGAAATGCTCGCCGAAGCGATCACCCTATGACCACCCGCGCCCGATGAGCGCCCGCGCGGGCGAGCGCGATCACGACAGGGTCCAGCACATCCTGGACACGGCGGACAAATTGGCTGAGATCGTCGCCGAGGGCCGCGAGGCCTACGACGCCGACTGGCGCCAGCGCGACATTGCCGAGCGGCGATTGTTGATCATCGGAGAGGCCGCCGGCCAACTCTCCGAGGGGTTCGTCGCTGCGCACCCCGCCCTTGAGATTCGCAAAGCGAAAGACATGCGCAACATCCTCGTCCACGCCTACGACAATGTGGACCCGGACCTGGTATGGGATGCGATCGCGTTCTCTGTACCCAAGTTCGCCGCGGTCCTGCGTAGCCGACCGGATATCGCCGCTCCTGAGCCCGACACCGAGAGACCGGACCTCAACATCAACTAGCGCTGTGTCCACAATCCCCTGCCGGGGTGTGGCGAACACCCTTGGGGTTGACCGGACGCGCAAAACCGCTGATCAAACGTTGTTCGACGGAACGATCATCGCCAAGCCTTGGCCGCCGCCCACGCACATCGCCCCCAAGCCGATCTCACCGCCTCCATTCCGCGATGGGAAGCCGCTCGGGCGTGGCTGAGCCGCTGCGCACCCGTCGCGAATCGAACGCAGCGTCCCGACCCGAGTGCGACTTTGCTGCTCGCTACGCTGAGCAGCCGTTCTGTCGCCTAGCCCGGAGACACGTCCTTGGGTACGCGCACAGGTGTTAGCGAGTTGTCTCGCTGTGTGTCAATTGATCTTGAGGTCGCCACGCAGACGGAGCGCATCCATGCGTTCGCCGGCGAGCGGCCCGACAGCGGTCGATCCGTCGTGTTCCCCCAGCAAGGCTGCACCTTCGATCAGGCGCTGGCCGAACTCGACGATCTCGCCGACGGGGCGAGGTTCCTGCTCGGCCACAACCTCATCAAGTTCGACCTCCCCCACCTGCGGGCTGCGAGCCCCGGTCTGCGGCTGCTGCAGATGCCGGTGGTGGACACGCTGTGGCTCAACCCCTTGGCCTTCCCGCGCAACCCGTATCACCGTCTCGTCAAGCACTACCAGGACGGGCAGCTCACCCGGGAGCGTCGCAACGACCCGAAACTCGACGCTGAACTCGCCCTGCGGGTCTTCGAGGACCAGCAGAGGCAACTGCTCGAGACGCCCTCGCACCTGATCGTTGCCTGGCACTGGCTCACCACAGCTGATGGTTCGCCGGGATTCGACCTGTTCTTCCGGACCCTGCGTGGCTCGCCCCGGCCGGACCATGCCGAGGCGCGCGGTGCGATCCGCACCTGTCTCGACGGCGTCGCATGCGAGGTACAGGCGCGTCGTCTGATCGCGGACGCGGCAGAGCACGGCTGGCCGCTCGCCTACGCGCTGGCCTGGCTCTCGGTGTCGGGAGGCAATTCAGTGATGCCTCCCTGGGTGCGGCATCAGTTCCCGGAAGCGGGGCAACTGGTTCGCCGCCTGCGCGATGAGGCCTGTGCCGATCAAGGCTGCGCCTGGTGCCAGGAGCGCCACAACCCCTCGCGGGAACTCAAGCGCTTCTTCGGTTTCGACGGCTTCAGGCCGGAACCCGCCGACGACGACGGGCGGTCGCTGCAGCAGCTCATCGTCGAGACGGCGATGCAGGGCCGTCACGCTCTGGCGATCCTGCCGACGGGCACGGGAAAGTCGCTCTGCTATCAGATCCCGGCGCTGTCCCGCTACGACAAGACGGGCGCCTTGACCGTGGTCATCTCGCCGCTGGTGGCCCTGATGGCCGACCAGGTGGCGGGACTTCAGCGGCTCGGGATCACCTCGTGCGTCACGGTCAACGGGCTCCTGTCGATGCCCGAGCGGGCCGAGGCGCTGGAGAGGGTGCGGCTGGGCGACGCCGCTGTCCTGTTGATCTCCCCGGAGCAGTTGCGCAGCAGGCCCATGCGCCGGGCCCTGCAGCAGCGCGAGATCGGCGCCTGGGTGCTCGACGAGGCCCACTGCCTGTCGAAGTGGGGCCACGACTTCCGGCCCGACTACCGCTACGTGGGGCGTTTCATCCGCGAGGGGGCCGACAGGTCACGCGTGCCGCCGGTGCTGTGCCTGACCGCCACAGCCAAGCCGGACGTGACCACCGAGATCGTCGACTACTTCCGGAAGCAGCTCGACGTCGAGATGACGGTGTTCGACGGCGGCAGCACCCGCACGAATCTGGAGTTCGTCGTGGCCGAGACCTCCGGCCCCAAGAAGCTCCACGACATCCACCAGCTCTTGACCTGGCATCTGCCGCCGGAGACAGCAGGCGGCGCGATCGTGTACTGCGCGACACGGCTGCGAACCGAGGAGGTCGCTTCGTTTCTCGCCGAGCGAGAGATGAGCGCCGACCGCTTCCACGCCGGACTGCAGCCGGAGGAGAAGAAGAACATCCAGCAGAGCTTCCTCGACGGCGACTTGCGGGTGATCGCCGCCACGAACGCCTTCGGGATGGGAATCGACAAGCCCGACGTGCGGCTGGTGGTTCACGCCGACATCCCGTCGTCGCTGGAGAACTACCTGCAGGAGGCCGGCCGCGCCGGCAGGGACCAGCAGCAGGCGCATTGCGTGCTGCTCTACGACCGCGACGACGTGGAGCGGCAGTTCGGTATGTCGGCACTCTCCCGGCTCACGCGGCGCGAGATCCACGGCGTGTTGCGGGCGCTGCGCAACCTCAACCGTCGCGACCGCTGCGGCGGCGAGGTCGTGGCCAGTCCCGGCGAGATCCTCATCGCGGACGAGGACAAGGACGTCAGGCGGGACTCGACCACCGACGACACGCGGGTGCGCACGGCGGTGGCCTGGCTCGAGGAGGCGGAACTGCTGACCCGCAACGAGAACCACGTGCGGGTCTTCCCGTCATCGCTGCGTGTCAGCTCTCTCGACGAGGTCCGACAAAGGCTCCAGGACAAGCCAGTCGACGACGGTTACCGCCGTTGCCTGACGAGCATCGCCGAGACGCTGATCAACGCGAACCCCGACGAGGGCATCTCCACGGACA
>CAZTZI010000206.1:0-79963 GCA_964618115.1 uncultured Acidimicrobiales bacterium
GCCGGCCACCACCGCGCGCCGTCGATCCCGGACCTGCTCATCGCCGCGATCGCCGAACTGTCCCGGCTGACCGTCCTGCACCTCGACAAGGATTTCGAACTCATCGCCGACATCACCGGCCAACCCGTCGAACGCCTGGCGACTTCGAGTTGACCCCGGCGTCTGGATACCCGGCGACTTGCTCGTTCGCAGGGCCCGCGACACCGCTGGGCCGCCGGGAACTTGCTTCCTTCCCTTCGTGGACGGTTCCAACCGCTCTCGCAGGGCCCGCGACACCGCTGGGCCGTCGGGTGGCGGCCGGAGAGAGGGCAGGGTTCAGGGCCCGAGCGCGGCGATCGGCACGACGGCCACGCCGTCGGTCTCGTGGGCTACGCGCAGGCCGGTGTGCTCGCCGGGGGCGTTGACACCGAAGACGGCGATCAGCTTGGACGGCGGCCGCCTGCCCGACCCCTGCGCCCTCTTCGCCAGCAGCTTCAGAGCCCGCTTGGACCGCTCGACAGTGTGCCCGCTGCGGCTCAGCTTCACCTCGACGGCCACCCACGACCCGTCGCGATCCTCGACCACGGCGTCAACCTCGAATCCGCTCTCTGCGTAATAGCGCACCTCGGCATCGTTGACATCGGCATAGGCCCTCAGGTCTCGCATCACAAGCGACTCGAACGCTCCGCCCATGAACTCGGACTCCTCCACCAAGCGTCGAGGACCGACACGCAGGACCCCGGTGGCGATCGACGGGTCGCACAGGAAGCGCTTGGGCCGAACCCGCATGGCCTGCCGCGACGCCGGCTGAAACCCCCACGGCGGGCAATCCTCCCGCAGGAACACCCTCTCGAAGGCGTCCAGGAAAGCCGGCAGCGTCTTGCGGTCCAGCGGAGACTCCATCTCGCCCGCCGCCGTGTCACGGGCCAGGGCGCTGACCGACGCGGCCGTTCCGACGTTCCGGGCGATGGATCGGAGGACTGTCCGGGCGGTGTCGACGCTGCGATACGGAAGCGCATCAGCGCTGCGCCGGATATCGATGCCGCACATTGCATCCACGTACGCCTCGACGTAGCGCAGTGCCTGCTCCAAAGGCATCCTCAGCGAAGCCGGCCAGCCCCCGCGACATATCGCCTCGGCCAACTCCAGTCGAGACAACGCCCGTTCCGCGGCCGCGTCGACCGGCTGTCCGCGCAGCATGGCCCCCAACGACACCGAGCCGTTGGAGAGGCCGCTCTCGAAGGACGAGAACGTTCGCAGCCGCAGCGGCGCCAGCCTTCCGGCACCGGAGTGGCGGACAGGGTCGTCGGGCAGCGTGGACGAGCCCGTCAGGATGAACTGGCCGGGCGCGCCCCCCCGCCGATCACACTCGCGCCGCACTGCGTTCCACAACCCCGGCGCCACCTGCCACTCGTCCACCAGCAGCGGCGGCGGCAGATCCAGCAGGCCGCGGAGCGCGCCGGGCGACCCGCCGGCTACATCCACCTCGTCCATAGCCAGGAACGATGACGCCGCCCGGCTGCCGGTGGTCGTCTTGCCGCACCCCCTCGGGCCTTCGACGACGACCGCCGGCGAGAACGCCAGCATTTCCCGCAGCTTGCCGTCCAAGAGGCGGGGCAAGTACTCGGCGGGGCCCTCGACACTCACACGAGAATAATATCCCAATATTTCGGGTAACGAACACCCCAAATATTGACCGACGCTCAGACCGGGGAGGTCCGGCCGGGATTGATGCTGTCAGCGGCGATCATCGACGGGCACCAGATCACCGTGGAGGACCTCACCGCGGCCGAGGTGCCGCCCGTACCGGCCGGGGCAAAGAAGGCACCGAAGGCCGAGAAGAAGGCCCCTCCGGCTCTGACCGCAGCGGAGCAGTTGCCGGGTAAATCAGTCTGCCGGGTGCCTGCTTCGTGGCGACTGGCAGCGGCAGCGGCGCCTGCGGATGCGCAGGCTGAGTCTGGTTACAGGGCGGCGAGAGCGGCGGCGTAGTCGGTCTCTGCGTGAAGTGGTGAGACGAGTTCGGAGTGCACGACCCTGCCGTCCTCGTCGATCACGACGACGGCGCGGGCGCACAGACCCTCCATCGGACCGTTCACCATGCGCACGCCGTAGTCCTCGGCGAACTCCGGGGAGCGGAACGTGGACGCGGTGTAGACGTTCTCGATTCCCTCGTCCCCGCAGAACCGCTTCGCCGCGAAAGGCAGGTCGGCCGACACGCACAGCACCGTCGCGGCGTAGACGCCTGTGACACGCTCGTCGAACACTCGCACGCTCTCTGCGCAGGTCTCCGTGTCGATGCTCGGGAAGATGTTGAGCACCAGCCGCTGACCGGCGAAGAGCCCGAGGCTCATTGACTCCATTTCGGCCCCGACCAAGCTGAAATCGGGAGCCGCAGCACCGACAGCAGGCAAGTCACCGCTCGTGTGGATGATGTCTCCTTCGTGCTCGATCACAGCCATCCGAGGAACTCCCCTGTACCCGTGTCTCCGTTCTCCGCGGCCCGTATTTGTAGCCGATCCGCAACCGGACGGCTCCCGCAGGCCGGATTCGCAATCCACCCCCCGGTGCATCGCTCAACTCGGTTCCGGTAAGAGATCCCGACTTCTCCGACCGGCACTCCTGGGAACCAGCAGACTCTGCCCCCGCCGCCACCACCAGCCGACCGCCTGGGCGTGGCTCGGAGCGGCGCTGCGAGCCGCCATCAGCCTTTCACTACCTGCTCGAGGATCAGGTTGCCGAACCCGTCGACGCGGGCCGCGAAACCCGGCTCCACGACCGTGGTGGCGTCGGGCTGCTCGAGGATCGCCGGCCCCTCGATAACGGCGCCAACGGGCAGGTCGAGCCGGGTGAGGATCGGGGCGTCGGTCCAGCGGCCGGCGCTGTACACAGGTCGGGTCACGGGGCGGCTGCCGGCGGCGCCATCGCCACCGGGGGCGAACGCACGGGGATCGATCGGCGGGCGCCGGCCGATGACGATGGTCCGCACCGAGAGCAGCCGGGTCCTGACATCCTGCAATGTGCGCCCGTAGGCGGCGACGTAGGCACGGTCGAAGGCGGCCTGGATGCTCTCGGGCCCCAGATGCTCCGGGTCGGGCGCATCCACCACGATCGTGTGGGTCTGGCCCTGGTAGGCCATGTCGAACTCGTGACGCACGGACGGGTCCTCGAGTGTCAGGCCGCTGTCCGCGAGGAAGTCTCGTAGCCGCTGCTCGGCCTCCCGCAGCCGGCGGCCCAGGGCCGGCGGATCGACCGCGGCCACCTCCAGGTTCAGGGTCTGGACGATGTCGTGGCGGAAGTCGGCGATCAGGCAGCCGAAGGCGCTGACGACGCCGGGGTGGCGGGGAATCACGGCGCCGCCCAGCCCCGTGGCCCGGATCAGCTTGCAGGCGTGCAGCGCCCCGGCGCCGCCGAACGTCATCGACACGAAGCGGGCCGGGTCGAGTCCCCGCTCGACGGACACCAGCCGGATCGCGCCCGCCATGGAACTCGTGGCGACGTCGACGATGGCCTCCGCCGCGTCCTCGACGCTCAGCCCGAGCGGCTCGGCTATCTCCCGGCCGATCGACTCGCGGGCCGCTCCGGTATCGAGAGGATCCAGCCCGCCGATCGGCGCCTCCCCGTTGATGCGCCCCAGCACGAGATGGGCGTCGGTGACGGTGGGACGCCGGCCGCCGGCGCCGTAGCACGCCGGGCCGGGGACGGACCCCGCCGACTCCGGCCCCACCCGCAGCAGCCCGCCGGCGTCGAGATGGGCGATGGAACCGCCGCCGGCCCCGATCGTGGAGATCTCGATCATCGGCGTCCGGATCACCAGCCCGAAGTCGATGCTGGTCTGGGCGCTCGTGATGCTGCGTCCCCCGGCGACGACGGCCACGTCGAAGCTCGTGCCGCCCATGTCGCAGGTGATGACGTCGTCGTACCCGGCCACCGTCGCCAGGTACGAGCAGGCGATCACCCCCGCCGCCGGCCCACTGAGGGCGGTCCGCACCGGCAGGGCGCGCGCCGCCTCGGCGGTCAGCGCCCCGCCGTTGGACTGGACGAGGAAGAAGCGGCCACTGAACCCCCGCTCCGCCAGCGCCGCCTCCAGGGCCGCCAGGTAGCCGCCCACGACGGGCTGGAGGGCGGCATTGAGCGCCACCGTGGAGGTTCGCTCGAACTCGCGGATCTCCGGCAGGATGGCGTGCGCCGCCGTGACGTATTCGTTGGGCCAGACGGCTCGCACGGCCTCCAGGGCACGGCGCTCGTTGGCGGGGTTGGCGTAGGCGTTCAGGAAGGCGATGCAGCAGGTCTCGGCCCCGGCGGCGAGCAGGGCGCGTGCCCGCGCCGCCACCTCGCCGGGGTCGACCTCGATCAGCACGCTGCCGTCGGCCAGCACCCGCTCGGCCACCTCGAGGCGCCGATCCCGCGGGATGACGGGCTCGAAGTCCCCCCACAGCCCCCAGGTGCGGGGCCGGTCGCGCCGGCGCATCTCCAGAACGTCACCGAAGCCCGCGGTGGTGATCAGACCGGCGGGGGCCGTCCTGCGTTCGAGCAGGGCGTTCGTGCCCACGGTGGTGCCGTGCACGATGGTCGACACGTCGCCGAGGTGCGGCGCGACCTCGGCGAGGCCGGCCAGGAAGCCGCCGGCCTCCCGACCCCGCGTCGAGGGAACCTTGGCGACGCGCAACTCCCCGGTGCGTTCGTCCAGGGCGCAGACGTCGGTGAAGGTGCCGCCCACGTCGATGCCCACGACGATGCCCCCGGCGGCGGCGCTGTCATCCGGGCGTGGCGGGGCGCTCACGGCACGTCCCCCGCGGCCCGCGGCGACGCGCCCCGGATTCCGGTTCCGGATCGAGTCCGGCGCAGGCTCCCCGCCGGGACGACGGGTTGGACTGCCCGCCGCACTACTCGGCGCTCTTCCCGTCGTCTACGACCGGTCCTCCGGCCGTCGCAGCAGGACCGGCGGTCGGCAACGACGTCCCGCGGTCGGCGTCATAGGACTCCCGCGCGTGGGCAGCGGTCACGTAGCCGAGCCGGAGGTCCCGGGCGAGGGCCGCGGCGGGCCGCTCCGCCGGGTCTCCGTAGCCGCCACCGCCGGGACTGGCGATGCGGACCCGGTCGCCCCTGCGGAGCTCCACACCGGTGATCTTCGAGGCCAGCGGCGGTGTGATGGCACCCCGAGCGGTCTCGAACGTCACCTCGTTGCGTGCCGCCGGGCCGCCGCCGGCCACGCCGGGCGGTGCGAAGCGGCCACGGTCGGCGAAGGCGAAGGCCTCGGCACGCTCATCGAGGAGTTCGATCTCGTAGGTGGCGCCGAGCCCGCCGCGGTTCCGCCCCGGCCCGCCCGAGTCGGGGCGCAGCGCCCAGCGCGTGTAGCGGACCGGATAGGCGGCCTCGAGGATCTCGACCGGGGGGATCGTGGCCGTCGAGAGCGGCGCGTTCCCGTGGTTGAGCCCGTCGCTCACCGGGCTGCCGCCCAGCCCGCCCCCGTAGAAGGTGAACATCACCCAGCGCTCGCCGTCGGGGCGGTGCCCGGCGATCGACAGCGCGTTGATCGTGCCGTAGGAGCAGCCGTTGGACCGCTCGGGGGCGGCGAGGGCGACGGCACCGAAGATCACGTCCATCATCCGCAGGATGGTCTCGGTGTAGCCGCCGACGGGGCGGGGCCAGGTGGCATCCAGCAGAGAACCGGCGGGGATGATCGTCTCGGTCGGTTCGAGGCACCCGGCGTTGGCGGGCACGTCGCCGAAGATGTGCTTCAGCGCGACGTAGCAGGCGGCCCGGGCGGTGGCCGCGGAGATGTTGACCGGTCCGGCGACCGCCGCCCCGGTGCGGGAGAAGTCCAGGACCATGCGGTCGCCGCTGATCGTGAGGTCCAGCGCCACGGGGATGGGGGCGTCCACCCTGCCGTCGTTGTCCAGGAAGTCCTCGGCGGCGTAGGTCCCGTCGGGCAGGGAGGCGATGTTGGCCCGCATGAGCCGGGCGGCGCGGGCGGTGAGCTCGCCGAAGGCCGCGGCGATGACCTCGGCGCCGAACTCGTCGATCACCTCGCCCAGCCGGCGCACCCCGAGGTCCAGGGCGTTGAGCTGGGCGTGGAGATCGCCGTAGGCGTGGCCGGGCACCCGGCCGATGCTGCGGATGAGGGCCACCACGTCGCCGCGCAGCTCGCCGCCGTCGCACAGCTTCATCGGCGGGACGAGCACGCCCTCCTGGGCGCTCTCGGTCGCCGAGGGGTTGTAGTTGCCGGGGACGGCGCCCCCCACGTCGGTGTAGTGCCCCACCGAGGCCAACCAGCAGAACAGGCCGCCGTCACAGAAGTAGGGGCGCACGAGCTTCATGTCGTTGAGGTGCGTGCCGCCCCGGTAGGGATCGTTGAAGATCCAGATATCGCCGTCGGCCGGCCCGCCGCCGGCGGTGGCCGCCTCGATGGCGAGTTCGACGGCGCCCGCCATGGTGCCGGCGAAGATCGGCAGCCCGGAGGCGCCCTGGACCAGCGTCGCCCCGGTGGTGGCGTGGTAGATGCCGTGGGAGGCGTCGTGAGCCTCGGCGATGATGGGGTTGAAGGCCGAGCGGAACAGGGTGGCGTCCATCTCGTCCACGAGTTGCTCGAACCGCCCCTGGAGAACGGCCAGCGTCACCGGATCCAGTGCGACGCTCACGGGCGCGACACCGTCCTTCCGATCCTCCCGACCGCTGCACCGCCACCGCCGACCTGCGTGACCGGCTGCGCCACCGGATCCCCCACGACCCTCATGCGCGCAGTTCCCGTAGCGGCGCCAGCAGGCCCGTCGCGTCGCCCGCCGTCGCCAGGGCGCCCGTGCGCTCGACCAGTTCGTCCCGCCGAGCCGGCTCCAGCAGACCGTCGGCGTTGTCGGCGAACTTGGCGGCCAGCTCGGCCGAACTCAGTGGCAGTTCCGGTCCGCCCCGGTTGGCCCGGCGTTCGGAGACCAGCTGCGAACCGTCCCGTGTCTCCACCGTCAGGACCGCCGGCAACTGGTAGGGATAGATCTCGAGCAGATCCGGGTCGCCTACGACGTCGATGCGGCGCATCAGCTCCCGCCGCCGCGGGTCCCGGGCCAGCGCGTCGCTGAAGTCCTCCAGGCCCACGCCCAGTCCCCCTCCCCCGCAGAGCGCCGCGGCCACCGCGTACGGGCCGCTGAACTGGGCCGCGTAGCCCGTCTCGGGGGCGCGCTTGACCTCGATCGGCTCGCCGATGGTGCGCACGGTCGGCGGGGCGACGGCGAGGGAGACGGCCGCCACGTCGCCGGGCCGGAGCCCGCGCTCGCGCAGCGCCAGAGCCGCATCGATCCCGGCGTGCGTGAAATGGTTGGCGGGATACGGCTTGTAAGCGACGTCGGCGGCGTGCCAGCGGTCGCCGACGTCGTCGATGACCGCCTCGGGCCGGGCGGCGTCACCCAGGAGCGCCGCGAACAGCCCGAACCGGCCCTCGACCGCCGTCGGCGCGCCGGTGATGCCGCGGCACGCCAGTTCGGCGGCGGTGACCCCGGCCCGGGCCGCCCACCCGCAGTGCAGGCGCTTGACGGTGCCGCCGGTCCGGTTGGATTCCAGGATCCCGCTGGCGAGGGAGCAGGCAATGGCCATGGCGTGGGTCACCGTGGCGACCTCGGCCCCGCGGATCCGCGCCGAGGCGGCCGCAGAGCCCACCGCCCCGCAGACGGACGTGGCGTGCTGGCCCCGCTCGAAGAACACCGACCGGCGGCCCTCCGGATCGAAGCCCCCCATGCCGAGACGGACGCACACCTCGATGCCCACGGCGATGGCCGACAGCACGTCGGCGTCGGGATCGCCGGCGCCCTCCGCGGTGGCGAGAACCGCCGGCACGATGGAGGCACTGGGGTGCAGGATCGAGGGCAGGTGCGTGTCGTCGTAGTCGAGGGAGTGGGCCAGCACGCCGTTCACGAAGGCCGCCTCGGCGGCGGGCAGGCGTCGCTCCACACCGATGGCACTGGCCTGCGGTGATCCCCCCTGGGACTCGGAGAACGCGGCCACGGCCCGGCTCGTGTCGAGTTCGGTTGCACGGATGGCGATGCCGAGCACGTCGAGGACGCGGCTCGGCATCTCCGCCAGCAGCGACCCGGGCACCGGGCCGACGGCCATGGCGCCGAGCGAGCGCAGGATCGTCACCGGCTCGAAGGGATCGTCACGGTCCGGGCGCGTCGTCCTCGACGGTGACGGCAAGCGGGCGCGCCGGTGCGCCGGTGGCCCCGAAGACGTTGAGATGCCCCAGCACGAACAGGAACTCACCGGACCCCGCCGCACTCAGTTCCTCAAGGTCCAGCACCTCGACGATGTTGATGCCGGCTTCGGTGAGCAGGATCCGGTGAACGGGCAGCAGGGCGTGACCGGCACCCGGCGCGAGCACTTCGAAGGCGAGCGTGTCGGCGCCGACCAGGGACACACCCCGCTCCGCCAGCCACCGGGCCCCGGCGGTCCCGACGCCGGGGACACCGCTGCGGGCGCCGCGGAAGCGCTCGGGATCATCGATGTGGCACCCCCACCCGGTACGGACGAGGACGGCGTCGTTCGCCCCGACGGGCGTGGCTTGGGCGACAGCGGTGGCCTCGAGGTCCTCGACGGTGATCTCGTAGCCGGGCGCGCAGCAATCCACGCCGAGTTGCGCAGGCACGTCCATAAGCACACCGCGCCCCACGAAGGGCGGCAGCTCGTGGATTCCCAGCGACTCGAAGCGCCCTCCGGACTGAGCCACCCGTGCGTCGACGCCTCCGTGGAGCCGGCCGTCCTGGCTGACGTGGGCCAATGCGTCCACGTGCGTGCCGACGTGGCATCCCATCGTGATCAGATCGGAGGCTGCCGAACCGCCGTCGGCGCGCACCATGTCGCCGTGGCGACGGTCGAGGCAGTGGCGGAACGCCGGATGGTTGGGCGACTGCGCCATGCCATTGCGCAGCGGTCGCCCCAAATCGAACACCCGTGCGCCGCCGATGAGTTCCAGCAGGCGCCTCTGCGCAGCCGCGGCGGTCACGCCAGAACCTGACGTTCCCGCAGCGCGGCGATGAGGTCGGGAGCGATGTCCAACTCACCGCTGAGGATCGCGTCGGTGTCCGCGCCGAGCGGCCGGCCGGTGTGGCGGATGTCCCCGGGCGTCGCCGAGAGCCGGAAGGGCACGTTCTGCATGCGCAGCGGCCCAAGTTCCTCATCCGCCACGGTGGCCAGCGCTCCCCGGTGGACGACCTGCGGATCGACGACGTAGTCGGCCACGCCGTAGACCGGGGCGATCGCCACGTCGGCCGTCTCGAAGGCGGCGATGACCTCATCAAGGGTGCGCTCACCGATCCAGGCGGCCATCAGGGAGTCGATCTCCTCGGCATGGGCGGCCCGGCCGGCGCCGGTGGCGAACCACGGCTCTTCGGCGATTTCCGGGCGGCCGACCAGCGCGAGCGCCCGCGCCGCCACCGGGTCGGCGCTGGTCGACACCGCCACCCAGGAGCCGTCGGCCGTGAGGTAGGTGTTGCGGGGGGAGTTGTTGAGCGAGCGGTTCCCCTGCCGGGTCGTTTCCTCACCGAACTGGTCGTAGCTCAGGATGTGCGGGCCGAGTGCGGCCACCATGGGCTCGAGGATGCTGAGATCGATGACCTGGCCCGCGCCGGTCGCGTCCCGGTGCCGCAGGGCCATCAGCACCGCGGCCGCGGCGGCGAGGCCGGCGATGCTGTCAGCCAGCCCGAACGGCGGGAGCGTGGGGGGGCCTTCCGGCTCGCCCGTCATGTGCGCGAACCCGCTCATGGCCTCGATGAGCGTGCCGAAGGCGGGGCGCGAGGCGTAGGGGCCGTCCTGACCGAAGCCGGTCACCCGGCAGAGCACGAGCCGCGGGTTGATCTCGGCCAGCCGATCCCGGCCGAGTCCCCAGCGTTCCAGCGTGCCGGGCCGGAAGTTCTCGACCACCGCGTCCGCGGTCGCGACGAGCCTCTCGAAGAGGGCCGCTGCATCGGGATCGCCGAGGTAGAGGCCGATGCAGCGCTTGTTCCGGCTGACCATCTTCCACCACAGTCCCTGCCCGTCCCGCTGACGACCGTGACCCCGCAGGCTGTCTCCCCTGACAGGATGCTCGATCTTGATCACCTCGGCTCCGTAGTCGCCCAGCAACTGGCAGGCGAGCGGGCCGGCGAGCATCGTGGAGCAGTCCAGGACGCGTAGATCGGCGAGCGGGCCGGACCGTGGTCCCTCCGCGGCGTGGCTCGAATCCACGGCCCGATTGTAAACGCTGTTTCGTTCAGCGGAACAGATAGGACCATCAGCTTGCTTCTGCCGCGGTTTCGGTGCCGAGGTGAGCCATGATTGGCCTAGTGTTCCCCTGAGCGGAACAGCGACATGTGGACGAACGAATGGGAGGCGCGGAGGTGGACACACCGTCGGGGCACCCGGGGGCACCGGCAAGCGATCGCGCGGACGGCGAGGGCGCCGGGGCGGAGACCTCCTCGGGGCGCGGTGTCGCCTCGGTCGAACGTGCCGGCAACGTGCTGTTCTGTCTCGCACGGGCCGGCGCGCCCCGGGGGGTGACCGGGATCGCCTCCGAACTGGGCATCTCCAAGGCCGTCGTCCACCGCATCCTCACGTCGCTGCTGCAGCGCGACCTCGTGACGATGGACGCCAACACGCGCCGGTACGCCCTCGGTCCCGCCGTGTTGGAACTGGCGGCCGCCTACCGCTCCCAACTCGACATCAGAGTGCTGGCGCTCGAGACGATGCGGGATCTGGTGGCGGCGACCGGAGAGACGTCCACCCTCTCGATCCTTCACAACGACCGCCGCGTCTACGTGGACCAGGTCACTCCCAACCGAGAGGTCAGGATGACCGTCGAGGTGGGCGCCTCCTTCCCGCTCCACGCGGGCGCCTCCTCGAAGGCCTTCCTGGCCTGGTTCCCCGAGGAGAAGCAGCGCGCCTACCTGGCCTCACCGCTGGAGCCTCTGACCGAGTCCACGATCACCGATGCCACCGAGTTGCGCCGGGAACTCTCGCGCATCCGCCAGCAGGGTTTCGCCGTGTCGCTCGGGGAGCGCCAAGCGGGGGCGGGCTCGGTGGCCGCGCCGCTGCTGGACGAGCAACTCTCGCCGGTGGCAGTCCTCAGCGTTTGCGGACCGCTCCAGCGGTTCACCGCGGAGATCGCCGGCGCAGCGGCCGAGTTGGTGCGGGCGACCAGGGCCTTGTCCCGCAAGCTCGGCGCCCCCCTGGAGTGAGCGTGCCGGGAGTCACCGTCGCCGCAGTCCAGTTCGCGACGTCCACCGACGTCGAAGAGAACCTGGCCACCTGCCTGCGGATGATCGATTCCGCCGCGGCGACGGGCGCGCAACTCATCGTCCTCCCGGAGTTCTCCAACCATCCCTCCGTGTATGACAGTGCCGAGCACTGCCATCGCGTGGCCCTGGACCTCGACGGGCACTTCGTGGATTCCTGCGCCCGGCGCGCTCGCCGCCATGAGGCACACGTCGTCCTCACCGTGACCGTGAGGCGTCCGGACGGTGTGACGATCACCAACCTGCTGCTCGATCCCCGCGGGCGGCTCGCCGCCCAGGCCGACAAGCAGACGCTGATGGGCAACGAGCGGGACTACCTGCGACCGGGGTCGCGGGTGGCGCCCGTCATCGAGACCACGTTCGGCCCGGTCGGCATGTACTCCTGCATGGACGGCGTGACCTGCGAGGTGCCGCGGGCGCTCGCCGTGGGGGGCGCGCGCCTGCTGACCAACAGCCTCAACTCCTTCGCCCTCGACGAGGCCGCGCTCCACGTCCCGGTGAGGGCCGTGGAGAACCAGGTATTCGTCGTGTCCGCCAACAAGGTGGGACCGCTCGTGCCCGCCCACCGCCTGGAGGCCTTCGTCGCCGCCCTCGACATCCCGGCGGCCGCGCTCGACGGGGCCGGGGAGAGCCAGATCATCGCGCCGGACGGCTCCGTGCTGGCGAAGGCGCCCCGGCTCGGTGAGCACGTGGTGAGCGCCACCGTGGATCTCACAGAGGTGGACCGCGCCCGAGCCGCCGACCCGCTGCCGGCACGGCGCCCGCAGCTCTACGCGGCCCTCGCCGGATCGCAAACCCTGACCCCCCCTTCGAACAGCGCCGAGACCCTGCTCGCCGGCGCCGCGGCGGCGCCGAGCGGGGTGGCCGAGTTGCTGGAGGCCGGGGCGAGACTGCTGGTCCTGCCCGAACTCTGCGAGCCGCCCGCGCCGATCCCGCACGGGGTGACGGTCGTCGGTACCCGGCGGGACGGCAGCCGGCACCTCGGCGTGGCGACCAACGCCTCCGGCGTCCTGCTCGAGCAGCCGCAGCTCCATCACACGGCCAGATTGCCCTGGGCCGCGGGCGACGGCGACGGGCTGGCAACGGTGGACCTTCCCTGGGGACGCCTCGCCGTGGCGATCGGCGACGACATCGCGCTCCCGGAGGTGGCCCGCCTGGCCGCGCTGGCGGGAGTGAACGTGCTGGCGGTGTGCCACCGGCCTGAGCGACCCACCGACGTGGACCTCCTGCTCCTGGAGCGGGCGGCCGAGAACCGTCTCTGCATCGTGGCGGCGTCCCCGGTCGGCCCCACCTCCGGCTGCGCGCTGATCAGCCCGCCGGCCTACTCGCTGTTCGCGACGGATCGCACGCATCCCTTCGACGGCACGATCAACATGCCGGACCTCCGGCGCATCGGATCCGGGCAGGATCACCTCCTCGGCACGATCCACCCTCGCCGGGCCGCCCAGCGGGAGGTGTCGCTGCAGACCGATCTCGTTGCCGGTCGCGCTCGCGCGGCTGCCGTCCGGCTGGTGGGGTCGGGCTGAACGCGGGGCACTCCGTCACGCGCTGACCGCGACCCTGCGGCAGCGCGGCATGCGGCGGTCAGCGCGGCGCTTCGGGCAGACCCACCCGGGCCCGTTCCAGGATCCGCCGCGCCAGACGAACGGTGGCGTTGTCGACGAACGCTCCGTCGACGACCGCCGGCTCCCCGTCAGCGGCGGCGTGGGCGGCCACGAGGCGCCGCGCCCGGCGGATTTCCTCCTCGCCGGGGGTGAACACCCTGTTGACAGTCGCCACTTGGTGGGGATGAAGGACGCTGCGACCGCCGAAGCCCTGCCGGTACAACTGCCGGCTCGTGTGCTCCAGCGCCTCGTCGTCGCCCAGATCGGTGGGGGCCGGGCCGACGGGGGGCTCCAGTCCCGCCGCGGCCGACGCCACCACCACGTCGCTGCGGATCGCCCACAGCTCGCGCCCGTCGGCCGACGTGACCACGCCCAACTCGGCGCAGAGGTCCGCCTCACCGAGGGCGAGGCGCACGACCTGCGGGTGGGCGGCGATCCGGTCGAGAGACCGAACGCCCGCGGCCGTCTCGATCAGGGCCTGCACCGGAACGGCGGCGGCGGCGCAGGCCTCCTCGGTGGCCTTCGGCACCACAGCACCGGCCGCCCGTGACCGCGCGACCATCGCCAGGTCCTCGGCCAGCAGTTCCGCGTGGTTGTTGACCCTGATCCAGACCGCCAACGGTGGCGGCTCGTGGAGCCACGCCGCAACGGCGGCGCGGGCCTCCCGCTTGACATCGGCCCCGACGGCGTCCTCGAGGTCGACGATCACGGCATCGGCCCCGCTGGCGGCGGCCTTGGCGAACCGGTCGGGCCGGTGGCCGGGAACGTACAGGTAACTTCGGTTCACAGGTACTCCCGGAGGCGACGGTTGCACGTGCCGTAGCGTTGACACTCTGCGGCGTGCATTCTAGCGTTCAGTGAAACATCGTTCCGCTGAGCGGAACCAGAGCCGCGGCCGGGACGACCACGGGAAGTGTGCATGCGGGAGACACTCGAGGGCGTCGAAGAGATCTTCGACCGCCGGGCGAAACGTGACACGACCGCCGTCGTCGAGCACCTGTGGGCCACGACCGAGGAGTTGATGTCCAAGCTCCGAGATCGCTTCGAACTCGCCCGCGACCCGAGCACCACCGATCTGGAGTCCTACCGCGGCGCGGCCGAATACCCCGCGGGGCGCCTCGCCGCCTACGCCGGCCCGGAGATCGACTGGCTCGTGCACAGCTGGATGGGGAACCCACCTCTGGGGTTCACCAACATGCACGTCACGGTCTGGTTGGGCCCCCACATCGAGGTGCCCCACTTCGGGTTCGCCTGCGGGACCCTGCCCGACGTGTGGTTCTACGTCGACTACAACTCCCGCTCGGACCTCATGCTCGACACCGAGGCCCTCGAGCGTTACTACCAGCCGCTCAACGAGCAGTTCCTGGCCCTCAGAGCCGACCCCGGCCTCGTGCCCTTCACCTCCAAGGCCCTCTACGTCCGCCAGGCGCTGTCTCATGTGGCGCTCTGCTTCACCACCGATGCCACACCGGAGCGGCTGGCACAGATCCGCGAACTGGCCCACGACCGCCTGGACCGGTGGCTCGGCCATGTGGACGAGGCGGAGCCGACCCGACCGGACCGCCGCGCCCTGCTGGCGGCGCACGACCTCACCCGGCGCCGCAACATCGCCGAACGCGATCCCGCGAACGTCATGGGCGTACGGTTCTTCGGCGAGGAGATGACCGACCGGCTCGTCCGGGCGCTCTGGGGAGGCGACCGCCTCCTGGGAAGCCCCGGCGCGGACACGACGAAGGCGGAGTGACGTGCTCATCAAGAACCAGTGGTACGCCATCGAGTTCGGCCCCGTCGTGGCCGATCGGCCCGTGGCGGTGCCGGTCCACGGCCACGATCTCGTGCTGTACCGCACCAGCGACGGGACCGTGCACGCGCAGGCCGACCTGTGCGTGCACCGCGGTGGCGCGCTGTCCGGCGGGCGGGTTGTGGATGACTGCCTGCAGTGCCCCTACCACGGCTGGCGGTACGACACCGACGGCCGCTGCATCAGGATCCCGGCCAACCGCCCGGAGGTGCCGATCCCTCGCAAGGCCCGCATCGACACCTATCCGTGCGTCGAGCGCCACGGCTTCGTGTGGGTGTTCCTCGGTGACGCCCCCGAGCCGGAACGGCCACCGCTGCCCGTACTCGAGGGCCTCGATGCCCGCACGGAGGCGTGGCGGGACGGCAGCCGAGCGGTGCGGGGCACGTTCGAGTGGCAGGCCAACTACGACCGCGTGCTGGAGAACGCCTTCGACATCGCCCACACCCCGTTCGTGCACGCCGGATCGTTCGGGAACCCCGACAAGCCCGAGATCCAGGACTACGAGGTGGAGCAGAACGTCGAGAACGGTCACCTCACCTCGGTGACGGCCACCGTGGATCTGGACCCGCCCCCGCCGCGGGGCCGGTGGGCGAAGGTCTACCGGACCGAGGGGGATCGGCCCCCGGTGCGCACCACCACCGGCTTCTACCCGCCGAACGTGTCGCTGCTCATCGTCCGCCCGCCCCTCGGCGAGATCCGGATCTACACGGCCGCCGTCCCCATCGACGAGCACAGAACGATCTCCAAGTTCTACATGTTCCGCGACTTCTTCACGGGGCGCTGGGCCGACCGCGACTCCATAGCCCGAACTCTGAAGATCTTCCTCCAGGACCAGATCACCGTCGAGCGCCAGCGCCCGGAACTGCTGCCCTTCGATCTGGCCGCCGAACTCCACGTCAAGTCCGACTCGATCCAGCTGGCCTACCGCAGGTGGCGTCAGGACTGCCTGGACCGGGGTCTCGGCCTGGCGACACCCAGCGATGCCGAGACCGCCCGCCGGGTGGCGGTGATCCCGTCCCCCGCGCGCGCCGCGGATGCCGAGATGGCCGGGGCCTGGGTCTTCGGTGCGGTACCCGCCGGCGGCGAGGGGACCTCGACCGGGGAGACGACGTGAGCCTCCCCGCCGACCTGGCGAGCCGGACCGTCCGGACGATCACCGACGGGCTCGACCTCGCCGAGGTGCACGACGTCGAGTTGACCAGCGCCATCGACGGGAGCCGGGTCGGGAGCCACCGCGTCCTCGCCGGTGACCGGGCAAGCCTCGTCTACGTGGGCATGACCGCCGAGGCGTTCGGGCTGGACAGCCACATGGTCTTCGCCTTCACGCCGCCGCAGAGCGCGGTCCCGCATTTCACGGTGGACTCGGTGCTGGCCGGACCGCACTACGCCTTCCACCTGGATCTCATCCCCCGGGTGGATCCGGGCGCCCACCTCGCCTATCTCGACCACTGCTTCGTGCCGCTCACCGGGGCGCACGCCGCCGCCGGACGTATAGAGGGGCTGTCGCCGGCGCACCTCAGCCCCCTGCAGTGGCAACTGATGTCTTCGTGGATGCTGGCCCACCGGGCCGACGAGGCGGGATTCGCCGCGATCGGCCCGACCGTGGCGGCCTACCGGGACCACTGGCTCGGGCTGGTTCGCGAGGGAGTGCCGCCGGAAGTGCTGGACGGCGTCGCACCGGCCCAACTGGTCGAGCGCGACGAACGGCAGCGTGCCGCCGTCTTCAACCCCGACGTGGATCCCGTCTGGGCGAACGTCGACCGGCTGCTGGGCGCCGAGGTGAGCAACTCGATCCGTCGGAGCCTGCGGGCGGCCGGGCGCGGCCCCGCCTCCGAACCCGGAAGCGGGGAGATCCCATGAACGACGCGGCCCGACCGGACCAGCCCAGCGAGTGGCAGGCGCGCATAGCCGGCACCTGGTACGGCCTGCCCGCCATCTTCGACGCCGACGGAGGCCACACGGGCTTCAACGAGGTGAACCGCTCCAGCGTCTTCGCCGACGGCGTCACCACGTACTTCATGCACTGCAACTTCGGCAACACAGGGCCCCTGCGGAACCGCTTCGAGATCCGCGACTTCGCCTTCGGCGTCGACGACACGGGCCGCAACCGCATCTACCTCGGCCCCGACTTCTACGGCGCCGGCCACCCCTACGGCGCACTCGTGGACGCGCACTACTACTCCCCCGGCTGGCGCGCCGACCTCAACACCGTCAACCAGATCCTTCCCGACGGCGACACGCAGGTGTACTCCTCGCTGCTCTACGAGGGGCCCACCATCTTCGCCGTCTTCAACGGCGTCTACCGCAACGCGCACGACTACGACGCGAACGCCGACACGAAGGCGGAGATCGACGCGTTCCTGCGGCGGGAGCGGGAGGCGGCTCCCCGCCCGCACGTCCTGCCCGACCGTACCGGCGGCACCTGGTCGGGCAGCTGCGAGGTCTTCGGGGCCGACCAGGAGAAGCAGGGGACCGTCGAGGTGGAGATCAGCCACTCCCCCATCGACCTCGTGCGGGCCTCCCAGACATGGGCGCTGCACGGGGTGCTCGACCGGTCGTTCAGCTACACCCGCACCCGCATCGGCAACCGTCACACCTACGACGGCCCCGACCTGCACGGCAACGCCATCGGCTACGGCCGCGCCCTGTACACCACGCAGCACCACAGCACCGAGGCATTCAAGATCCGCGGCCGCGAGTTCATCATCGACGACGACCACACGCTGGCGGTGGCGTGGAAGCTCTACGACGGCGACATGATGACCCACGTCGTCTTCGGTCCGCTCGCCTGGAGCCCGGACATCTGAGCCCCGGCCCGCCGCTCCGCCGTTCGTGGCGGAGTCCCCCCTCGCCGGCCTGGATTCTCCTGATCTGGGCCCTGGATCTGAGCCCTGATCTGGGCCCTGGCCGGCCCACCCCGGCTCGCCGGACAACCCTCGGGCATCGCTCCGGCGGAGGGGGAATCCCTGCCCGCGCTCCTCAGCGATCCACCGACACGTCCACCCGGAGCGTCCCCGGCCCCCGGCGGTCCACGATCGTGAGCGACGTGCCCGTGGCCGGATCGGCCATGGCCAGCGTCCGCACCCGCTCGGTGGGCGAGGGCCAGCTCTCGGCGACGGCCAGCGGCCCCACCCTGCGCCGGACACCCGGCCCCGGCGAGAGCGGCTCGGGCGCGGCGGCGGTGACATCCAGCGCGGGCCACCGCCCCCGGTCGGGTTCGGCCACGCCCACGATGTCGGCCACCGAACGCCCGGCCAGGCCGAAGAAGCCACCCGTGAGCTGACGGTCGGGCGTCACGAGGAAGGCGAACGACTCGAACGTGTACCCGAAGCGGGGCCAGACGCCCTGGCCGGTCATCGCTCCGGGAGACCACTCGTTGCCGTGGCCCACGACGTCGGGTCCCTCGTAGATGCGCAGCGCACCGTCGATCCGCAGATCGAAGACCCAGGTGCCGGCGAAAGCCTGCATCGGGTGCCCGTCGAGGCCCTCGGGCTCGCAGACTTGGGTGACGCGGATCACGTCCGGACCGGCGGCCTCCAGGGTGCGCCGCTGGTGGACGATCCCGGCGAGGCGCCCGTCGGAGTCGTGGACGTACTCGGTGACCAGCCAGTCCCCGGCGAACGGGTCGCTCATGGCCGGCACCGTGACCGGGGCTCCGGGCTCGTGACCGGGGCGGGCGCCCCGGTCAGCCGCCGGCTCATCGCCCCGCCGGCGCGAACTCCCGCACGCCGCACATGTGCAGGATCCCCTTGCAGCTCCCGTCGCGCCGGACTCATCGCTCCGCCGGCGCGAACTCCAGCACGCCGTGCGCCACGCCGACACGGGTCCCGCCCCGGTACCACATGTGCAGGACCCCCTTGCAGCTCCCGTCGCGCCGGGCCACCTCTCGGCGCCACAGGCGCAGGCGATCGCCGACGAAGAGCAGGGTGCCCGCCAGCGCCCGGCCGCCCCAGAGGCTCTGGCTCCCGACGACGCTCCCGCCGCCGGTCCAGTGCTGCCGGCCGTCGCTGCAGAGGGAGATCGTCGAGTCGCCGGCGAAGCCTGTGCCCGCCAGCGCGACGGCGAGTCGTCCCCCGTCGCCGGTCGCCCCGGCGTCACCGGCCACCTCGACCCGCTCGGTGTAGTCCGCGGTTCCCCGGACATCCCCGCCGGCGTCGATCAACTCGAGTGTTCCCGACCAGGTGCCGGTGCGCTCGAGGAGTGCGCCGGACAGCTCCGCCCCACCCTCCCCGCCCTCACCCAGCTCATCGGGCACCGACGACGCCCCGGGCGCCGCGGCCGGTGGGATCGTCGGGGACCCAGTGACACCCGGCGGAGCGGCCGGCGCCGCCGTGACACCTGCAGGACCGCTGGGCGGACCTCGCTCGTACTCGCCGACGACGGTGTACACGGCCTGCTCGCCCCGGCTCAGCAGCGCCAGCGACAGTTGCGCCCGACCACCGGGCAGCACCATCAGGCACAGGCGCTGCGACAGCCCGATGTCGGGCCAGTAGTTGTTGGTGTCGATGAGCCGGTCGCCGAGTACCTCCGCGTACCCGTGGTTCAGCGGGCCGAGGTAGAGACGGTGGTCACCGTGATCGGCGATGACGTAGGAGCCCGACAGCCGGAACGGCCCGTCGAAGCTGACGGTGACCTCCACGGTCCCGTCGTCGAGGTCACGCCGGACGGCACGGGCGTCGTGGCCCGGCCCCGCGTAGCGCCCCCCGGCGTCGTACACCTCGGCGGCGCCCAGCCAGCGGCCTTCGCCCTGCTCGAAGGACGGACCGCTCACGCCGCCTCGCGAGCCACGGCCCCGTCGCCGCCTACGACGCCGCCGGTCACGGGCCGGCCGCCGGGGCGGAAGCCGGCGTCCGGGGGTGATTCACGCCGCGACGAGGGTGACGCCCTGTCTGTCGACCGGGGTCGACGCCATGACGGCGGCCAGATCGGCGCCGGGCCCCGCAGGCAGGAGATAGCGCCCCTCGGTGAACAGTTCCAGGCCGTCGCACTCGAACGGGTACGGGTCCAGCCGGTAGACCGCACCGGGGCGCTCCTGCACGGAGATGCTGACATCTGCGGTCGTGCCGGCGGGGACGTGGTCGAAGGTGGCGTCACCGCGGGCGCCGGGGGGTTGCATGTGGAAGTACAGCGAGAAGGTGTCGAAGAACTGCAACTGCTTGTAGGCACGGAAGACTGCGTCGCCGCCGGCCCAGGCCGCAGTGGCGGGATCGGCCTCGAGTTCGGCCCGCAGCCGCTCCTGGCGGGCCAGTTCGCCGTCCAGCATGGCGTCGACCTCCGGGCGCATCCCGTCGGGCACCCGGTCGATGAACAGCTTGTCGGGGGCCAGCCCGTAGCGGCCGTGGTAGAGCCCGTAGCTGTGCATCGAGGAGATGAGACCGCTCAGCGGGTGGTGGCGCTCGTTGTAGTCGGGGGAGCCGGCGCTGGTGGCGACGATCTCGGTGATCGGTGTCGTGATGAGGTTGTAGGGAAGGCCGGTGGCGGGGTCCTGCGGGGCGCGGCCGTCCAGGTCGTCCCAGCCCCGGTCGTGGTTGGCGACGACGAACTCCAGCGGCTCGCGGGGATCCAGCGGGACGAACTCCTCGTTGCCGAAGTGCCGGGCCAGATCGCCGGCGAACGTGGTGTGCTGCAGCATGGTGATGACGAAGCGGGGCTGCCCCTCGGGGGCGTTCTGGACGATCATGGCCGCGCTCGTGCTCCTCGTCGTCGATGCCGGCATCGATGTCGCCGGCCCACGGGGGCGTTCCGGAAGGTCATGGCCGCTCCACCCGGGCGAAGTCCTGAATCTGGAAGAGAATGGTCTCACCGTCGCGCACCTTGTGGGTGATGATCCTGCGGGTGTCGCGGTCCAGGAAGTAGTGGTTGTTGTAGACGGTGCTCTGCGAGACCCGGCTGTGGATGGTGAACACGTAGTTGAACGGCGTGAGTTCGGTCCCCTCGAGATCGATCATCTCGCTGCGGGCGAAGCAGCGCTTGCCGTCGGTGGTGATCGGCGTGTCGTAGATGGTCTCGCCCACCCCGTAGAGGTTCTCGAAGTGCTCGTGCAGGTGCCACGTGCTCCGGTCCAGCCAGTACACGTCCATGTGCACCGCGCTCGCCTCGAGGAACTCCCCGGTCGGACTGAAGCTCTTGCACAATCCTTCCCAGCGGCCCATGAAGCACTGGTAGGGACGCTCGGTCGGGGGGCCGTCGTCGCGGTTGACGGTGCTCATGGCACGATCCTAGCGTTATCGGGAAACAGCGTTCCTCATTGCGGAACAAGGGAGGATCCGACTTGCACGTCCACACGGTCCTCGTCAAGCTGGCCGATCCCGCCGACCGGGAGCTCTGCCGGTCCGAGATGCTGCGCATGGACGGCGCCATCGACGGGATGATCGATCTGGCCGTCCTGACGAACGAATGCCACGGCGACTACGCGGCCGACATCGCCCTCCGCACACGCTGGGTGGACACCGCCGCCTATCGCGCCTACGAGCAGCACCCCCTGCACCTCGAGGTCCGGGCAGTGGTGCTGGCTCTCATGTCCGACGCCATGACGATCGACTACACGGTCGGGGCGCCGGGTGGCTGAGAAGAAGGAGGATCATGCCCAAGCGCATCGTGATCACCGGGAGCACGCGCGGCATCGGCCGCGGGCTCGCCGAGGAGTTCCTGGCGCGCGATTGCCGGGTGGCCGTCAGCGGCCGCTCCGCTGCGACCGTCGCCGAAGCCGTCGCCGAACTCGGCGCGGCCCACGATCCCGACCGGGTCACCGGCGCCGCCTGCGATGTGACCGAGCCCGAACAGGTGAGGGCACTGTGGGACGTCGCCGCCGGCGCCTTCGGCAGCGTCGACATCTGGATCAACAACGCCGGCGTGAGCAGCGGGCGCAAGCCGCTCTGGGAGCAGTCCGACGAGGATCTCCGGGGGGTGGTGGAAGCCAATCTCACGGGCACGCTGTTCGGGCTGAAGGTCCCGATCGCGGCGATGCTCGCGCAGGGTCACGGCCAGGTGTGGCTGACCGAGGGCTTCGGCAGCGACGGCGCCACCCAGCCGGGCATGGCCGCCTACGGAGCCACCAAGCGGGCGGTGCGCTACCTTCGCAAGGCCCTGGGGGCGGACCTGGCCGCCACGCCGGTGCAGGTCGGCACGCTGTCGCCGGGCATCGTCGTGACCGACCTGCTGACCGGTGACTACGACCTGGCGTCGGAGGAGTGGGCGAGAGCCAGGCGGATCTTCAACATCCTCGGCGACAGGGTCGAGACGGTCACGCCCTGGCTGGCCGAGCACGTCCTCGCCGCCGACAAGCCCGGCAGCCACATCGCCTGGCTCACCCGCCGCAAGGCCTTCGCCCGCTTCATGCTGGCGGCGCTCCGCAAACGCGATCTCTTCGACTGACCGCCCGCGCCCGGCGGCCCGCGCCTAGTCGCCCGCGCCGGATGCGGACCCGCGGCGGGTGCGCCGCTCGCCCAGGTAGGAGCGGATCACGTCGGGGTGTGTGGTCACCTCAGCGGGGGTTCCCCGGGCGATGACCGCCCCCACCTCCAGAGCGAGCATCCTGTTGCACACCTCGGCGAGCAGCGGCACGTCGTGCTCGATGATCACGAGCGTGACGCCGTAGGTCTCGCTGATCCGCTCCAGCACCGACGCCAGTTCCCGCGTCTCGGACTGCGCGATCCCCGCCGAGGGCTCGTCCAGCAGCAGGACACGGGGATGCAGCGCCAGCCCGGCGGCCAACTCCACGAGACGGCGCGTCCCGGTGGGCATCGCGCTCAGCGGTTGGGCAGCGCGGGGACCGAGGCCGAAGGCGTCCAGGAACTCCCCGGGATCGGGCCGTGCGGGGTTGGCCGAGGCGGCCAGCGCCACCGTTTCCGCCACGGTCATCGTCGGGAACAACCGGGCGTCCTGGAAGGAGCGCACCAGCCCGGCGCGGCTGCGGCGCTCGGGCGAGTGGGCGGAGACGTTCATGCCGTCGAAGTGCACGGTGCCCGCGTCGGGTGCCACGAAGCCGCTGATCATCTCGAACAGCGTCGTCTTCCCGGCCCCGTTGGGCCCGATGATGCCGAGACGGTCGCCCGGGGTCACCGAGAAGCTCACGCCGTCGACGGCCCGCGTCCCGCCGAACCGCTTCGAGAGACCCTCCACGACCAGCAGGTCCCCGCGGGCCGGGACCACGGTGCCAGGCCCGGTGCGGTCCGCGCCGGGCGCGCTCTGCCGCAGCGGGACGGGCTCGCCGGCACGGGCAGGATCGCGATCACCGGCGGGGTCGCGGGCGCCGCCCGGACCGCGCTCTCGGACGGGATCGAGGCCCGCCAGACGCGCCACGGCGTCGCAGTAGCCGTCCCGCACCCTGCCCAGCAGGGCGGACAGACCGCGCGGCTGCTCGAGGATCAGGATCAGCCAGCCGGCGTTCAGCGCGGCCAGGGGGGTGAGACCGAGGTCGAACAGCCGGGGGATGCCGACGAGGTACAGCGCCCCCAGGAGCGGGCCGACGAACCCGCCCAGCCCGCCGATGACGGCGATGGACACGGCGTCCACGCTGCCGCGCGGCGTGAACAGGGCGGCGGAGATCTGGGTGCTGGCGAACCCGATGACCGAACCGCCCAGCCCGGCCAGCATCCCGGCCACGACATAGGAACCGAGCTTCACGAAGGTCGCCGGTGTCCGCAGGGCGCGCGCCGCGTCCTCGTTGTCGCGGACCGCCCGGAGCCGTTGGCCGAAACGCGAGCGCCGCGCCAGGGCCGCGCCGGCCAGGGCCACGACGAAGGCCGCCAGCGCCACGTAGTAGTACGAGCGGGACGTGGTCAACTCGACGCCGAATACCTGCCGCGGCGGCGCGGAGACGCCGGTGCGGTCGAACGCCCACTCCTGGCGCAGCAGCCAGCCGGAGGCCATGAGGGTGAAGGCGAGGGTTGCCACGCCCAGGAGCTGGCCGCGGATGCGCAGTGCGGGCAGGCCCACGATCCCGGCCGCCAGCCCGCCGGCGACGGTGCCGCACAGCAGGGCGACGACGAGGCTGCCGGTCTCGCGCGCCACGATGACGGCGGCCAGCGCGCCCACTGCCCCGAAGGCCACCTGGCCCAGCGAGAGCTGGCCGCCGATGCCGGTGAGGAGGCTCACCGACATGGCGACGATGGCGAAGCCGAGGACGACCGCGAGGACGAAGGCGTTCTGGTTGCTGATCCAGGCGGGCACGAGCGCAGCGACCAGCGCGCAGGCGGCGGCCAGCACCGGCGGTGCCCAGCGGATCAGCGGGAGCCGCCGGTAGGCCTCGGGCAGCCGGGGCGCCGGCGCCAGCTCGGCCCAGCGGTCCTCGGCCGCCCGGCCGCGGCGCGAGCGGGACTGCAACCCCACCCCGATGAAGACGACGGCGAAGACCGCCACCTCGAACGAGCCGGTGGCGCCGGGGTTGGACGCCAGGACCGCCTCCAGGATTCCCAGCCCCACACCGGCCGCGAAGGCGACGGGCAGGTTGGTGAAGCGGGCCAGGGCCGCCGCCGCCAGGCCGCGCAGCAGGAAACCCGGCCCCAGCGAGTCCGGCGTGACAACACCGCGGGAGGGCAGGATGAGCAGGGCCGAGAAGGTGGCGACCAGCCCGGCGAGAGCCCAGGCCAGCATCGACATGTACTGGGGGGCAGCCCCTGCCAGCGTCGCCGCGTCGGGATTCGAGGCGGCACCACGCATCGCCACGCCGTAGCGGGACCGTTCCAGGAACAACCCCAGCGCCACCAGCAGCACCGGCGTGAGGACCAGCAGCGCCGTCAGTGAGGACGGGATGAACAGCGGCCCCACCTCGAAGGAGGGGAAGAGCGTCGGCTGGGGGAACGTGCGGCCGCCCAGCCCGCCGGAGTTGAACGAGAGGGACAGCAGCAGCAGCGCCTCGCCGATGCCCAGGGTGGCGACCATGACAAGGACGCGGGGGGCGGCCGTGAGGCGCCGCACGATCAGCGCCTCGAGTCCGGCCCCCACGAGAGCGCCGCAGAGCAGGGCCGCGGGGAATCCCAGCCCGTACGGGACCCCGTAGCGACCGACGACCACCGCGAAGAGCCCGGCGACGAACAGCCCGACGGCGCCGTGTGCGAAGTTGATGACACGGCTGGAGCGGTACGTGAGCACCAGGCCCACCGCCAGCAGGGCATAGCCGAGCCCCGTCAGCGTGCCGAGCAGGACGACCGGGCCGGTGAGGTCGTAACCGCTCACGTCACCGGGGTCGCCGGAGGGCCGGCGAGATACACCGACCGCACCAGGTCCCCCTGCGCCTGCAGGTCGGCCGGCGTGCCTTCCCGGCGGATCTCACCCCTCTCCATCACGTAGACGTAGTCGGCCACCTCGCAGGCGAGGTCCACGGACTGCTCGACCAGCAGGACCGAGGTGCCACGGGCCGCGATCCCGCGCAGCGCGGGCAGCAACTCGTCCACCAGCGCCGGTGCCAGCCCCAGCGAGAACTCGTCGATCAGCAGCAGCCGCGGTGAGGTGATGAACGCCTTGGCCAGAGCGAGCATCTGCTTCTCGCCGCCGGACAGGGTCGCGGCGCTCTGGGAGCGCCGCTCCGCCAGGCGCGGGAACTGCTCGAGGGCCGCGGCGATCCCCGGGCCGGCCGCCGAGCGCGGCAGGCTGTGGGCGAAGAGCCGGAGGTTCTCCGCGACGCTGAGTTCTGCAGCCACGGCGTCGCCGCCGACGATCTGGTGCAGACCCATCCCGACGCGCCACGTGGGCGGCGTCCGGGTGATGTCGAGCCCGCGATAGACGATCCGGCCCGCGCAGAGGGGCTCGAGGCCCGAGATCGCCCGCAGCGTGCTGGTCTTTCCGGCACCGTTGGTGCCCAGCAGGGCGACCACCCTGCCCTCGGGCACCACGAGGCCGGCCTCGAATACCACCTGGACCCCCTCGTAGGCCACCCCGACACCGTCCAGCCGCAGCAGCGGCGTCCCGGGGCCCTGCTCCACCCGCCCGGGCACGGTGGTGCGCCAGGCGCGCCGCCGGTGGACCGCGACCTCCTCGGCGGGGCATCGGCGGGCGAGCAGGTATCCCACCCCGATGGGGGCCAGGGCGGTGACGGCGATCCGCAACTGGTCGTGCCGGCCTGCCAGCGGACCCGCCAGCAGGCCCACGGCCGCCGCCGCGCCGGCCGCGAAGCCCGCCACCTGGCGAGCCGCCACGACCCGCCGCGTGGCGGGACGGAAGCCCGCCCAGGTCGCCGCATCCAGTCCGACGGCCGCCAGCACCAGCGCGCCGGCGGCCAGGATCCACGAGGTGATCAGCCCGATGTAGGTGAAGGAGAGGGCGCCGAGCAGGGCCATCCCGCCGCCGAGCATCAGCAGGTGGCCGCTGATGGCGGCGCGGCCGGCTCCGCTCCGCCGTCCCAGGTGGTGGAACCACCGCCCGAGGATCACGGTCACGGCGGCGCCACCGGCGGTCGCCGCCAACACGCCGGCCGCGCCCTGCGGGGTGCGCTGCCACTCGCCGGCGAGCAGCGCATGCCCCGATGAGGCGGTGCCGGCGAACAGCGCGCCGAACCCGAAGGCGGCGGCGGCACCGCGCCTCGACCACGGGGCGCCGGCCACGGCGATCCCGTCGGCACCGGGATCCGCCCACGGCAGCGGACGCAGGAGTGTGAGGACGCCGCCGGCCGCCGCGGCCACGCCGGCGCCCCGGAGCACGGCGACGATCCCGACCGGCTGGACCATGGACGCCAGGAAGACGCCGAGGACGCCAAGGGTCAACGCTGTCCAGTACCAGCTGAACAGCACGAAACGCGCTTCGTTGCCCTCGGCGTCCCGGGCCGGCCAGGCGAGACGGGGCGTGTTGAGGACTTCGGCACTCTCGGCGATCAGCAGGCGCTGCAGGGCGATGGACGGACCGAACCCGGCGGCCGCCACCGCCAGACCGGCCGTCCCGGCGGTGCCGCCCGGATCGCTCGCCGCCAGCCACATGCCGGCGCCGGCACCGACGGCGGCCGTGCCGATCAGGATCTGCTCGGGGATCCGGCCCGCCGCCCGGGTGGCGGCCAGCGCGCCCGCCAGGGCCACGAGTGCCATCACGGGAAGCGCCCGGGCGGCGAGCGCCTCGCCGGTGCCCGCGGGCAGCATCAGTCGAGCGGCGCTCGCGCCGGCGGCCCCGGCGATCACGCCCGGGCCGGCCAGCCGGGCCAGGATGGCCCGCACGTCAGCCCCCGAAGGGGATCGTGTCACTCCGGATGACCATGCACGCACAGGACTCGTCGTAGGAGAACACGCGGTAGCCGGCGCTCCCGGTGTAGTCGCCCTCCCGGAATGCCACCGAGTAGACGCTGGCGGGCTCGAACCGGTCGCCGACGGCCCACATCGCCGCGCCGATGCCCTCGGGGCTCAGTGAGTCGGCGTGATCGCCGGCGAGTTGCAGGAGCCTGACCGCGTCGCAGTACAGGAGCGCGCTGCGGGAGTTGGCGCGGCTCTCGAAGTCGGCCCCGGCGTCGGCGGCGATGCCGAGGCACAGGGCCTCGGCGGCGTTGGCCGGTGCGGGATACTGGTCCTCGTGAACGTCCCAGCCGGGCAGGACGGAGATCCCGACTGAACCCCGCATCAGGTCGGGGTAGTTGCGGATGTTGAATTCGGGACTGTCGTAGCTGGTCACGGCGTAGGCGGGCGAGAAATTCTGGGTGGCGCCGATGTCCAGCATCCACGAGGCCAGGCGGGATCCCCCCACGGCGATGACCTTGTCCACACCGGCACTCTTGAAGTCGAGGATCGCCTGCTGCATGCCCGCCTCGAGGCTGGTGCCGTCGACCGGGTCCGCCCAGTTGACCGACGCAACCTCCACGCCGGCAGCGGCGAGGCGAGGCTGCAGCACCTCCTCGAAGATCCGGCGGTTCATGTCGTTCTCGATGCCGACGACGCCGACCGTGGCGCCGTCGAACCACCCGGCGGACTCCAGCGCCCCGGCCAGGCCGCTGAGCAACTGGTCGTAGCTCGGGAGCAGCGGCGACCACAGGTACGGGGCGAGGTCCGCGTAGCCGGAGCGGTCGATCGGGAAGAGGGTCACATCCAGCATCAGCGTGCCGGCTGCGGCGTAGCAGGGCCGGGCGTTCTCCTGGAACTGGCCCGTGAGGACGACGACGTCGGCACCGTCGTCCTGGGTGATGGCGTTGCAGAGTTGCTCCTCGGAGATGGGAGAGTCGGTGATGGCGTTGAAGACCCGCACGACCGGTCGGATCGGCCGGCCGGCCACGCCTCCGGTGTCGTTGGCGCGAGCCACGACCGCTTCGATCACAGCCTCCAGATCGCCCTGGTCGGGAACCTCCCAGCCCAGCGCCTGAGCGACGACGCTCACGTCGGTGACGATGAACGACACCACCAGCGGCTCGGCACTCATGTCGGCGGGGCCGCGAGAGGCCTCGAGCGGCTGGGGCGCCGCGGGCGGCTGGGGCGGGGGCGCCGCAGGTCGCTCCGGCTCGTCGCCGGCCGCGGGCGCCGCGGGGGGATCCGCGGGCTCGGGCGCCGCCGGGGCCTCCGGCGCCGGAGCAGGCTCATCGGGCGCCGGCGCAGGCGTCTCCGCTGCGGCGGCCGCCTGCTGCTGGGCTTCCTCGGCTTCGGCGCGCGCCTGCTCGGACGCGCTCTGGGCGGCGGCGGCCTGCGTGCGCGCCTCCTCCGCCTCGGCCTGAGCCTCCGCGAGTGCCGCCTCGGCCTCGGCGACGGCCTCCTGGTCGCCCTCGGCTGCGGCCTGGGCAAGTTCGGCTGCCGCCTGAGCCTCCTCCTCGGCGGCGAGCGCGGCCTGCTCCCGGGCCTCGGCCGCCGCCGCCTCGGCCTCCGCCGCCTGCGCCTCGGCCTCGGCCTCGGCCGCCCGCGCTTCGCTCAGCGCCGCGGCGGCACCGTCCGCCGCACCGTCGTCGCCTGCCGCACATGCAGCCGCCAGCAGCGCCAACGCGCTCAGGGCGGCCGTCGCAAGAATGCGGATCCTCATGTCAACTCCCCTCCACCAGCGAGTTCTCGCGGAACGCCGCCCGCACCGCTGCGTCGTAGGCGGCTCTGCGGGCGGCGAGTATGCGTACCGCCAGCCGGACGGCCAGTGCCAGCAGCACGACCACGATCACCACGTGCGCCCACCGCGGCAGGGCGAGCCAGCCGCCCCCGATCCTGTCGAGAGCCTCGTCGTTCATGCCGGCGACGTACAACATGGCGCCGACCAGGCCCCAGAACCACCGCCGGCGGATCACGTGGCGGCGCCGAACTGCGCGCCCTCCGCACCGTGCACCAGGTACTCGGCGGCCTCGAGGCGCCCTCGCTCAGGCGGGAAGCCCTGCACCAAGGCCATGGCGAGGTCTCGCAGGCCCCGGGAGATCGGCGAACCGAAGCCGGTGTTCCCCGTACCGCACGCCTTGAGGGCCGTCACGGCCACGTCGAAGCAGTTCTCGGCGATCTCACCCTTGGCGATGCGCCAGTGCGCCACCTCCTCGTCCTTGGACATCCGGGGCGGGTCGCAGGTCTCCAGTTGCAGCTGGCGCCGTGCCCAACCCAGCGCCGTCTGCAGCGAGGCCTGCATCCTCCCGATGAGTTGCTTGTGCAACTCGCTGCCGCCGATGGGCTCGTCGGTGCCGTGGTAGGTGGTCGTGCGCAGATGGTTCAGGGCAAACTCCGTCACGGCGTGCGCCGCACCGAGGTAGACCGACGACAGCGCCACCTGGTTGCCGACGAAGCTGCCCCGGCTCACCCGGGTCATCTTCACGAAGGCGCCCGGTAGGGCCAGCGCGCTGGCATCGGGCACGAAGACGTCCTCGAGGACGATCCCGTGCGTGGCCGATGCCCGCATCCCCAGGGCGTCCCAGCGGGTCCGGTCAGACACGCCGGTGCTGTCGCGGGGGATCAGGAAGACGGCCAGGTGCTCGGCCGTGGCGCCGCCGGGGAGCCTGGCCGTGACGAGGTAGTCGTCGGCGACCCCGGTGGCGCAGCCGAACGACTTGACCCCGTTGACGATCCAGCCGCCGTCGGCGGGCGAGGCCTCGGTGGCGATGGCGATCGCGGCGTTCTTGACGCGCACCGACTCGCTCGCGAAGTTGGCGACCCAGCGCCCCTCCGAACCCATCCGCCGCAGGAGCTTCTCGCCGAACGCCCGGACCACCGGCACCTCCTTGGGGGAGAACAGCCCGGCGTCGGCCGCGGCCAGCGGGAGGAGGCCGCGCGACGTGCCGCTGCACTGGAAGAAATAGGCGATGGCCGTCGAGGCGCAGGCGGTCGCCATGGCGAAGGTGGCGGCCGCCAGATCGCGCAGACCGCCTCCGAGACCTCCGTATTCGACCGGGACGTTCAGGCCCAACAGCCCGGCTTCGGACAGCGTCCTCACATGCTCGACGGGGAACTCGCCCGTGCGGTCCGCCTCGGTGGCACGGGCCGCCAGAGCACCCAGCACCCCCTCGACCCGAGCGGCCCGGGCGCGCTCGCCGGCGGTCATGTCGTCGACGAGGATCTCCCCGGTGAGACCGCCCGTCGCGGCGGTGGGGGCCCCGCTCCGCCCGGCCGGCGCCACGATCGCCCGGGCCGTCCCCATCGAGATCGCGCCCCCGGAGCGCTCAGCCCGTTGCCATGTCCGAGGGCGGCTCCCCGGCGCCGTCGCTGCCGGCATCCGCCGGGGCTTCTTCGGCGGGAGGCTCCTCCTCGGTGGTGCCGCCCGGGCCGGCGAACGTGATCTCGACACCGGCGTAGTTCGCGTTGGGCCCGAAGCCGTCGCCGGCGACGACGAAGCACGGGTTCTCGTGATCGCAGCGTCCGGGGATCACCATCACGGGATACTCCAGGCCGGCCGTGCCGTCGTCGGCGGAGGTGGCCGTGTGCTGGCCGTAGTTGCTCAACTCGCAGTCCGCGGGTCCCACCGCCGGGAAGTTGAAGCACGTCACCACCGTGATGGTCTTGCCGGGGAGGAAGCTGGACAGGTTGACCGTGATCGTCTCGCCGTCGGTGATGCCGCTGTCCTTGGAGAGCGTCATGGTCTCGCCGTTGTGGCCCAGACCATGGTCCGCGGATGTGTGCGACGCCGTCAGCGCGGTGACCGCCAGGATGACGGCGCCCGCCGCAGCGAGCCGGCGGACGGGGGTGGGGATGATCGGTTTCGACACGTTTCGTCCTTTCGGGGGACCGACCGCCTTACCGAGGGCCGTTCGCCCTTTCCGAGGTCGGCGTTGTGAGTCGTACAGTAGGCCGTTCGGATGTTCCGATCAATGGAACGTTGTTCCACTTCAGGGCTGATCTGGAACTGTCGGCCGGCTTCACCGCCTGCGTCGGCGAGCGGGGGACCTGCGACGTCCGGCCGGACCGGCGGTGCCCCGTCAGCGGGCGAGGTAGGCCAGCACCTCCGCCTCGTCCACGACGTCGGCGTACTTGGCGTCGAGATCGAAGAGGTTCGCCTCGTGGACGGCCTCGCTGCGATCACCCACCGCTTGGCGGACCACGATGGGGACGAACCCGTACTGGCAGGCGTCCAGCGCGGTCGCCCGCACGCAGCCGCTCGTGGAAACACCCGTCACGATCACCGTGTCGACGCCCAGTGACGTGAGCGTGGACGCCAGCGACGTGCCGAAGAAGGCGCTGGGGTACTGCTTGGTGACGACGATGTCGCCGGGCTCCGGCTTCAGCGACGGGGCCAGTTCCGCCAGGGGGTTGCCCCGGTCGAAGCAGGCCAGCGCCGCCACCTTCCGGTAGAAGACGCCCCCGTCGACCCCGCCGGGGTGGAACTCCACCCGGGTGAGGATCACCGGTATGCCGGCCGACCGGGCGGCGTCGAGGACGCGCTCGCAGGACGCCAGCGTGTCCTCCACCCCCGCGTACAGCGGTGAGCCCTCCTCGAGGTAGGCGAGGGCGAAGTCGATGATCACCAGGGCCGGGCGCTCCCCGAACCCCAGCCGGCCACGGAAGCCCGCCTTCGTGTAGTCCTCCTCGAGCGCCGTTCCGGTCATCTCGCCGGCATCGGTGTCTCGGTCATCCATCTCCGGTTCCTCCTGTCTCGGTCGTCCTGTCTCGGTCGTCCTGTCCCGGTCGTCCGTATCTCGTCCTCGACCGCCCGATCCTCCTCCGAGTTCGGGTTCCGGCCGCGGAGCGCCGGCCGGGCGGTGCTCACGAAGCGATCGTCGCTCGCCGGCGGGCTTCCCGGCCGGCCCCGGCGTCGCCGCCCGCCGGAGCACCGACCGCGGCGCTGCCGCGTGCCTCGCCGAGCAGATCGTCCATCGCCCAGCGGGCCCTCAGCATGGAGGCGTCCAGCAGGTACTCGCGGGCGGCGCCGGGGTCGGCGGCGGTCTCGGACATCTCCGCCAGCGCCCGCCGCCGCGCCGCGCCGTCCACCGCCGCAAGGCTCCGTGCGTTGCGGTGGGTGTGTCGCTGGACGTAGTCGAGGGCCAGCCGCCGGCGGCAGTCGGCCGCGGCACTCAGCCGGTCGGCGCCCAGCGTGCCGGCGCACACCGAGCCGACGGCGTGGCCGAACAGGAACGCGTCGTGGATCCCGCCGTTCATGCCCATGCCGCCGAGGGGATTGTTGATGTGGGCGGCGTCACCGGCGAGCAGCACCCGCCCGGCGCGGAACGTCCCGGCGACGCGCTGGTGCACCCGGTAGATCGTGCGGTGCGCCACCTCGTAGCCGCCGGGCAGCGCCGCGATCCCGCCCAAGCGGCGCTGCACGCTCCCCTCGCTCAGCGCCCCGGCGTCGCTCTCGCCGGGCCCCACCGGAAACAGCGCCCGCCACAGGTCCGCGGTCCGCAGCAGGACCAGCCACTCGTCGGGATCGCTGATGTAGTTCACGTATGACAGGTCGTCCAGATCGTCCGCGAAGTCGTGCGGCGTCGAGACCACGAGATACCGGTCCTCGTAGGTCATGCCATCGAAGGTCAGCCCCAGCGACTTCCGCACCGCGCTGGAGGCCCCGTCGGCGGCGAGCACCCAGTCGGCGCCGTGCACCGAGCCGTCCGCCAGCGTGACCGTGGCGTGATCGCCCCTGTCGGACGCGCCGGTGACGCGGTGCGCGAAACGGACCGTCACCGCCGGCTCGTCCCGGAGCCGCCGGAGGAGGATCTCGCAGAGCTTGAACTGCTCGCTCTGCAAGCGGTAGGGGTGGGCGGTGACGTCTGCGATGGCACCCAGGTCGAATCTCGCCACCACGCCGGCCCGGCGGTCCCGGTAGGCGAAGTGGCGGGCGACGAGCCCCCGGCCGATCAGTTCCTCGGTGACATCGAGTTCGGCCAGCAGGTCAAGCGTGGCGGGATGAAACGTCGAGGCCCGCAACTCCCTCCGCAGCGCCGGCTCGGCCTCCATGAGCGTGACCGCCACGCCCCGCCGGGCGAGCACGGCGGCGGCGACACACCCGACCGGCCCGGCGCCGACGACGATCACCCGCGGCGCGCCGGACATCTCAGAATTCGCGGAGCATCGTGCCGAAGCCGACGAACCGGTCGTCGATTCCCAGGGTGCGCAGGGCGTGCCAGATGCAGATGGCGTTGATGGCCAGAACGGGCTTGTCCAGCCATCTCTCGGCCTGGTCGGCGACCTCGACCATCGACAGGTTGGTGCCGCACTGCACGATCGCCTCGATGTCATCACCGTCGAGGCGCCGAAGTTCGGAGACGAGCCGGTCCGGGGGAACATCGGCGATCGATGTCGCCGTCGCGCAGCGCAGGCCGTGGACCCGCTTCACGTCGAAACCGCACTCGGTGAAGTAGTTGTAGACCTGCTCGTCGCCGACGCTCTGATAGGGCGTGATACAGGCGATGGACGACACGCCGAGCCGCGCCAAGGCCGCGTTGCAGGCATCGGCGCCCGACGTGATCCCGAGGTCGCCGGAGATCTGGCGCACACGTGCCTCGAAGGCGGCATTGCCCTCCTTGCCTCCCCAGAAGGTCTCCGCCGACATACCCATGAGGATGTAGTCGGGCTCGCAGGTCATGACGTCGCGTACAGAGCCGGGGATGGTGTCGCGGATCTTGTCCAGGAAGTAGAGGAAGGCGTCGTCGGAACTGAGGTCGGGCGCCTCGACGAAGAACCGGGCGGCGTGGAAGGTCACACCGGGCAGCGGCAGGGCGTTGCAGTCGTGCTCCACAACCGTGTTGGTCGAGGGGACGATCACGCCGATCTTGGCGCGGTAGCCGACGATGTCCGGCATTCGCCTCTCCTGTCACTCAGTGGAACGGCGTTCCGATCAACGGAACAGAGCCTAACGGGCCGCGGCGAGGCGCGGTAAGTCGCACCGGCGGGGCGCGACGCCCGCGCCATGGCCGACACCTCAACCCGCGTCGCGCCTCCAACGTGCCCGAGGGCTACGTGCAGGGAGTGGACCCGCGCCATGGCCGACACCTCAACCCGCGTCGCGCCTCACGTCAGTCCCGATGGACGGCTCGGACCCCCCCTGACGCTCAGCCGGCCGCCGGGCCGCTTCCGGGGATGGTGCCGGGGGGCAGGCTCATCACGTGCGCGGCGATGTCCTCGGGTCGCGCCAGCCACACGTCGTCGCGCCGCGCCGCGATGTGTTCGAGCGCGGCGCGCAGGTACTTCAGGCGGAATGGCTGGCCGACGAGGAACGTGTGCAGCGAGATCGAATAAACCAGCGGCTGCTCCTCCGCGAGGCGGAGCATCTCGTCGAACTGATCGATCATCATCTGGGCGAACACAGGCGGGGGGTTGTGCCGCAGGATGTGGACGCCCACATCGTTCAATTCCAACGGGTACGGGATGCTGAGCAGCGGCCCCGAGCGGGTGCGGAGCCAGATCGGCTGGTCGTCGCACGGCGACTGCAGCGTGTACGTGTAGCCGGCCTCGACGAGAAGGTCACTGGTAACGGCGGACTCGGCGATGTACGGGCCCAACCAGCCGCTCGGACGGCGGCCCCACTGCTGCGTGATGACCTCGGTGGTCTCGGCGATGAGGCGCGCCTCGTCCTCCTCCCAGAGGCCGTCGCTGCGCTCGGAGTTCGTCCGCCCGTGGGCGATGATCTCGTCGCCCCGCTCGATGATCTTCGCCACGATGTCGGGGTAGAGCTCCATCACCGTGGAGTTGACGTTGTGCGACCACGGGATGTCCAACTCGTCGAAGGCGTCGAACATGCGCCAGATGCCGATCCGGTTGCCGTAGTCGCGCCAGGCATAACTCCGGTAGTTGGCCGGCGCGTTGATCGCGGAGTCGTTCACGCCGAGACCGGCCCGATAGGCGAAGTGCTCGATGTTGTTCGACAGGCAGACGGCGAGACGGGTGCCGTTGGGCCAGTCATAGGGCACACGATCCTTGATCGACACGTAGTCGTAGCGGTCGTTGGCCGGCAGCTTCATGCGAAGAACTCCTCGAAGCAACCCGCGATCTCGTCCGAAGCCGTCGTGAAGAGTTCCAGCACATCGGTGAGATCCGGTCGCGAGACGACCCGGGTGTGAGCGGGCAGCAGCGGGATCGCCCGGCGGGTCTGCTCGGTGAGGTCGTCGTGGACGTCCAGGACCAAGAAGGGCTGGCGGATCTTCGAGACGTACTCACCGGTGGGGTGGTCGAAGACGGCGTGATAGGTCATCCAGGGGTCGGGTTGGGCCCCCAGATGATCCATCAGGAACTCGTGCAACAGGTCGGGCGACCAGGCTCGGGACCGCTCGGCCGCGCCGCCGAACCCGCCGTCGCGCCACCACCGCCAGTACCAGTCGAGATGCGAGCCGTCCACGTCGGGCTTCGGTTCGTGGAGGTAGTTGTCCTTGTACTGCGGTATCTCCTCGGGCGAGAACACCGGCACGGTCACCACGGCGATCCGCCGGATCCGGTCCGGGTAGCGCACTGCCAGATCGATCGCCTCGCACGAACCGGTGTGGACGCCGGCCACGTCGAACCGGCCGATCCCCATGGCGTCGAGGGCCTCGAGTGTGGAATCGGCATAGTCGCCCAGGGACAGGCCGGGCCGCGGGTGGTCGGAGCACCCGAACCCCAGGCGGTCGGGCACGATCACCCGGCGCCCGGCGGACAGCCGCGGCGTGATGTGGCGGTACATCCGGCCCGACGAGAGGCCCATGTGCAGCAGCACGAGCGGTGGCTCGCCCTCGCCGTTGCTGCGCACGTGCACGTGGCCGTGGCGAGTGCATATGAGCCTGCGGCTCGTGCCCTCCGCTTCCAGCATCGTGATCCCCTCCGCCACCGGCATCCGGTGCGCGGGGTACTGTACCCGACGTCCTGCACCCGGACTGTTGCGAGGGGGACTGATGAGGCGCGGCTACGCCGACACAGAGGTCGGGCAGGTTCACTACGTCGAAGCCGGCGAGGGTCCACCCGTCGTCCTGCTCCACCAAACTGCGAGCAGTTCGGTGATGTACGCCAGAGCGCTGCCGCTCTTCGCGGCGCGGTGCCGCGTCATCGCCATGGATACGCCCGGTTTCGGCATGTCCGACCATCCGCCCGAACAGCCCACCGAAGGGATCCCCTACTACTCCCGCGCCGTCATCGGCCTGCTGGATCATCTCGGTCTCGAACAGGCGCACCTCGTGGGGTTCCACACGGGTGCGAGCATCGTCACCGACGTGGGCGCCCATTCGCCGGAGCGGGTGAAATCCCTGGTCATCGCGCCGATCCTCGCAATAGACGATGACGAGGAGCGGGAGGAGTGGCTGGCCCGCGACGACTTGAAACGCACCTGGGTCCCCGACGGGAAGGGGGAGTTCCTGGAACGGGAGATTCTCGACTACGTCGCCCATTTCGCCACCGAGAACGACGGCGAGACCTACCTCCGGGAACTCATCGCCAACCTGCAGGCCGGCCCGAAGTACTGGTGGACCTATGTGGCGGTCGTCACCTACGACCACTACTCGGCGTACGCCAAGTTGCAGTGCCCCGTGCTGGTGCTCAATGCCACCGACGAAGTGCTGTACTCCTACACCGTCAAGGCGCACGAGGCCATCGGCCACAGCGAGTACGTGGAGATTCCCGGCCCGGAACCCAACGTGCGCGGCTGGGTGGCCGTCGTGCCGGAGTACCCGCAGGAATTCACCGACGCCGTGATGTCCTTCGTGGACCGGGTCGAGGAGGGATGACGGGCCGGGCGCGTGCCTCCCGACGACAAGTGACGGCGCAGCGGTCCCACTGGTGGGTGACCGCGTCAGGGACACTCACGGCGCTGGTCCTGAACCTCGACCAGGCGACGGTCCTGCTGGCGGCGCCGTCCATCGCCGAGGCGCTCGGCGCCGACCTCTCGGAAACCCAGTGGATGTTCTCGGGGTTCCTCCTTCCCTTGGCGGCATTGGTCATGCTGGGAGGCGGCCTGACGGACCGTTTCGGCGCCTCGTTGATGCTCCGCTGCGGACTGGCACTCTTCATTGCGGGCACGGTCGGCAGCGCCTTCGCCGGCGGCATGGGACTGTTGATCGGCCTGAGGGCGGTGTCGGGTACCGGCGCGGCACTGGCCTTTCCGGCCTCGGTGGCGCTGCTGCGCGTGCACCTGCCGGCCGGGCGGCCGCTCAACGTCGCGCTGGGCCTCTGGTTCACCGGTGCGCTCGGGGGTTCGGCGATCGGCCCCCTCATCGGCGGGCTGTTGCTGCGGGCCTGGCCCTGGTCGTCGATCTTCTGGCTGTCGTGCGGCTTCGCAGTGGCCGCGCTGGTGCCCGTGCTGCTCGGCGTGCAGGAGGATCCGGCGCCGCCGGCCGCAACCGACCTGCGGGTGCTGCCCAGTCTTGCGGGCTCGGTCGGCCTGGCCCTGCTGATCTGGGGCCTCATCAGCGCCGGCGGGGAGGGCTGGGGCGCCGGCCCGGTGTTGTGGCGGGTGCTCGGAGGCCTGGGGGTGCTGGCACTCATGACCGTGGCCCTGCGCCGCGGGTCCGGCTCCGGCCCCGAGATGGGGATCGACCGCCGGCGCCTCGCCGCGGGCCTCATCATCATGCTGCTGGCGATCGTCTCGGTGGTCGGGACGATGTTCTTCGTGATCACCTACCTGCAGTCGGTGCTGGGATTCTCGCCGCTGGTGGCCGGCGCCGCGTTCATGCCGTTCGGCGTCGTGGCCGCCCTGATCTCCCCGTTCGCCATGCGCCTGCTGGAACGGTTCGGGTTCGGCCGCATGCTTGGTTCGGCCGTGCTGCTGGAGGTGGCCGGCCTCGTGCTGGTCTCCCGGATGACCCCCACGTCGCCGTACCCCGTCGTCGGTATCGCACTGGCGTTGGTCGGAGCCGCAATGTCGGTGTTCCCGGCGGTCTCGCTGCATCTGGCGCTCAGCGCCGCGCCCGCCTCCCGCGGCGGGATCGTCTCGGGCGCGCACACCGTGGCGATCCAGCTCGGCCAACTCCTCTCGATCGCGATCATCGGATCGCTGGTGGCCTCGCGGGTCGGCGGCATCTACCGCTCGCTCCTGCGGGATGCCGGTCTCGACCCGGACGTGCCCGCCGGGATCACCACCGATCTGGCGTTGGGGCGCAGCGCGGCGCCCCCGGGCGTCTCGGAGGCGGACGGCCTGCTCTACGAGATCGCCGGTGAGAAGGCGTTCACCACCGCCGTGGGCCAGGCCGCTCTGATCGTGCTCGCCGCCATCGCCGTGGCGGCCGTCGCCGCTATGGCCGTCCTGCGGCCGAAGCGATCTCCGTCCCCGCCGGTCAGCCGGACGGAGCCGTCAACTCCCTGAGCCGTTCGATCACCGCTTCCGTCGGCATGACGTCGGCGTACTTGGCGTCCAGGTCGAACAAGCCCACATCGTGGCTCGCCCGGATGCGGTCGTAGACGCATTCCTCAGCCACGATCGTCCGGAAGTTGTAGGAGAAGGCATCCACGGCCGTGGCCCGGATGCAGCCGCTGGTGGTGCAGCCCGCGAGGATCACCGTGTCCACCCCGAAGTCCACGAGGTAGCTCACCAGGGCCGTGCCGAAGAAGGCGCTGGCGTGGCGCTTGGGCAGCAGCACGTCCCCGTCCGCCGGCGCAACCTCGGCCACGAACTCGTAGCCCCGCCGGCTGATCGACGTGATCGCCGGGTTGATGCTGCCGAACCGCCCTGCGTCGACGGCCCTCTTGGGTGCCACGTACGGGTAGACGATCGGAATCCCGCCCGCCCGCGCCGCGCCGACGAGCCGGGCGATGTGCGGAATCGCGGCCCATGCCCTGTCGCCGCAGGCCGTCGGGTACATGGTGGTGATGGCTTCGCGGATCGGCGCCGGCCTGTCGCCGGCGGTGCGGTACTGCACGTCGATGACGAGCAGTGCGGGATGGTCGCCGAAACCGGAAGGCCCGCCGAATCCCGACAACTCGTAGACGTCGAGGTCATCGCCGGGGATCGAGGCCAGCCACGAACGCCGATCCTCGGTCTGTCCGCTCATGGGATCTCCCCTATTTCTCGATCGATTCATTGCTCAGCCGGTTCTCGAGGTCGTCGAACCGCTCCAGATCCACGAGGGCCTGACGCTCCGCCCATCCGAGCACGCGGTCGTCCAACGCGACGGAGTCACCGTGCTCGTAGAGATGCGCCAGAGCATCCTGGCCGGCCTTGAGCATGACCCGCAGCAGCAGATTGGCGTGCAGGATCAGCCGGTAGCCCATCTCCTGCAGCTGCTCGCGGGGCAACTGCGGGGTCCTGCCGCCCTCCACGACGTTGAGGAGCACGGGCGTGCCGGTCAACTCGGCCGGAATCATGCGCATCTCCTCGACCGTCCGCGGTGCCTCCACGAAGATGACATCGGCGCCCGCCTCCGCGTAGAGACGCGCCCGGCGTATCGCCTCGTCGAGGCCCAGAACCGACCGGGCATCGGTCCGGGCAATCAACACCAGGTCGGGGTCGGCACGAGCGCTGAGAGCGGCGTCGATCCGGGAGAGCATCTCGGCGGGCTCCACGAGCCGCTGCCCGGCGAAGTGCCCGCACCGCTTCGGCATGGCCTGATCCTCGATCTGTACGGCAGCGGCGCCCGCCTCCTCCAAGAGGTGGACCGTGCGCATGACCGACAGCGGTCCGCCGAAGCCGGTGTCGGCATCCACGATGACCGGGATGTCGACGGCGTCGCAGATCCTGGCTGCCTCGGCCACCAACTCCGTCATCGAGACGAGCCCGATGTCGGGCAGTCCGAACTGCGAGTTGGCGAGCCCCGCGCCGGTCACGAAGCAGCAGTCGAATCCTGCCCGCTCCACCAGGCGCGCTGACAGGGCGTTCGCGGCGCCGGCCACGACCGTGGCCTGCGGGCTGTCGAGCACGGACCGCAGGGCGGCGCACCGTGACGGGGCCGGCGGCCCCCCGACCCCGCGAGGAACACCGGCCGTCTCCGGGGAGTCCATCAGCGCTGCCGGATCGAGGAGTCGCCGCCGGTTACCAGTACGGCCGCGCCGCCGGAGTCTCCCCGCGCATCGGGCTCCGGGAGTACGGTTGCAACTCGTGCGGGAGGCACTCTCGTGAGGGCGCGGCAATGGGCGTGGCTCATCGTCAAGCGCATCCTCTTCATGATTCCGATCCTATTCGGCGTGGCGACGGCGACTTTCTTCCTGACCCGGCTGGCGGGCGGCGACCCGGCCTACCTGGTCGCCGGATCCTTCGCCACCGAGGAGGTGATCGCCAGCGTTCGAGCCCAACTCGGCACGGATCAGCCGCTTGGTACGCAGTACGCCGACTTCCTCGGCGACACCATCCGCGGCGATCTCGGCACGTCGCTCTTCACCGATCGCCCGGTCACCACCGATCTGGCTGACCGGCTACCGGCCACCTTGGAGTTGGTCGTGCTGGCACTGGCCTTCGCCCTGGTCTTCGGACTGGCGCTGGGCAGCTACGCGGCCCATCGCCGAGGCAGGGGTGGCGACAGAGCGGTCCGCTTCGGCAGTTTCTCCGCGCTCTCGGTGCCCGACTTCTGGCTGGGACTGGTCCTGCTGTTCGTCTTCTTCTTCAAGTTCGGCATCGCTCCGGGTCCCACGGGCCAGCTCGCACCGGGCGGACCCGCCCCGCGCGACGTGACCGGCGCGGCGCTCTTCGACGCGATGATCACGCTGAACGGTGAGGCCTTCAAGGCGTCTCTGCACCACATCTGGCTGCCGCTCATGACGATGGTGCTCATCTTCACCGCACCCATCGCCCGCCTGGCCCGCTCGGCCGCCATCGAATCGCTGACATCGGATTCCATCCTCTTCGGGCGGGCCTGCGGCCTATCGAACCGCAAGCTCTGGACCTACGCCACGCGTGGCGCTCTTCCGCCGGTCGTGACCTTCGTGGGAATCCTCTTCAGTGTGCTGCTGGGCAGCGCCGTGCTGGTCGAGACGGTGTTCTCGTGGGGAGGGGCGGCTCAGTACGCCGTCAACGCCATCCGCCAGAGCGACTTCCCGGCCGTGCAGGGGTTCGTGCTGGTCGCCGGGGCACTGTCCGTGGCCATCTTCTTCGTCGTTGATCTGCTCTACCGGGTCATCGACCCCCGGGTGCGGCTGTGAACCCGCCACCGGAGACCCCCAACCAGGACGCGCCCCAATTGGTGCTGCCGCGACACGCGGAAGGCTTTGGGATGCGGCTGCGACGGAAGCTGAACCCCCCGCTGCTGTGGGGCGCGTTCATCATCTTCGTACTGGCGCTGGGCGCCTACGTGGTCCCGGCGATCTGGCAGTTCGGTGCGGAGATCGCCAACCCGCGTGAGGCGCTGTCGCCGCCCAGCGCCCGGCACCCCTTCGGCACCGACCGCTCCGGGTTCGACATCTTCGTGCGGGTGTTCCATGCCCCGCGGATCGATCTGACGATCGTGGTGCTGGGCGTCGGCCTCGGAGCGCTGATCGGCATCGTGCTCGGGGTCGCCGCGGGATTCTCCCGGCGCCTCATGGGTGAGTTCTCGATGAGGCTCGCCGACATCGTGCAGGCCTTCCCGCTGCTCATCCTGGCCATCGCCCTCGTCTCGCTGGGGGGCAACAGCCTGACGAACGTGGTGTTCGTCCTGGCCTTCGTGAACGCTCCGGTCTTTCTGCGGCTGATCCGGAGCCGTGTGCTGACAGTCCGCGAGCAGCGCTTCATCCAGGCGTCGGTCGCCCTCGGGAACTCGACCTCGCGACTCGTCTTCCGTCATGTGCTGCCGAACTCGCTCGGTCCGGCAGTCGTGCAGTTCGGCATCTCGATGGGTTACGGGATCCTGACGCTCGCCGGTCTGGCCTACCTCGGCGTCGGCGTTCAGGTGCCGACGCCCGAATGGGGATCGATGATCCTCGGCGGTGCGAGCTACATCACGACCGGGCAGTGGTGGATCTCGATCTTCCCGGGGATCTTCCTGGCGATCGCGGTGTTCGCCTTCAACCTCCTGAGTGAGGGAATCGAGCAGGCTCGGGAGGTGCATCTCCGATGACACAGCCCGCTCTGGTGGTCGAGGATCTCAGCGTCGAGATCGCAGGGCGCGACGGGGTCACGCCGGTGCTGAGCAGTGTCCACCTCACCCTGGCGCGAGGCGAGATGCACGGCCTCGTGGGAGAGACCGGGTCGGGCAAATCCATGACGGCTCGCTCGATAGTCAGGCTCCTGCCGCCCGGCGGTCGGGTCACCTCGGGCTCGGTGACGCTCGGCGACCGCCGGTTGCTCGGGCTGGACCCCGGGGAGATGCGGGAAGTTCGCGGGGCGTCGATCGGCATGGTGTTCCAGAACCCGCGCACCGCCCTGTACCCGATGACCACTGTCGCGAGCCAGATGGCAAACGTTCTGAAGGCCCACATGGATCTGGACCGCGCCGGACGCGCCAACCGGATCCGGGAGCACCTCCGGTTGGTGGGCATCGACGACGTCGACCGGGTTGCGCACTCGTATCCCCACGAGTTGAGCGGCGGGCTGGCGCAGCGAGCTGTGATCGCCACGGCGCTGCTGTGCGATCCCGAGGTGCTGATCGCCGACGAGCCCACGACCGGACTCGACGCCACGATCCAGCGCCAGATTCTGGAGTTGATCGCCTTCCTGCAGGAGCGGCTGTCTCTTTCGGTCCTGATCATCACCCACGATCTGGGCATCATCGCCCAGTACTGCGACACCGTGTCGGTCATGCACGACGGGCGCGTGGTGGAGGACGGGCCCATGCGGCGCGTTCTGCTCTCGCCGGAACACGACTACACGGCGCGCCTCATCGCCGCCTCCGACCTGCGCCGGCTCTACGAGCAGAGGCTGGGAGGCAGGGACCGATGAGTGACGCATCGACCGGAGCCGCCGGCGGCGGCTCCGTCGCCATCTCCGTCGAGGGCCTGAACAAGACGTTCCCCACCAGACGCGGCGTGCCGGATGTCGTGGCCGTCGAGGACGTCTCCTTCACCGTCTCCTACGGGCGCACGCTCGGCATCGTGGGCGAGAGCGGATCGGGCAAGTCCACCGTCGCCCGCTGCATCCTGGGGCTGACACCGGTCGATTCCGGCACCGTCAAGGTCCTCGGCCGATCCATCGTGGGAGCCCCGGCCCGCTCGCTGCGAACCTGGCGCAGCGAGATGCAGATCGTCTTCCAGGAGCCGTACGAGTCGCTGGACCCCCGCTACCGGGTCTGGGAGTCCGTCGCCGAACCGCTGCTCCTGCACACCGAACTCCGGGGGGCTGAACTGTCCAAGGAGGTGCACGAACTCCTGGAGCACGTCGCCCTCACCCCCGACCTGGCGGGCCGCTACCCGCACGAACTGTCCGGCGGGCAGCAGCAGCGCGTCAATATCGCCCGAGCCCTGGCTACGTCTCCCCGGGTGCTGGTGCTCGATGAACCCACCGCCTCGCTGGATGTCTCGGTTCAGGAAGGGGTGCTGCAGTTGCTGTTGAACCTGCAGCAGGAACTCAACCTCACCTACGTCCTGATCTCGCACGACTTGAAGGCGATCCGGGCCGTGTGCGAGCGCGTGGCGGTCATGTACCTGGGGCGTCTCGTGGAGATCGGCCCGACCGACGAGGTCCTCTCGAATCCGAAGCATCCCTACACCGAGTTCCTCATCGGCGCCGAACTGTCGGTCGACCCCGATGTGGCTCCCGCGGCGCGCGTCGTCCGGGGCGAGGTGAGCAACACCGAACGACCCGGCGGTTGTGTCTTCACAACGCGCTGCCCGTTGGTCACGAGCGCATGTCACGAGGCACAACCCGCCCTGGTGGAGGCGAGTCCCGACCACGCCGCCGCCTGCATCCTCGTCAACCGCGAGAGCACCGGACCGGGACTCTCCGAGTCAACGTGAGCGCATAGGGGCGGGCGCAAAGACACACGGCGAACGAGGAGAGCGCGGCGAGCCGTCGCAAATTGCTCCTCGTTGCGGAACCCGGCAGCCCGCGGCCCGTTGCCCGGCCGGAATCGGGCGACTACCCTGCCCGCGTCATCTTCGGACCTCCGGCCACCGGAGCCTCGACCGGGCTCGAAGGCCAGCTGTTCAGGGCAGAACCACTGGGGAGTGAACCATGCACCAGTACTCCGGAACGTCGAGCACGCCTCGGCACCATCGAGCCTCGCGAAGGGCGCGGTGGATAGCGGCCCTCAGCGCACTGGCGCTGCTGACGGCAGCCTGTGCCGCGGACGACGGCGCCATGGACACCGCCAACTCGGCCCAGAGCGAAGCTCAGGCCGCGCAGTCCGAGGCCAGCGTGGCGCTCGCCGACGCACAGGCGGCTTCCGCCCAGGCGGAAGCGGCGCTCGCCGCAGCGGAAGAGGCCCAGGCAGCCGCCAACCTGGCGCAGGCCACCGCCGAAGGCAATCAGGCGGCCGTTGAGGAGGCCGAGCAGGCACTCGCCGCGGCCCAGGCCGCGGCCGACGACGCGCGCTCACAGGCAGCCGCCGCTCAGAGCGAGGCCGACGCGGCGCGGACCGCCGCAGCGGAGGCCCAGGCAGAAGCCGAAGCGGCAGCCGAACGCGAGGCAGCGGCGCCGGCCCCGGCGCCGGAACCGCCCGCGGCGGCACCCGAGCCCCCGCCCCCGGCGCCGGCCGCCCCGGCAGTGCCCGACGAGGTCGTGCTGGCTCTCGCCGGACCGGTGCTCGCCATCAACCCCGACGGTCCCGGGCAGAACAACCTCCCGTCGGTGGGCATCTTCTTCGCCACCTACGACAGCCTCACGAACTGGGAGATCTCCAGCGACCGTGACGAGTTGTACGCCAGCCTCGCCGACGGCAACGCCGGTCAGGCGAAGCCGGAGCTCGCCGAGAGCTGGGAGATCTCCGACGACGGCAGCACCTACACCTTCCACCTGCGCCAGGGCGTGATGAGCGACTTCGGCAACGAGATGACCGCCGAGGACGTGCGGTGGTCCCTCGAGAAGACGATGTCGACGTTCACCACGGGGTCCTTCTGGGTCTCCCTCGGTGGCCTCGTGAGCATCGATCAGGTCGAGGTCGTCGATGACTACACGATCCGCATCAACGGCGCCTTCGGCGACAAGCTGCTTCCCTCGCTGGGCTCGGGATGGCTGGTCGTCTACGACTCGACCGAGGTCAAGAAGTACGCCACCGACGAGGATCCGTACGCCAACGAGTGGCTCAACCAGAACACGGCCGGATTCGGCCCCTACCGGGTCGTGGATTTCGGACCCGGCGGCGACGAGGTGACCCTCGAGGCGCGTGAGAACTACTGGGGACCCCAGCCGGCCCTCAAGCGGGTCATCCAGCGCAGCGTCCCCGATGCCAACTCGCGGCTGCAGCTCCTGCTCAGCGGCGACGTGGCGTTCGCCGCCGAGTTGACGACGCTCGGCGTCGAGCAGGCGAAGGCAACCGACGGGGTGGCCGTCACCCGCATCCCGACGACGACGGGCGCCTTCCTGGCCCTGACCTACGAGCCGCCGTTCGACGATCCCGCCGTGCGTGCGGCGATCGCCCAGGCGATCCCCTACCAGGACATCATCGACGTGGTGTTCCAGGGCGACGCCGTGCTGTGGGATTCGATCCTGATCCCACCGGTTCCGGGCTACACCAACGAATTCTTCCGGGGCTACGACGTCGAAGCAGCCGGGGCGGTGCTCTCGGGCATCGACGCGCCGCTCACCCTGGCGTATGCGGACGGCCTGCCGCTGGACGAGGAGATCGCCATCCTGGTGCAGAACTCGTTCCGCGAGGCGGGCTTCGACCTCAACATCGAGAAGCAGCCGCGAGCCACCTTCGACGGGCGCAAGTACGGCAGGACCGGCGAGTTGCAGTTCTTCGTGGACGTGATCGACACGCCGGGCTACTACGACGCCAACTACTACGGCTTCATCTACGCCGGTGTCGGCGGGTTCCTGAACTGGTTCGGTTACGAGAACGAGGCGCTGAACGCGGCCCTCGCGGCCATGGCCGACCCCGCCACGGCGGACGAGGCCATCCGGGAGACCCAGCGGATCTTCGCCGAGGACTACCCGATCCATCCGATCGCCTGGACGGGCCTCGACTACGCCCACGCCGACTACATCGCCCTGCCTCGCGCCATCACCGGCAACGGCCTCGTGCGGATGCAGGACTTCGTGGCGGCGGGCGGCTAGGCGAGAGAGCCGAGCCACGCCACCCGTAGGAGGACGAGATGCCTGAGCTGCCTGCTCCGACACAGGAGCAGGCAGCTCACTTCGACTACCTCGAGGGCCTGCGGGGGTACAACTACACCGTGCATGTCAAGGGCGCCCTCGATGCCTACGCGCACGAGGCGGCCGCAGCCCGAGCCGAGCCGGCCACAATGGACGAGGCGGCTTCGATCATCGCGCCGAGCGCCCTCTACCAATTCGCCGCCGCCACGCAGCACCAGGCCCAGAAGATGGGCTGGGCCGCGGCACGGCACTCGCTCGAGGGTCACGCGGACCGTCTCGCGGGGCTCCTCGAGGAGTTGCCCGCCGAACCCGTCGGCCGCCTGGCGCTCGATCCCACCCTGGAGTTGCCCGAGTACTACACCGCTCGCGACAGCGAGGGTCTCGACGACATCCACCTGGTGCCCGGCGGGTACTGGGGCGACCCGCTCGTCGGCCCCGTCTACGAGAGGGGCGGGGCGCTGTACCGCATGGCGTGGCGCACGGGCTACACGGGCAGCCCTCCGGGCGCGCTCGTGGCATTCGCCAGCGGGGCGCCACCGGGCGAGTACCGGCGGATCCTCGACCTGGGCTGCTCCTTCGGCGGGCTCACGATGGCTCTTCGCCAGGCCTACCCCGATGCAGCCGAAGTGGTCGGTATCGACATCTCGGCGGCCGCACTGCGCTGGGCACACCTCACGGCAGAAGAACGCGGGCTCCCCATCTCCTTCGAGCAGCGTGACGCAACCGCCACCGGCTACCCGGACGGGAGTTTCGACCTCATCGCCGGATTCCTCCTCCTGCACGAGTTGAGCGCGGAGGTGCTCGACGAGGTCATGGCCGAGGCCTACCGGCTGCTGCGTCCCGGCGGGCACATCCGCTTCCTGGACATGCCTCCCTACGCCGAGTTGCCCCCGGAAAGGGCCTTCCTCCAGTCGTTCGACCGCGAGGGGAACGGCGAGGCGTTCTGGGACGAGTTCCTGTCGCGGGACTTCAAGGCACTGCTGCGCGAGATCGGCTTCGTGAACGTCGGCGACGGCCCGCTGGACCATGACGAACCGAACTACTGGGGCACGGCCGCGCTCCTTCGCACCGGGGAGTTCCGGCTGGAGAATCGCTGGGTGAACGAGGCCGACAAGCCCGACGCCTGAGATTTCCTTGCCGCCGCCACCGGATCCCTCGCCGACTGCACCGGAGGCTGCATCCGGTTCGCCGACTCGGGCGTATCACGCCTTTGCCGATCCCGTCCACGATCGGTTGCTCGGGATCATCCTGGCTCTGGGAGCAGAGGTGTGGAACCTCCGCGAGCGACTCGGCCTCCTGGAAGGCGCGCTGGCCCACCGCGGGGTTGACGTCACCGACCTCATCGAAGAGCTGGCGCTGGATCCGGAGCGGGAACCATCGATGATCGCCGACAGGGACGCGTTCCTGGCGCGTTTCCTGCGCGCCATCAGCGCCGACGGAGCAGGGAGCGAGTGAGCCCCGGCCCTGACCGCGGCGTCGCACAGTTCTTCCGGATCGACGACGTCCCGCCGGCACCACTCTCCGAGCCCGCACTGCTGCGCGGCTGCTCCGGGCGCCTGCTGTCACACAACCCCCACACAGGGCAACGGACCGTCGTGGCGGAGATCCCCGCCGGCTGGTCGGCGCCCGTCGGCGGGGACGGGGGAACGCTGGAACTCCTGATCCTCGAGGGCTCGCTGACAGTTGACGGCGTGCAGTTGGGTGCGGGGGGTTTCGTGGCCGTGCCCACCGCTTGTGCCCCCCTAGTGGTGGCAACTCAGGGAGCAACCCGGGGCATCGTGATCTGGAGCCCCCACTTCGACCCTGGGGACTATTACGACGCGGCTCCGCTCGTCGTGCGGTCGGTGGACCTGCCGTGGGAACCCACGGTGTTCCCCGCCGAACTCCAGGCACCGGGCCGCCTCCACGGCGTCTGGTCGAAGTCGTTGCGCCTCCCCGACCCTGTTCACGGCGACATCCATGGCGGGCCGAAGGGCTTGCTCCGCATCGTCGTCCTCGTGGCGGGATTCGTGGGCGATCACCGCCAGGAGTCCCACCCGGGATGCTGGGAGGAGATCATCTGGCTGTCGGGCGACTTCTTCATGCCCGGCACGGGCCGGCAGGCGGCCGGCAGCTACGTCGGCAACCCGTCACATCACCGCCACGGCCCGCTGCTGACCCAGCGAGGGTGCATCCTGCTGGTCCACACCGATGCCCCGGCGGATTTCTGCTTCCACGATCCGCCCATCCCGGCGGCTCTGATCTCGGCGTACATGGACGGGGTCTCGTGGCTGGATACCCCTGTTCACCTGCGGGTTCCGGCCGCGCCACCATGGGGTTCGGACACCCGCTCGGCGGCTCGCGTGGCCGGATTGACCCCGGGGCACGCGTGCTAGGCTCCCCCGGCGCATCGTGGTCCGGATGAGCACACGGTTCGAATCGTCAACGTCAGGCGCCGGACAGAGGTCAAGGAGTACGTAGTCATGGCAGACGTATGGGTGGGAGTCGACACCGGCGGTACGTTCACCGACCTGCTGGCCTTCAACGAGGACGGTCAGCTCTACGCGGCCAAGACGCCGTCGACGCCCGAGGACGACACCAAGGCGTTCCTGACGGGGCTCGCCTCCCTGCAATCCTCGGCGGAATTCGAACCGGGTGACGTCGTCGGGCTGCACTACGGCACGACGGTCGCCCTCAACGCGGTCCTCCAGAAGCGCTGGCCGTCGCTGGGACTGATCGTCACCGACGGCTACCGGGAGATGATCGAGATCGCCCGGCAGACGGTGCCCGGCGACTGGGGAGCCATCTACACCTGGGTCAAGCCGCCCCGAGTCGTGCCCCTGGAGAACGTGCGGCAGGTGCGCGGGCGCATCACCCATACCGGCGAGGTGCTCGAGGAGATGAGCACCGACGACGTGCGCTCGGCCGCGGGGTTCTTCAAGCAGAAGGGCATCAACGCGGTCGCCCTGTGCTTCATGCACAGCTACCTGGATCCCTCCCACGAGCAGCGGGCGCGCGAGGTATTCCGCGAGATCCACCCGGACTGCTTCCTGACGATCTCCTCCGACGTCCTCCCGGAGTTCCGCGAGTACGAGAGGGCCATGACGACGTGCCTGAACGCCGCGCTCATGCCGCTGGTCACCGACTACCTGGACAACCTCGACAGCAGCCTCAAGGCAGCTGGCTATTCCGCCCCGCTGCTGCTGATGCGTTCCTCGGGGGGTCTCTCCCAGAGCGACCGGGTGGTGGAGCAGCCGGCCACCATCGCCTATTCGGGGCCCAGCGCCGGAGTGCTGGGCATGGCCTGGTTGGCCAACCAGATCGGCGAGGACAAGGTACTCACCTACGACATGGGGGGAACCTCCACCGACGTGGCGCTCGTCGAGGACGGGCGGCCGCTGCTGACCACCGAGGGGCTGCTGGACATCTACCCGATGGGCATGCCGTCGATCGACATCGTGTCCATCGGTGCGGGCGGCGGGTCGATCGCCTCGCTGGGCACCGGCGACCGCCTCCGGGTCGGCCCCGAGAGCGCCGGCGCCGACCCCGGGCCGGTGTGCTACGGCAAGGGCGGGACCAACCCCACGGTGACCGACGCCAACCTCGTCCTCGGGCGCATCCCCGACTACCTGCTCGGCGGGGACATGCCGTTGAACGCCGAGGCGGCGCGTGACGTGGTCGGCACCATGGGAGGGAAGCTCGGCCTCGGCCCCGAGGAGTTCGCCTACGGCATCCTGCAGCTTGCCGCCGCCCGCATGTCCGCCGCTGTCCGCCAAGTCTCGATCGCCCGCGGCCGCGACCCGCGTGAGTACGCTCTCTTCGCCTTCGGCGGGGCCGGTCCGCTGCACGCCGCCGAGTTGGCCGACCAGCTGGGCATCCGCAGGATCGTGATTCCCCCGCGCCCCGGTCTCGGCTCCTGCCTGGGCCTGCTGGCGGCCGACATCCAGGCGAGCGCCGTGCAGACCGTCAACTCGCGCGCCGAGAACATCGCGCCCGAGCGGATCGGGACGACGTTCGCCGAACTCGAGGCGAAGGTGGTCGCCGACATTCAAGGTCAGGGCATCGCCACCCCCTCCACGGAGCGATTCGCCGACCTCTGCTACGTGGGCATGGCCACGGAGTTGACCGTGCCTGTTCCGGACGGGCCGGTCTCCGCCACCGGTCTGGACGCCGCCACCGAGGCATTCCACGCCGAGCACCGGCGCACATACGGCTACCACTACGCCGGCGAGCAACCCGTGGAGTTCGTGAACCTGCGCGTCCGGGGAACCGGCCCGCTGCCCCGCATCGAGTTGGCCGAGACGACACCCCGGGAGGGTTCGGTGGACGACGCCGTCCTCGGGGACCGCGAGGTGTACTACGGACCCCGGCACGGGCAGCAACGGACCCGCCTCTACGACCGGGACCGGCTGGCCGTCGGTCACGAGGTGGCGGGCCCGGCGATCATCGTGGAGTACGACTCCACCGTGCTGGTGCCGCCGGGAGCCAACACCCGCGTCGACGCCCTCGGCAACCTGCTCATTCACCTGCCCTGATCGGCCACCTGGCCTGCCATTGGCCACCGACCACCCGACGACGACCCGACGACGACCCAAAGGAGCCGACACATGTCACCCTCCGGCAACGGTTCTGCAGTGACCACCGAGTTCGAGCCGATCCTCTTCGAGATCATCGAGGGCGCCATCGAGTCGGCGCGCCGCGAGATGGAGATCCAGGTGGAGCGCACGGCGCGCTCCACGATCGTGCGCGAGCAGCACGACCACCGGTCGGGCATCTTCGACTCGCACGGCAACAGCGTGACGGCCCTGTCGTTCGCGTCCGTGCCGACGCCGATCATGAACAAGTTCGCCGGCAACATCCATCCGGACGACGTCTTCCTCTACAACGACCCCTACAAGTCCGATGGCGGCATCACGCACCTCGGCGACATGTGCATCACGCGGCCGGTCTTCGCCGACGGCCGGATCGTGGCATACGTGCAGGTGTTCGGCCACGTCAACGACATCGGGGGCCTGACCCCGGGCAGCGTTCCGCTCACGGCCTTCGAGATCTTCCAGGAGGGCTTCGTCGTCCCGCCCGTGAAGCTCTACGACCGCGGCCGGCTCAACGAGGCGCTCTTCGAGACCATCCTGAACAACTCGCGGTTCCCCGACGACCTGCGAGCGGACATCGACGCATTCGTGAACGCCTGCGGCATCGGTGTCGTCCGGGTGCAGGAGTTGTGCGAGCGCTACGGATCCGAGGCGCTGGCGCAGACCTTCCAGGGGCTGCTCGACCGCTGCTCCCGCAGCCTGCGCGAGACGGTCCTGCCGATGATCCCCGACGGCTCGTACACCTTCGAGGACTTCTGCGAGTACGTGGACGTGCAGCCCCGTGAGCCGCGCCACTACGTCAAGCTGCGGGCCACGATGACGAAGACGCCCGACGGCATCAACTTCGATTTCTCCGGCACCGACCCCCAGATCAAGGGTTCCCTCAACTGGCCGGCGAACGGCCGGTACTACGCCAAGTCGCTCGGCACGCTCTTCTTGGCCTTCGCCCCGGACATGATCATCAACGACGGGGTCAACGAGGTCATCACGTGCACACTGCCCGAGCGCACCGTGCTCAGCCCCGAGTGGCCGGCCGCCTGCGGCTGGCGCACGTTCCCGCTGCTGCGCATCCTGGACCTCGGCCTCGGCATCCTGGCCAAGGCGTCAGGCGGTTTCGTGCCCGCGCCATCGGAGTCGATCTCCTCCTACGGGCTGTTCGGCCACAACGCCGACGGTGACTACTTCCTGCTGCGGGAGATCACCGGCGCCGGGTCCGGCGCCCGTCCCTTCGCCGACGGCGCCGACACAGTCGACGTGGCCCCGGAGTCCCGGAACATGCCCGCGGAGTTCGCCGAGACCAACTTCCCGGTCCGGATCGCCCGGTTGGGCCTGCGCCGGGACTCCGGCGGGGCCGGCACGTTCCGCGGCGGCCTCGGCTATTTCAAGGACATCGAGATCCTCGTCGACGGCGAGATGCTGATCCACTCCGACCGCGCCACGCTGCAGCCGTGGGGGGTCAAGGGCGGCAGGGCCGGCCAGGGCTCGGTCTGGCTCCTGAACCCCGATACGCCCGCCGAGACCATCCTGCCGGGCAAGTCGGACTCGATCCCGGTCCGCAAGGGCGACATCCTGCGGGTGCTCAGCCCCGGCGGCGGCGGCTGGGGTGACCCCCTCGACCGCGATCCGGCCGCTGTGCTGCTGGACGTGCGGCGCGGCCTGGTCTCCCCCGACAGCGCTCGCGACGACTACGGCGTGCTGTTCCTGCCGACCGACGACGACTACGAACTCGAGTTGGACAGCGCGGCAACGGAGGCACAGCGAGCAACCCTCCGAGCCGAGCGGCCGCCGCTGAAGCTGTTCGACCGCGGTGAGAACTTCTACAGGCTCGTCGAGGAGGGGAAGATCACCCTGACGAGCAGCGACGAGGCAATGGCCCCGGCAGGCTGATGCTGCGAGCCGCCGCCGTCCAGATCTGCCCGGTCGACGGGGACGCCGGCGCCACCCTCGACAAGGCCGAGCAGTGGCTCGCCGACGCCGGCGAGCAGGGCGTGAAGCTGGCGGTCCTCCCCGAGGGCTACCTGCCGGGCTTCGCACTGATTCGAGAGGCCAAGGAGTCGGGCGACCCGCAGCGGCTCGCGGAGGTGTTCGCCGCATTCGACACGGTGCCCGGCGTCGCCACCGACCGAGTGGGGGCCATCGCCCGTCGCTACGGCATGGTGGTCGCCTTCGGCATGCTGGCGCGCGCCACCGAGGGTGAGCGGCCCACCAACGTCTCGGTGCTGATCGACGAGAACGGCGACATCGCCAACGTGCATCGCAAGATCCACCTCACCCCCACCATCGAGGCCCCCGACTTCACCCCGGGCAACTCGCTCGCCGTCGCCGACACCGCCGCCGGCTGCGTGGGGAACATGATCTGCGCCGACTTCTCCCTCCCGGAAACCACGCGGATCCTGGCGATCAAGGGGGCCCGGGTGATCTGCGGATCCCTGGCGGGGTTCTACGTGGAAGGGCCCGACGCCGAGCAGGTCGTGCTCCACCTCTTCAAGCACTCCCACACGTCGCCGACCCGAGCCATCGACAACTCCGTCTACCTCGTGCTCGCCAACATGGTCGGACGCAGCGGGGATCTGGGGTTCTTCGGGAAGAGCCGGATCATCAACCCCGAGGGGCGCATCCTGGCCGAGGGAGGCGAGGGCACCGACTGCGAGGAGTTGGTCATCGCCGACATCGACCCGAGCGTCGACCGGGGGGACATGCCTTTCCGCCTGATCGACCGGCGCCGCCCCGACCTCTACGAGGACATCCTCCTGCCGAATCCCAACGTCGGGGCGATCGAATGGCAGGGGTAGTCGAGACCGTCACCCACCCTCTCGAGCCGCTGACAGCAACCGAGATCGAACGCGCCACGGCCATCATCCGGCGAGAATGCGCCGGTATGGAGCGGCTGCGGTTCCCCCTCCTGATGCTCGCCGAGCCCCCCAAGGACGAGGTGTACGGGTTCGAGCCCGGCGATCCGATCCACCGCCGGGCGCGCGCCACCCTGCTGAACCGGGCCGATGGCGCTGCCTACGAGGCCGTGGTGTCGCTGAACGAGGGCCGGATCACCTCGTGGCGCTCGCTCGAGGGGGCGCAGCCTCCGATCCTCATGGAGGAATTCGCCACCGTCGACGAACTCGTGAAGAACGACGAGCGCTGGCGCGCTGCCCTGGCGCGGCGCGGTGTCACCGATTTCGACATGGTGCAGGTGGACCTCTGGTCGGTTGGCGATTTCCCGATCGAGGGAGTCGACCCGAATCGGCGCCTGGTCCGGGCGGCGTCCTACCTGCGGCACGCCCCCACCGACAACGGCTACGCCAAGCCCATCGAGAACGTCGTGGCCATCGTGGACCTCAACGAGAACCGGGTGCTCAAGGTCCTCGACGGCGAGGTCGTCCCGATCCCTCCCGAGTCGGGCAACTACGACGCCACCTCAGTGGGCCAATTGCGCACCGACCTGAAGCCCCTCGACATCGTCCAACCCGAGGGACCGAGCTTCTCCATCGAGGGGAACCTGCTGAGTTGGCAGCGCTGGAGCGTCCGGGTCTCGATGCACCCGACCGACGGGCTCGTGCTCCATCAGGTGGCCTACGACGACGGCGGGAACCGCCGTTCCATCCTCTACCGCGCCGCCCTGTCGGAGATGGTCGTGCCCTACGGGGACGGCACCGACGCCTTCCACTGGCGCAATGCGTTCGACGCCGGCGAGTATGGCATGGGCCGGAACATGGGCTCCCTGACCCTGGGGTGCGACTGCCTCGGCGAGATCCGCTACCTGGACACCGTCGTGGCCGATGACGACGGTCAGCCCACTCTGTGCCGGAATGTCGTCTGCATCCACGAGGAGGACTACTCGATCCTCTGGAAGCACTTGGACCTCAGCACGGGTTCCAGTGAGGTGAGGAGGTCGCGACGCCTCGTCGTCTCGTGCATCGGCACGCTCGGCAACTACGAGTACGGCTTCTACTGGTACTTCTACCAGGACGGCCACATGGAGTTCGAGATCAAGCTCACCGGCGTGGTGCAGACGCGCGCCCTTCCGCCGGGCGGCGTCGACGACTACGGCACGCTCGTCTCAACTGATCTCAGCGCGGTCCTCCACCAGCACATCTTCAACATGCGCCTCGACTTCGACGTGGACGGGGCGGACAACTCCGTCGTCGAGGTCGACACCGTGCCGCTGCCACCCGGAGAGGCCAATCCGCATCTCAATGCCTTCGGTGGCAAGGAATCGCTGCTGGAGAGCGAGCAGCAGGCACAGCGGATCATCGACCCGCTGAAGGCGCGCTACTGGAAGATCGTGAACCCCTCCAGACTCAACCGGTTCGGCCGGCCGGTGGCCTACAAGCTGCTGCCGGAGGCGAGCTCGCTCATGCTCGCCGCGCCGGAGTCACGAGTGGCGGCACGAGCCCGGTTCGCGCAGAAGCACCTCTGGGTTACCCCGTACCATCCCGATGAGATGCACGCCGCCGGCGACTACCCCAACCAGAGCACCGGTGAGGACGGGCTGCCCCGCTGGACCGCGCAGGATCGCAGCACCACCGACACCGACGTGGTGGTGTGGCACACCTTCGGGGTCTCACACATCCCGCGACCCGAGGACTGGCCGATCATGCCGGTCGAGCGCATCGGGTTCCAGTTGCTGCCCGTGGGCTTCTTCGACCGCAACCCGTCGCTGGATGTCGCGCCCCCGGAGGCGGCCTGCCACACCGGCGGCGACTGCGACGAGTAAGCACGGACCCGGTCCCCGGTGTCCGGCCGTCCACCGGCGCGCCGGTGACGGGATTCGACTAGAAACTGCACCCGACGAGAGAGGGAACCAGCATGGACCATCGCAACCGTGACGACCCGCAATTCTTCGACGTGTTGGCCTTGCCGTGGGAAACCGTCCGCGGCGCGAAGTTCCTGCATGGCGCCGAGACGCGCACCATGTCGGAGCGTCCCGAGACGGGATGCGGCAGCTACATGGTCAAGATGCCGGCGGGTTGGTCGCACATCGAGCAGGCCGACGAGGGGGCCCTGGAGATCTTCGTCGTGGAGGGCGACCTGACCGCCAACGGCCGAACCGTCGGCGCCGGAGGTTACGCGGCGGTTCCGAAGGGTTGCGGCCCGTTGGAACTCGCCACCGAGGGCGGCTTTCAGGCCTACGCCTTCTGGAATCCGGTCTGGGCCGAGGGCTACTACTACGACGACCAGCCGTTCGTGGCCAAGGTCTGGGAGATCGATTGGATCCTCACCGAGATGCCCGGTCTGCGCCACGGCATCATGCACAAGTCCCTGCGGTGGCCCGATCCGGCCGAGGGCCTGTTCCACGGCGGCCCCGGCGGGATGCTGCGATTCATCCACATGGCGCCGGGCTTCGGCGAGCCCCGCCAGGAGGTCCACTGGGACACCTGGGAGGAGATGGTCTGGCTGGCCGGCGACCTGCTCATGCCCGAGCGGGGCATGCACGCCCCCGGGTCGTTCCTGGCGAATCCCGCCGGTCTGAAGCACGGGCCGCTGCTCACCGCCAAGGGAAGCCTGTTGATGCTCCACTGCGAGGCTCCCATGGGTGCGCAGTTCTACGAACTGACCAACGACGAGGGCGAAGAGGTCGGCACCGAGTTGGTGGCGGACTTCCACGATGGCGAGTCGTGGTTGGAGGCTCCCCGGCACACCGACTGGGACGAGCGGCGCGAGCAGCCGATCTATCCGAGCACGACACCGGTGTACGCCGTCCCCGACGACGCCTAGAGGACCACTGGACAAGTCAAGGAGGACAGAGGCATGGCGGAGATGAGCAACGCCGACCTGGTGCGCAAGACCTACGACGCATTCAACAGTCGCGACTTCGAGGCGGCGATCGAGTGCGTGCACGAGGACCTGGACTGGACGGAGGTGGCCAGCGGGCGCCGCTACCGGGGGCCGGAGGGGATGCTGCGAGAGTACAGCGAGTGGGCTCGGGCCTTCCCCGACGGCTCGGCCGAGATCACCAACCTCATCGACGGCGGCGAGTGGGTGGTCGTGGAGTTCACGGTCCGGGGCACCAACACCGGGCCCATGATGGGTCCCGACGGCGAGATCCCGCCCTCGAACAAGAAGATCGAACTGCAGTCCTGCGACGTCCTGCGCGTCGTGGACGGCCGCGTCGCCGGCGGCCGGAGCTACTTCGACCTCAACACGGTCAGCCGTCAGGTCGCCGGGGGCTGAGCGGGGATCCCGCACCCCGTCGCGGCGCCGGCTGTCCGGGGCGCCACGACGCGATCGATCAGACGATGCCGCCGGCGACCAGTGCGGCCACCTCGTCGCTGCTGAGGCCGAGCAGGCCGCTGAGGATCTCCGCGTTGTGCTCGCCGAGGCCGGGACCGGGCCAGCGCAGCCGTCCGGGAGTCTCCGACAGCTTCGGCACGACGTTCTGCATCGGCAGTTCACCGATCTCCGGATGCGTGAGCCGTACGATGGCCTCCCGGGCTGCGAAGTGCGGATCGCGCAGCATCTCCGGAGCCCGGTAGATGTGGCCGGTGGGCACCCCGTGTTGCTCCAGGACGTCGTTCAGCTCCCCGGCATCCAGCCCGGCGCTCCAGGTCGAGATCAGCTCATCCAGTTCCGCCTGGTGGGCGCCGCGGGCCACGTGTGTGGCGTAGCGCTCGTCCGTGGCCAGGTCCGGCCGCCCCATGGCCTCGGCCAGCCGGCCGAAGACCGTGTCCTGGTTGGCGGCAATGATCACCATCTGCCCGTCGGCGGTGGGGTACACGTTCGACGGCGCAACGTTGGGGAGGATCGCGCCGGTGCGCTCCCGCACATAGCCCGCCACGGCGAATTCCGGTATCAGCGACTCCATCACCCCCAGAACCGCCTCGTAGATGGCCGAGTCCACCACTTGGCCACGGCCGGTGCGCGCCCGGGCGTGCAGGGCGCAGAGCGCCCCGACGCAGGCGAAGGTGGCGGCCAGCGTGTCACCGATGCTGATGCCGACCCTGCTCGGCGGGGAGCCGGGATTGCCGACCACGTACCGCAGCCCTCCCATGGCCTCGCCGACCGAGCCGTAGCCGGGCCGCCCGGCGTACGGGCCGGTCTGACCGAATCCCGTCACCCGGACGAGGATCAGGCGCGGGTTGATCGCCGCAAGATCCTCGTAGCCCAGCCCCCAGCGCTCCAACGTCCCGGGCCGGAAGTTCTCAACCATGATGTCCGAGGAGGCAACGAGCCTCCGCACGAGGTCCTGGCCACGGGGTTCGCGCAGGTTGAGGGTGATCGACTTCTTGTTGCGGGCCACGACGGGCCACCACAGCGAGTGCCCCCCGGCGCGTTCCCGACCCCACTGCCGCATCGGGTCGCCGACACCGGGTTGCTCGATCTTGATGACCTCGGCGCCGAAGTCAGCGAGGAGTTGCCCGCAGAACGGCCCGGCCAGTAGGACGCCGGTCTCGAGGACGCGGAGTCCGTCGAGCGCCGGCGTCATCGATCGTTCCTCCGGCCGCTGGCTGCCGGCCGCGCCCCTGGCTGCGAACGACGCCTGCTACAGGGCGCTGAGAGCGGCGTCGTAGTCCGGTTCGTCGCTGATCGGATTCACGAGTTCGGAATGGGCGACGTTGCCATCCTCGTCGATCACCACCACGGCCCTCGCGCACAGCCCTGCCAGCGGCCCATCGGCGATCTGCACGCCGTAGGCGTCGTAGAAGTCCGGCGAGCGGAACGTCGACGCGCAGGACACATTCTCGATGCCCTCGTCGCCGCAGAACCGTGCGGCCGCGAACGGCAGATCCACCGAGACGCACAGGACGGTGGTGTTGCCGAGGCCCGCGGCCCGCTCGTTGAACGTCCTCACCGAGGTGGCGCACGTCGGTGTGTCGATACTCGGGAAGATGTTCAGCACCACGCGCTGTCCGGCGAAGTCGCCGAGGCTCACCGGCGCCAAGCCGTCGCCGGTGAGGCTGAAGTCCGGAGCGGGCGCACCCACGCCGGGCAGGTCGCCGCCGGTGTGCATGATGGTCCCGCGAAATTCGATTTCAGGCATGGTGGATCCTCCTCGGTGATTCCTTCGCCGCTGTTTTCTAGCGGATCCGCGGGCTGATGCCTCCGGCCGCGGCCCGCGGCGGGCAGATCGCCGACGCAGGAGCCCCCGGACTCACCGATTCGGTGACCTGGGCGTCGCGCACGCTCGCTCGAGGCGCGGGTGACACTCTGCACGGATTCGTCGCGCGCTCCGATGGCAGATGCGGGGCACCGAAACCGGTACCGTGAATCGCGAACATCGTCCCGATCATGGGCAGTCCCCCGGCGCCCGCAGCGGCGGAGACTTGAGACTCGAGGAGATCATGAGCACCTACCGCCCGCCACTGCAGGAGATGCAGTTCGTCCTCGAGCACCTCTGCGACGTGCGCTCGCTGGCCAAGCTGGAGGCGTTCCAGTCCTTCGATCCCGACAGCCTCGAGGACATCCTCGCCGAGGCCGGCCGCTTCTTCACGGAGGTCTTCGCTCCGCTGAACCGCACGGGCGACACCACGCCCAGCGTGCGCAACGATGACGGAAGCGTCACGACGCCACCCGGATTCCGCGAGGCCTACGAGGCCTACGTGGATGCAGGCTGGGGCGCGGCGGCCTTCGACCCCGAACTCGGCGGGGGCGGCCTGCCGTGGGCGGTCGGGCTGGCCCTGCAGGAGATGATGACGGCCTCCAACCTGGCGCTCTCGCTGTGCCCGCTGCTGACGCAGGGAGGTATCCATCTGCTGGATCTGCACAGCAGCCCGGCCCAGCGAGCCGAGTACCTGCCGAAGCTCGTCGCCGGTGAGTGGACAGCCACGATGCTGCTGACCGAACCCCACGCGGGCTCGGATCTCGGCGCCCTGTCGACACGCGCCGAGCCGGCCACCGACGGCAGCTACCGCCTGTTCGGCCAGAAGATCTTCATCACCTGGGGCGAGCACGACATGGCCGCCAACACCATCCACCTCGTCCTGGCGCGCACACCGGACGCTCCCCGCGGATCGCGGGGAATCTCGTGCTTCATCGTGCCCAAGTACCTGCCCGACGCAGCCGGGCTCCCGGGAGAGCGCAACGACATCAGCTGCGTCTCGATCGAGCACAAGCTGGGCATCCACGCCAGCCCCACCTGCGTGATGTCCCTCGGCGAGCGCGACGGTGCCGTGGGCTACCTCATCGGCGAGGAGAACATGGGAATGGTCTACATGTTCACGATGATGAACAACGCCCGGCTCGGTGTCGGTCTCGAGGGTGTCGGTGTCGCAGACCGGGCCTACCAGCAGGCTCTCGACTTCACGACCGAGCGCCTGCAGGGCCGCCGGCCCACCACAGCGCCGGGTGAGCGAGCCGCCATCATCGAGCACCCCGACGTGCGGCGCATGTTGCTGACCCAGAAGGCCTACATCGAGGCGATGCGCTGCCTGTGCTATTTCAACGCCACCGCCCTGGACCTCGCCCAGCACCACCCCGACGAGGCGGAACGGCGCGCCGCGCAGGAGTTGTGCGACCTGCTGACACCCCTGTCCAAGGCCTGGTGCACCGACGTGGCGAACGAGACAACCTCCATCGCGCTGCAAATCCACGGCGGCATGGGCTACGTGGAGGAGACCGGAGCGGCGCAGTACTGCCGGGACGTGCGCATCGCCGCCATCTACGAGGGCACCAACGGCATCCAGGCCATAGACCTCGTCGGGCGCAAGCTGCCCGTGCGCGGCGGCGCGGTCGTCCACGAGTTGCTGGACCGCGTCAACTCGACCGCCGAGGCGCTGCACGACGATCTCTCGACCCTCCGGGCGCCGCTGACCGAGGCCGCCGCTGCGGCACGCTCCTGCACCGATTGGCTGCTGGCGCATCCGGGCGACGCGGCCCTGGCAGGCGCCACCCCCTACCTGCGCCTACTGGCCAGCGTCGTGGGGGCGTGGTTGCTCGCCCGCTCGGCGGGGAATGCGCGTGCCGAGATCGTCGCCGGGGCAACCGGAACCGAAGCCGAGGCTCTGGAGGCCAAGATGGTCACCGCCGAGTTCTTCTGCCGCCAGTTGCTGCCGCAGGCCCTGGGCCTGGCACCGGCCGTCACCGGCGGTGCCGAGATCCTCGCCGCCCTCAGCGCCGATCAGCTGCGCTAGCGCTCGCCCGGCGGCGGCAGGCCGAGAACCCGGCATCCACTCACCGGGTCGGCTCCCCCGATGATCGCAGACATTGTGCAAACTACGACGCCGGTTCAGCGGCCCTCAATGCGAGACACGCGCTCGGCAAGGGCACTCAAACGATCGCTCAGAGAATCGACCGCGGCCCTCAGGTCGCGGATATCCAGCTTGAGCCAGCCGAACAGGACGAGCATCAAGCCTGCCAACCCTGCGAACTGCCCCCAATCCACACTTCCTCCTCGAGACTCTCCTCAATCCTGAAATGCTCGGGGAAGCGAGGCAAGCGTACCAGGCCGAGGCTAGGGGGCAGACCCTCGAGGACCGGCCCGCTCCTCGAGACGCGCGAGCCGCTCGCCGTGATCCCGCAACCGCTCATCAACGTTGGCGAGGCGCTCGTAGACGCGGGCGAACCCGTCGCGGATGTCCAACTTCAACCAGCCGAACAGCACCAGCATCAGGCCGCTCAGACCCGCGAACTGCCCCCAATCCATGCTTCCTCCTTGAGACTCTCCTTGATGAGACTCTCCTCGATCCTGAAATGCTCGGGGAAGCGAGACAAGCGTACCAGGCCGGGAGCGGGCGGCCCGGTCGTGGGGCTCAGCGGGTTGTGATGCGACCGACGGGCATCGCGGGATCCAGGGTGCCGTCAGGGCCAAGCGCGGCGCACAACAGGCGGGTCAGGGGGGCGAACTCGCCGATCTCGGGGAACGTGACGACCATGGTCCGCACCCCGTTCTCGGCCACGATCATCCGGTAGCGGAAGTCCTCGGTGGCATTGGGGCCGACCTCGGTCTCGTGGCCGTCGTGGGCCAGGAGGCCGGCCGCCAGCAGCTCTGGACGTCGCCCGCCACCGTCGGCGGCAACGGGCACGATCGAACCCCACGCACCCGAGTTCACGGGATTGTCGGGGTCATAGCCGGGCGAGGTGCGCAGAGCCACGCCCGCCTCGTCGGTGACGATCACCTCGAAGTCGCGGTCGGTGGTGTTGGTCACACGGAAGCCAACGCTCTCGCCGGGTGCCACGCTGAAGTCCCGCGGGACACAGCCCGCCCGGCCGGCGGCGATGTCCTCCGGCCGCGGCGGCGACAACTCCTCGCCGTCGCCCAGGAACACGACCATCGCCACCGCGATCCAGGCCAATCCGACGGCGACGGCCACCCACATCACCATGCGCCACAGGCGGCTGCGGTCGGGCTTGCGACGCCGGCCACGCCGCTGCGCGCCGGCACTGGGCTGCGCCCTGGCGCCGGCGGCGGCCGGCGGGGCAGAGGCCCTCGAGCCGCCGACTCGCCGCTTCGGCGGACCGGCGCTCATCCCTGCTGCGGGATGGCCTCGGGATGCTCTGGAGGCACACCCACCGCCCCCGAGCAGGCCGCGCCGGGCTCGGGCACCGTCGGTCCATCGAACAGGTACACATCCAGGAAGCGATCGAAGCGTGGATCGTCAAGGGTCTCGAGGGGGAGTTGGCGTGCCCAGGCGGTCAGCACCAGCGGGGTCTTCTGCGCCTCGTAGGGCGAGACCAGCACGTGCGACGACTCGGTCGCCAGCACCGCCAACTGCCGGCGCACCTCAGGGGGTACATCAGACCGGTAGGTCACCCAGACGGCACCGTGCTCCAGGGAATGCACGGCCAGTTCGTCGAGCACGGGCACCGTGTAGAAACCGCAGTTCAGCCAGATACCGAGGTGCGGGCCGCCGGCGGGCGGCGCCGTCGGATACTCGACGTCGTAACGCACATGGTCGGCGCTCGCCACCGGAACCGCGATCACCCCCTCGATGCCCTCGGGCGAGTCGCCGGGACCATCCGCCGGATCCGAGGACGCCAGCGGGGCGGAGGATTCCGCCATCGTGGATACCGTCAGCAGGGCATCCGCCAGGTCGGAACCGACTCGCCCACCACTCCCCGCTCGCGACTCATCGACGGGCTCGGCGGGAGGCTCAGTGCCATCCAGCGGCGCGGTGGGGGTGCTTGCCGGCGGGGGCTGCACCTCGGCCTCCGGTGTGCTCTCGGATCCCGTCGTCGGCGGTGGAGAACTCTCGGCGGTCGTCACAGGCTCACCCGCGGGCGGCGACGCGGGTGCCTCGGCGACATCGTCCCCCCCGCAGGCGGCGACGAGAAAGATCGCGAGCACCAGCGTCGAAACCCTCCGTCGGAACGTCCCCATCGGTGCGCTGTCCCCTCTACGTCTCCGGATCGCCGTCGCCGGGTGGCCGGCACCGCCATGCACCTGGGCGGACCTCGCTGGTTGGCGAAGGCCGAGGCGGCCGAACCTCCCACCCGGACACTACGGGACCGGGGCACGATTCCACGACCTGACCCGTCGGGCGGTCCTGTGTCGACTTGCCACCTCGTGTGCGGCCGCAGCCCAACACGCGGGACGGCCGCCGCCGGCGGCTCTAACCTCCGCGCTGTGACCGAGGCGCGGCGCAGTCACCCCGGGCGTTCTCCCCGAGACGGGAGGGATGCGCCGCTCTACAGCCGCTACCCGCCCGCGCCGGGTGCGGTGGCGATCGTGACGGGCGCGGCGAGCGGCATCGGGGCGGCGCTGGCACGGCGCCTGGCGGCTGACGGTGCTCGGGTCGTGGTCAGCGATATCCACATCGAGGGCGCTGCGGCCGTCGCCGGGGACATCGGTGGCGAGGCCCGCGCCCTCGACGTGACCGACGCGGTGGCCACCCGCCACCTGATCGACGACGTGGAACGTTCGCTGGGTCCCGTGGAGATCTACTGCTCCAATGCGGGCCTGCTGATCCCGGGAGGTGTCGAGACCACAACAGCGGGCTGGCAGCGGAGTTGGGACGTGCACGTCATGGCGCATTTCCATGCGGCGGCGGTTCTGGTGCCCCGCTGGCGCGCGCGCGGCGGTGGCATCCTCGTGGTGACCGCCTCCGCCGCGGGCCTGCTCACCCAGCTGGACTCCGCCTCCTACGCCGTGACGAAACATGCTGCAGTCGCCGCCGCCGAGTGGCTGGCCATCACGCACGGTGACCAGGGCGTGCAGGTCGCGGCCCTGTGCCCGCAGGCCGTGCGGACGCCGCTGCTGGAGGGCTCGACGGGATCGCGCGAATCGCCAGAACCCGGCGGCGTCGCACCGGCAGCGCGTTCGGCCGCCGCGGTCGACGGCGTGCTGGAGCCCGAGGCGGTCGCCGACGCCACAGCCGCGGCTCTCCGCGAGGGACGGTTCCTCGTCCTGCCACACCCCGAGACGGCGACATACGCCAAGCGCCGCGCCGATGATCCCGATCGCTGGCTGGCGGGAATGCGTCGCCTCGCCCGCCGGATGGCGATCTAGCAGCGGCGCCGGATCACTCGCCCGGCGGCGAGCCGGCAGCCGGCTGCACGAGTTCCGCCAGGGCCCCCATCACCGCCGCTGCCACCCGCTCGCGGTCGGTTCGCTCTCCCGGCGCGAGCGGTCCGAGCGCCTCGACGAGGACCCGGACCGTGGGACGGGCCCGGCCGAGGCGGAGACGCGGGAACCTCCGTCCGAGGGGCCACACCGCGTCGGTGCCGGTGATTGCACAGAGTGCCAGCGGCACGGTGCTGCGAGCCGCCAGCACGCCGATGCCGGCTTCCGGCGGGCCGACGCCGCTGGTCCGTTCCTCGGGGGGTATCACCCGACCCTCGGGCATGATCACCACCGTCTCGCCTCGCTCGAGAGCCGCGAGACACATCTTGATGCCCGTCAGGGCAGACCGGCCCGCCCCCATGGGAATGCAGCCCCCGGCACGCAGCAGGCGCCCCATCAGCCAGTGGTCGAAGTAGCGCTTGGCAACCACGATGTGGACCGACGACGGGTAGTTCCAGAACAGGCGGAAACCGACGACGATGTCGAACAGGCTGCGGTGGTTGCCCGCGAAGATGGCGGGCGCCGGCACGGGCAGCACCTGCGGTATGTCCCAGCGCGCCATCGCCGCGGCCGGCAGCCGGACGACCGTGCCCAGGAATCCGAATCTGCGATGGTGGCTGGTTCGGTGACCGCTGATGGGCCGCATCGGCGGCATCGTAGAGGCCTCCGCGCTGCCTCCCGGGCCCAATACGCTGGTGACCGAACGGGAGGTGAGTCCGTGGTCCACACAGAACTCCCGGACGGGCGGGAACGCCCGGAGTCTCCGCAGCGGGAGACCCGCGTCGATCTGACCGTCGGCGGCATGCACTGCGGAGCCTGCGCGGCGCGCATCGAGGGCGCCCTTCGCGGGACCGCCGGCGTGTCCAGCGCGCACGTCAATTTCGCGGCCCACCGGGCCAGCGTCAGCTACGACGCGCAGCTGCTGAGCGAGCGCGACGTGCTTGAGTGCATCGAGCACCTCGGCTACCAGGCCGTCCCGGGTCGCTTGCGCCTGGAAGGGGAGGAGCCACGCTGGACGAGTGGGCGGGCGCTTGTGGTCACCCTCGCGCTGGCCGCCGCCTCGATGCTGGTCTCATCGCTCGACGCGCTTCGCTTCGCCGGGTGGCAGTGGCTCGTGTTGGGGCTCACCATGCCGGTCGTCCTGATCAGCGGGCTGGCGTTCCACCGGCCCGGCTGGAGGGCGGTGCGGCGGCGCCACGCCACCATGGACACACTCGTCTCACTGGGATCGTCGGTGGCGTGGGGCTGGTCGGCGGTCATCACGATCGGCGATCTCGCCGGGCACGTGTACTTCGACACGGCCGCGGTCATCGTGGCCGTCGTGCTGGCGGGTCGACGCCTCGAGGCCCGCGCCCGGCAACGTGCGGGCGATGCCATCGGGGCTCTCGTACGACTCGGCGCCGGCTCTGTCCGGCTCCCCGACGGCAGCGACGTTTCCCCGGAGCAGCTCGCCGTCGGGATGCGCTTCCTGGTGCGACCCGGCGAGAGGATCGCGGCCGACGGCGTCGTGATCGAGGGTCACTCCGCCGTCGACACGTCGGTGATGACCGGGGAGCCGGTGCCGGTCGAGGTCGGTCCCGGCACCGAGGTGACCGGCGGCGCGCTCAACACCAACGGCTCGCTCACCGTGGAGGCTCGCCGGGTGGGCGCCGAGGGAACCCTGGCGCAGGTTGTTCGCCTGGTCGAGGAGGCACTGGTCCGCAAGGCGCCGATCCAGCGACTCGCCGACCGGGTCTCGGCGATCTTCGTACCCGCTGTGGTCGTGGTGGCGCTGGCCACGCTCGTCGGGTGGCTGCTCGTCGGACCGGCGGGCGAGGCCATCAGCCCGGCCGTGGCCGTGTTGATCGTCGCCTGCCCGTGCGCCCTCGGTCTGGCCACCCCGGCGGCATTCCTGGCCGGCAGCGGGCGCGGCGCTCGCATGGGAGTGATCATCCGAGGCCCCGACGCCCTGGAGGCCGCCAGGAGCATCGACGTCGTCGCCCTGGACAAGACGGGAACGATCACCGAGGGACGGCTGGAGGTCGTGGCGACCGAGACCAGCGCCGGAACGACCGAGGCCGAGTTGCTCGCGATGGCTGCGGCACTCGAGGCCCGTTCCGAACACCCCGTCGCGGAGGCCGTGGTCCGCGCCGCGAGGGTGGCGGAGCGGGGGCCCGCACCGCCGGGCGCCCCCGACCACCGGCGCCCGGTGGAAGACTTCAAGAACCTGCCGGGCTTCGGCGTCCAGGGCCGGGTGCTCGCGCCAGGATCGAACGACTCCGGCGGTGGCGGCAGCAGTGCCGGAGCGTTCGAACCCGATCCCGCCGGCGGGACGGCCGTGACCGCCGGCCGCCGCGAGCTGTTCGATGACGTCCCGCAAGCTCTGGCATCAGCCGCGGATCGCCACGCGGCCGACGGGCGCACGCTCGTGTTCGTGGGCACCGGCGGCACCGCAGTGGGGTTCCTGGCGCTGGCCGACACCGTGAAGACCACGAGTGCCCCAGCCGTCGCCGCCTGGAGGGAACTGGGCCTGGAGGTCGTGCTGCTGAGCGGCGACAACAGAGCCGCGGCGGAGCAGGTGGCCCGGGAGGTGGGCATCGACCGCACACTCGCCGAGCTGAGCCCCGCCGACAAGGCGGCCGAAATCGAGCGCCTGCAGGCGGCAGGTCGGCGCGTGGCCATGGTCGGCGACGGCGTGAACGACGCCCCGGCTCTGGCTTCCGCGGAACTTGGCGTGGCCATCGGCACCGGTGCAGACGTGGCGGCCGAGGCGTCGGACCTGACCCTCGTGGGCGCCGATCTGCGTGTGGCGGTCGACGCGTTGGCGCTGGCGCGGCGCACCCTCGGCACCATCCGGGGGAACCTGTTCTGGGCGTTCGCCTACAACACCGCTGCCATCCCCCTGGCTGCGGTGGGCTTACTACGTCCGGAGATCGCGGCGGCGGCCATGGGGCTATCCTCGCTCTTCGTGCTCGGCAACTCGTTGCGTCTCAGCCGCTTCGGAAGTCTCCGCACATCCCGATGAGCCGCCGCACAGCCGGGGCGGCGACCGGCGACCGGCCAACGCTCCGCATCGGGACGCCACCAGCGCAGCCGGCCGACCGATGATTGCCGACGGCGTCGCGCCCGGCGCCGGACACATCCCGCTCGACGGGCCGTACTACGACCTGCTGCAACCGGGAGTCGAGTTACCGCAGCAGCCGGGCGTGACCATCGACAGTGGCGTCTGCGCCATCTACCAGGCCCTCGTCGGCGAGCGACTGCCGCTCACCCAGAATCGGCGGACATGTGCCGAGGTGACCGGCTCCGATCAGCCACTCGTCAGTCCCGGCCTCATCATGGCGCTGTCCGTCGGCCACACCACGACCGTCAGCCGGCGCGTCGTCGCCAACCTCTTCTACCGCGACGTCCTCCTGCCGCATCCGGTCTACCAGGGCGAGACATTGGAGACCACGGTCCGCGTGCTGGCCATGCGCGACGGGCGACGCCGCCCCGACCGCCCGCCGCGCGGCATGGTCCTCGTCGCCTGCGAGAGCACCGCTGACGGTGCCGTGGCGGCCACCTACCAGCGCTGCCCGCTGCTGCCGACCATCGGGAGCGACCTGCCGGGATTCTCCGACGACATCGGCGGCGGCGCCGCCGGCGACGACCCGACCGGCGGGATCGACCTGGAGGCCTGTGCAGGACTGGTGCCGGGCGACTGGCGGCTGCCACTGCTCGGCCAACCCGACACCTGGGAGGTCGGGGCAATCGTGGCCGATCCCCTGCGGGACTACATCGACAACACCCCGGCGCTGCTGCACCTGACCCACAACCTGGCGTTCGTTCATCGAGACGCCGACGTCTCGCCGTACGGGCGCCGCCTGGTGAACGGCCTGCAGGTGGTCGGCATGGCACAGGCCTCGCTCAGCCGGGTGCTGGGTGGCATGGCAACCGTGGTGGCCTGGGGCTACTGCAACCACACCGGCCCGGTGTTCGAGAGCGACCTGCTGTCGTTCTCCCACACCCTGCTCGGCGAGATCTCCGCCGGTCAGGGTCGCGTACGTGCGGTGCGGGTGGAGGCGACCGCCCATCGTGACGACGGCCCCGCCCACGTACTCGACTGGACCCTCGCCGCCGTCACCCCCTGAGCCGGCGATCACGTCTTGGACGCGCCAGGAGCCGCGTCCCGTCAGTCCCGGATGAGCGAGCGGATCAGTTCCGGCGTGGCGGGCAGTGTCGTGACTGCGCCAGGTTGCCCGATGGCGTCGTCGATGGCCGCCGCTATGGCCGCCCCGCAGGCGTTCGTGCCACCCTCGCCCACACCCTTGAGACCCAGCGGGTTGAGCGGGCTGGGGGCGTCCTCGCTCAGCAGAACCTCCACGGCCGGTTGCTCGGCCACCGTCGGCATCAGATAGTCCATGAACGAAGTGGCGAGTGGCTGGCCGTCGGCGTCGTAGCTGAAGAGCTCGAGCAGCGCGCCGCCGACACCCTGGGCGACACCGCCGACGATCTGGCCCTCGCACAGCATCGGGTTCACAGCCCGACCCACGTCATAGGCCACGACATAGCGCTCGATCACTACCCCGCCCGTGCCCTCGTCGACACGCACGACCGCGGCGTGGGCACCGTAGGGGTAGGTCATGTGATCGGCGTTGAACGTGGCCTCGGCAGGCTCACCCGTCGCAGCCAGTTCGGTTGCTGCCAGGTACACGGCCACGCCGGTCATGACCGTCACCCGGCTGGCGAAGGCCCCCATGCCGCGGCCGATCATGTCGGTCTGCCCGTGGTGAACCGTCACGTCGCCATAGTCCACACCCAGCACCTCGGCGCAGATCTGGGCGATGGCGGTCTCCATCCCCTGGCCCACCGACGCGGCGCCCGTCACCACCTCCACGCCCCCGCCATCGAGACGACGCACGCACACGTCGTCGAACGGCCCCAGACCGGACTTCTCGACGAACATGCCGATGCCCAGTCCCACCAGCTCCCCGGCGCCGCGCCTCCGGGCCAACGACTCCCGCAGCGACTCGTAGCCGACGTGGCCGAGCAGCCGGTCCAGCAGCCTCCGGTAGTCGCCGGAGTCGAAGACGACCTTCGTGCCGAGGGTGCTGACCCGGCGATCGAACGGCATGTCCTCGGAGGGGATGAGGTTGCGGCGTCGCACCTCCGCCGGGTCCAGGTCGTACGCGGTCGCCACGGCGTCCATCAGCCGCTCGCGCACGAACGTGCTCTCGAACCGGCCCGGCGCGCGATACGTGCCCCCAGGGGTCTTGTTGGTGAGCCGGATGTGGCCGCGCACGCGGTAGGCGGGCAGGACGTAGGGACCTGGCAGCAGCGCCACCGACAGGTTCGGCACGGTCGCCCCGTGGGTGCGGACGTACCCACCCTGGTCGTGGAAGAACTCGGCGTCGAGAGCCTGGACGATGCCGCGGGAGTCCACGGCTGCACGAACGTGGTAGGTCTGGTCGCGCGAGTGGTTGGTCGCCAGCAGGTGCTCCCTCCGGTCCTCCACCCATTTCACGGGACGATCCAGCTTCAGCGCGGCGTACGTCACGAGCAGATCCTCGGGGTAGAGCTCGCCGCGGACCCCGAACCCTCCGCCCACGTGCCCTTCCCTGCCGATGATCTGTCCGGGCGCCAGGTCGAGCATGGCGGCGATGGTGGCGCAGTTGTAGTGGGGCACCTTGGCGATGCCGTACAACTCCACGCCGCCGCCCTCCACCGGCCGCGCCAGCAGGCCGCGGGTCTCCAGCGGGATCCCGCTGTGGCGACCCACCGCCGCCCGCAACTCCACGACTCTGTGGGCGCCGGCGAAGGCTTCGTCCACGTCGCCGTAACCGTTCTCCAGCGTCAAGGGGCCGACGGCCTCGGGCGCCCACGGCTCCAACACCGCATCGAGGGGCTCGATGTCCGCGAAGGCCAGCTCTGCAGCGTCCTCGGCCAGGTAGGGATCCTCTGCGATCACCACGGCCACGGGATCGCCGACGTAGCGCACCCGGTCGCGGGCGAGGACTCGCTGGCAGTGGGGCTGCAGGACATCCAAGCCGGTCATCCGGAACTCGATCGGCGGGATGTGCGCGACCTCCGCGGCGCTCCAGGCCGCCACGACGCCCTCGGCCGCCAGGACGTCGCTCAGGTCCACGCCATGCAGTAGCCCGTGGGCGACGTCGGAACGCACGACCCGCAGGTGCACTTCGCCATCGAAGCTGATATCGGCGAGGAAGCGGCCGTCGCCGATCAGGAGGGGGCGGTCCTCGAGACGCAGGACCGACTCGCCGATCAGCGAGCGTCCCGCCGGGACATCGGTTGTGCTCAAGGCTCAGGCCTCGCCGGCGTCACGCACCGACTGCACCGCCTCGACGATGGTCTGGTAGCCGGTGCACCGGCAGAGGTTCGACGAGAGCGCCTCGCGCAGTTCGTCGTCACCGATGTCCGGTCGGGTCTCGAGGACGCCCGCACTGAGCATCAGGAACCCCGGCGTGCAGAAGCCGCACTGGAGACCGTGGTGGCGCCAGAAGGCCTCCTGCAAGGGGTGAAGGGTGCCGTCGGCGGCGGCGAGGCCCTCCACGGTGCGGATCTCGGCGCCCTGTGCCTGCACCGCGAACAGCAGGCACGAGCGCACCGGCTCGCCGTCCAGCAGCACGGTGCACGCCCCGCAGACGCCGTGCTCGCACCCCAGGTGTGTGCCGGTCAGCCTGCAGTCGTCGCGCAATGCGTCGGCGAGCGTCCGTCGCGGTTCCACGTCGATCCGGTATTCGCCGCCGTTCACACGCAGTGCGACGGGAACGGCGACCGCGGCCTCGGAGAGGTCGGTCATTCTCTTCTCTCTTCCTCTGTCGATCCGTTCGACCCGCCATTGGCTGCGGCCGGGGCCTGTTGCGCGGCGCGGACGAGCGCTCGTACTCGCTCCGGTGTGGCCGGCATCTCGTTGAGGGTCAACCCGAGGTGCGCCAAGGCGTCGTTCACGGCATTCAGTACTGCCGCCGGGGCTCCGATCGTCCCGCCCTCGCCCACGCCCTTGGCGCCGGTCACGGTGGCGTCGGAGATGGTCTCGAGGTGCAGGATCTCGATGTCGGGGATCTCGGTGACCGTCGGCGGCAGGTAGTCCATGAGCGACGTCGTCAGGATGTTGCCGTCGTCGTCGTAGACGATCTCCTCGAGCAGGGCGTTGGCGATGCCCTGCGCCACGCCGCCGCGGATCTGCCCGTCGACGATCATCGGGTTGATGAGCCGCCCCGCGTCCTCCACGACCACGAAGCGACGCACCGACACACCGCCGGTGTCGAGGTCCACCTCCACCTCGGCCACGTGGCAGGCGTTGGAGAACGTGCCGGCGGGGTCATAGCCGGCCTGCACCGAGAGGCCCGGAGCCGTCCCGTCGGGCAGCCGTTGGGTGTGGTGGTGCGCGATCCGCGCCAGTTCGGCGATCCCCACACCGACCGAGGTTCCGGCGACGGTGGCCCGCCCGTCCGACAGGACCACGTCGCCAGCGGCGGCTTCCAGGACCTCGGCGGCCAGCTCGCCCAGCTGCGCGGCCAGCTTCTGCGCCGCCAGCTGCGTCGCCCCGCCCGCCAGCACCATGGCGCGGCTGGCAAAGGATCCCCAGCCGTACGGCGTGCGATCGGTGTCGCTCGCCACGATCCGCACACGACTCGGATCGGTGCCGAGTTCGTCGGCCACGATCTGCGACAGCGCCGTCTCGAGACCCTGCCCGTGCGGCGAGGCGCCGACGCGCAGCGTCGCGTAGCCCGACGGGTCCATGGCCAGTTCCACGTTCTCGTAGCCCGGGGTGACCCCCATGGCCCGCGCCGCGAACGCCGGTGTGCCGTACCCGGTGCGCTCGGAGAACGTGCAGATACCGAGGCCCGGTTGCGGCCCACCGGCGGCGCGGGCGACCTGCTGACGGGCGCGGAACGACGCAAGATCGACGTGGCGCACCGCCAGCTCCATCGCCTCGCGGTAGGAACCGGCGTCGTGGCGCAACCCGGTCGGCGAGGTGTGTGGGAACTCGCTCTGCAGGTTCCGTCGCCGGATCTCCACCGGGTCGATCCCCAGACGCGGCGCGGCGGTGTCCATGAGCCTCTCCAGGGCCAGCGTGATGGCCGGCCGGGACACGCCGCGGTACGGCGCCATCGGGCAGGTGTGGGTGGCGACGCCGCGCGAGCGCACGCCGTAGTGCTCCACCGTGTAGGGCCCGGGCAGTTCGGCGAGTGCCATGAGGGGCTCGACCCCCCAGGTGATCGGGTAGCACGGCCATGCCCCGACGTTCGCCACCACGTCCGCCTGCAGCGAGTGCAGCCGGGCATCGGCGTCGAAGCCGGCGCGCAACCGGTAGCGCTGCTCACGGCTGTGCCAGGACGCCATCAGGTTCTCGCTGCGGTCCTCGATCCACGACACGGGCCGTCCAAGTCGTCGCGCCAGCCAGACCACGACGGCGTCCTCCCGGGCCAGCGGCAGCTTCTGGCCGAAGCCTCCGCCCACGTCGGGGGCCACCACGCGCAGATCGGCCTCCGGCATGCCCAGCACATCGCAGATGACGGTGCGGATCATGTGCGGCGCCTGGACCGAGGCGTGCAGCGTGGTGCGGCCGCTGAACCGCTCAGTAGTGGCGTGCGACCCACGCGCTTCGAGGGGAAGGGCGGCCTGGCGCCCCGAGACGATCTCCAACTCCACGATGGTGTGCGCCGATTCGAGAGCGGATGCGAGACCGGGAGTCGCCATCTCGCCGGCCACCATGACGTTGGACTCCGACTCGGCGGGATGCACGGGAGCGGCCCCGTCGGCGAGGGCGGCATCGAGGCCCACCGAGGCCGCCAGCGGCTCGATGTCCAACTCCACCTGCTCGGCCAAGTCCTCGGCCTCCGACGCCGTCTCGCCCACGACCACCGCCACGGGTTCGCCCACGTACCTGACGCGCTCCCGCGCCAGCAAGGGTTGGGCCAGGCGCACGTAGTCGGGGCGGTGCAGGACCGCCTCGATGTGACCGACCCCGTCGGCGTCGAGGTCCTCGATCGTGTAAGCCGGACCGCGCACCGAGCGGATCAGCCCGCACGCAACCGGGCTGCGCACGAACCGGACAGCCGCCGCGCCGGCGATGTCGCCGACGAACATGCCGGCACCCTGCAGCAGAGTCGGGTCCTCGACCCGCCGGATGGAACGCCCGACCCAGGTCACAGCACAGTCCCCTGGCAGCGACTACCGGGCGGCACCGGGCGTGGCGTGGCCCTGCGCCAACGAGCGCGACACCATCGCCCGCACGAGGTCGCGCCGGTAGTCCGCCGAGCCGTGGAGATCCCCCACCGGGTCCACCTCGCCGGCTGCGGCTGCGGCAGCGTCCGCGAAGAGCTCGGCACGCGGGGTCTCGCCAACGAGCGCCGCCTCGGCGGCAGGCAGGCGCACGGGTACGCCGGCGACGCCTCCGACGCAGACGCGGGCCTCGGCAATGGCGCCGGTCACGCCGTCGAGGCGGACGGCCGTCATGGCGGCGACGACGGCGAAGTCACCGACACGCCGGCTGAACTCGCAGAAACCTGCCCGCCAGTCCTCGCCCAGGACCGGCAGGCGCACCTCGGTGAGCAACTCCTCGGGCGCCAGAGCGGTGGTGAAAACGGTCTCGAAGAAATCCTCGGCGCCGATGGTCCGTTCGCCGCCCCGACGCAGCGCCACCATCTCGGCGTCGAGTGTGCGAGCCAGGATGCACCATTCCGCGGCCGGGTCGGCGTGGGCTATCGAGCCTCCGAACGTGCCCCGTACCCGGATCGGCAGGTGGCCCACGTGATGGGACACACCCGCGAGCAGCGAGCCGAGGACTCCGCCGAGGGGCTCGGCAGCACCCGCGGCCGTCTCGATCATCGGAGCCTCGAGTTGGATGTGGCGAACCCGCGCCCCGATCGCGAGAGCCCCGTCCGCCAGGACGATGCCGTCGAGGCCCCCCACCTTCCCGATGTCCACAATCACCTCAGGGCGAGCCAGGCGGAAGTTCATCATGGGCACGAGGCTTTGCCCTCCGGACAGCACCTTGGCCTCATCGCCGAAGCGAGCCAGAGCATCCAGTACACCCTCGATGCCGTCAGGTGCCGTGTAGGCGAACCGGGCCGGCTTCATCGGCGCCGCGCCGGGGCGCATCGCCCCCGGATCTGCTCCCTCGAGGTGGTCGTCATCGGCGCAACTCCCCTGACTCCTACAACTTCTGACGGCCGAGAGTCACACCGTAGACGTCTGTCCGACGGTCGGCGCGTGGCCGGATCAGCTCGCTTCGCACCTGGGCCTGCGCCGCATCGGCCAAATCCACGCGGGCCGACTGCAACTCGTCACGGTCCCGAGCCAGCGGGCCGGCCACCACCTGCCCATACGGTCCGGCAAGGATCGACGACCCCAGGAAGTGCAGATCGCCGTAGTCACCGGCCTGCGAGGCGCAGGCTATGAACACCTGCGAGAGATTGGCCTGCAGGAGGGCGCCCTGCGCGTGCGGGATCAGCCCGTCGCGGGCGGCGCCACGGCGATCGAACCCACGGACCCACGCCGTCGGCACGCAGATCAGGTCGGCCCCTGACAGCGCCAGTACCCGTACGACCTCCACGAACCGCAGGTCGTAGCAGACGCACACTCCGAGTCGCCCGAACGCGGTCTCGAACGTCGTCAGACCGAGGTCGCCGGGCGCGAAGCAGAGCTTCTCGGTGTCGAAGAGATGCAGTTTCCGGTAGTGGCCGACGATGCCCTCCCCGCTGACAGCCACGGCGCTGTTGTACAACGCACCGTCGCCGGCGGAGCCGTCCCGCTCGCAGAATCCCCCGACGACCACACCGTCGTGCGCCGCGGCGACAGCACGCCACGCCTCGACGGTCGGCCCGTCGAGTGGCTCGGCCTCGAACTCCAGCCGGGCCCGGTCCGCCGTGTACCACGGCACGCACAACTCCGGCAGCACCACGATGTCGGCCCCGCGCTCGAAGAGTGTCGCCGCGGCCTCGACACTGCGCAGGCGGTTGGCTGCAGAATCTCCCGGCGGAGCGCCGATCTGCGCCAGACCGACCCCGACGGCGTTCATTGATCCGGTCTGCGACGGCGCCGGCTCACTCCACGCCGAGCAGCCGCAACAGGTGCCGGTCCGGTGGGCACGGGCCGCCCACACTGACGATGCGGCTGTCGCGGTCCGCGCAGACCGCGTGCTCCACGCCGGCGGGCACGTGCACCGCATCGCCGGCCTCGAACTCCAGGCGCGTGCCGTTGGTGAGGTCCTGCACCGAACCCTTCCCCTCGATGATGAAGATGGTGTCCTCGGACTCCGAGTGGATGTGCGGGACGTTCTGCTCCCCCGGCTCCAGCACGACGTAGTTCATGTTCGCCACCTCGGCACCGACGCCGGGCCACACGATCAGCCGGGCGTCCGAGGAGATGATCGGCATCATCAGATCGGGCTCATCGCGGTGGAAGACGCGTACTGCCATGGTCAGACCTCCCGTGACTCGTAGATGGAGGGATCGGGCGGGCACGGGCCGCCCACGATCTCCGCTCCCCCGTCGCCCGCCTCGAACCGGTGCGCCGTGGCCGGATCGACGTGCACCATCGAACCCTCCACGAGGGAGTGCTGCTCACCGCCGTCACCGTCGGTGACCGTCGCGCTCCCGGCACGCACGTAGTACACGGACTCCGACGGGTGCTGCAAGTCGATCGTCCGCCCACCGGGTTCCAGCAGGAGCCGATGCAACGAACGATGCTGCGACCCCACCCCCGGCCAGACCACGGCCAGAGCCTCGCCGCCGGACGCGATCAGCGGCAACACGACGGGCTCTGCGCTGCCCCGCACGACCTGCACCCGGTCCTCGCTCATCCAGAGCCTCTCCCGTTCCCGACGACTTCAAGAGCCGTGTAACCAGTTGAACCGTACTGTAACCACCGAGTCGCCGCAGATTCGGACCGCCCGCGGCCGGACGCGCCGACGAAGGACCGGCCGGGAGTGCAGTTGCAGCCGGGGAGTCAGGGCTTGATCACGCCGCCGTCGACACTGATCACGGCACCGGTCATGAAGTCCGATCCCGGTCCGGCCAGCATCACCGCCAGCGGCCCGAGTTCGGGCGGGTCGCCGACCCGTCCCAGCGGCGTGTTCCCTTCGACGGCCGCCATGATCTCCGGAACGTCGAGGAGGTGGCTGTTCATGTCGGTGTAGAAGGCCCCCGGCGCGATCACGTTGACCGTCACCGTCGGCGCCCACTCCCAGGCGAGGCTCTTGGAGAGCCCGATGACGCCGGCCTTGCTGGCCGAATAGGCCGACCAGTTTGCGCCCCCGTGCAAGCCGAAGTTGGAGGCGATGTTGATGATCTTGCCACCGCCGTGCGCCAGCATGCGTTCACCGAAGGCTCGGCAGCAGTAGAACAAGCCGGTGAGGTTGGCATCCATCACCGCCCCCCAGTCCGCGTCGGTGGTCTCGGTCGCCGGCTGGAGCAGTAGCACGCCCGCGGAGGTGAAGGCGGCGTCCACGCCCCCCGCCTGCTGCCATGCCTCGTCGGCGGCGGCGTTGACCTGCGTCGAGTCGGTCACGTCGACGGTCTGGGCGAGGCAGTCGCGACCGGTGGCGCGCACCTCGGCGGCGGTGCGCTCGAGGGCGCCGGCGTCCCGACCCCAGATGACGATGTCAGCGCCCGCCACCGCCATCGCCATGGCCATGGCCCGTCCCAGGCCTCGGTTCCCCCCCGTCACCAACGCTGTCCTGCCTGCAAGCGTCCCACTCATGGCATCCTCCCAGTTGTTGCAGTTCCTCGGTGCACCGGCCCCGCGGCGGCATGCGATGGCCCGGCGGGAGCCGTCCCCGATCGCTCAGTCGCCCCGGTTGCCGTCCCCCGCCGCGTCGACAGGCAACGGTCGCGGCGACAGGTTGACCCAGACGGCGCGTGCACGCCTGCGACCCTCGTTCACGATCCGGTGCGGTCGGGTGGACTCGAAGGCGATGGAATCCCCCGGCTCCAGATGGTGCGCCGTGTTCTGCAGCTCGACGGTCAGGGTGCCCTCCAGGACGTAGCCGTACTCGTAGCCGCCGTGGTGGGTGACCTGCACTGCACTGGCGGTGCCGGGCTCGTACTCGTTCACCACCAACTCGAGCCCGCGACGCGGATCCACCTGCACGAGCCGCCGGAGTACCCCGTTTGCCGTCTCGACGATCTGATGATCGGCGGCGCGCTGCACCACGTCACGCGATCCGTCCACCTCCAACTCGAACAGGTCGGCCATGTGGACGCCCAGCGCCGAGGAGATCGCGATCAGCGTGCCGATCGACGGCGATGTCCGGCCCCGCTCCACCATCGACACCATCGACGAGCTGAGACCGGTGCGCTCGGCAATCATCTGCAGCGTCAACCCCTGCTCCACCCGCAGGGCACGGATCCGCCCTCCCAACTCGGTGAGGTGCTCCTCAGTGGTCACCACGGTCCGCCGCGACGAGGTGGCCGACTCGGACCCGGCGGCTACCTCGGGAATCGATCCTTCGGCCGGCTGAGTGCTCACTATCTCGATGGTACATCGCCACAGTGGGGGCGCCCTGTGGAACCCCGCCGCTGCGGCTGAGCGCCGGGGGTTGCCGGCCCGCCCGGGGTTTCGATATTGCTGAAACACGGGCGCACGCGATTGAAACCCCTCTCCCGAAAAACGAGTATCGTCACGGCGTTGGCACCGGCTCGACGAGGAGCGGCGCCGGCGCCAGCACGGAGGCCGAGGAGACCGGGTGAGCGAGGGGAACGGCGGCGACAGTGCGGTCGGCACGAAACTGAGCGACCAAGCCGCGGCGGGGCGCGGATCCAAGGGCGGTTTGGCGCGCCTGAACCTGCTGGCGGCCATCCGCCACGGCGACATCCTCGGCTCGATCCTGCTCACGATCGCCGTCATGGCGATCATCGTCGTCGCCTTCGGCGGTAACCCCTGGACGGTCGCCAAGACCATCATCAACAACTCTCTTGCCGAGGAGATCTTCCTGGGCCAGACGATCATGACCGCCGCCATCCTGACGCTGACCGGACTGGCCGCGGCCATCCCGTTCACGGCGCGGCTGTGGAACATCGGCGGCGAGGGCCAGATGTTCGCCGGCGCCGTCGTGTCGGTCACACTCGGGATCATGCTTCCCGAGGGCACCTCGCACGGACTCTTCGTGCTGATCCTCATCGCCGGCGCAGCGGCCGGAGGTGCGGTCTGGGGATCCGTCCCGGGCGTGCTCAAGGCCTACTTCGGGATCAACGAGATCGTCACCTCGCTGATGTTGAACTTCCTGGCGTTCTTCGCTGCGAACTACGTCGTCACCGTGGCGTGGCCGGAGATCTACGCGCAGCTCCAGAGCCAGGAGATCCACGACAACGCCCGCTTCCCGGACTTCTGGGCTTCCGCCAAGGTCGACGTCAGTGTCTTCATCGCCCTCGCCGCGGCGCTGGCCGCATGGGTCCTGATCACCCGCACCTCCCTCGGCTTCTCCATCCGCTCCATCGGCGCCAACGCGCGGGCCGCCCGCCTGGCCGGTGTGCGCACCCGCCTGGTCACCGTGTCCTCGTTCGTGGCCGCGGGCGCGGCGGGCGGTCTGGCGGGCGCCGTCACGGTCGGGGGCATCCACCACGACCTGGCCCTGGACCTGTGGATCTCCAACTACGGCTACGTCGGCATCGCCGTCGCGCTGCTGGCTCGGCTCAACCCGATGGCCGTGCTGCCGGCGGCGTTCATCTTCTCGACGCTGCGCGTGGGGAGCAACAGTCTCCAGGCGGCGGCGGGCATCTCCTCCTCGTTCGGCGAGGTGCTGATCGCCACGTTCGTCATCATGCTGATGGTCACCGGGGCCATCAAGTTCCGCTACGCGCAGCACTAGGAGCGCAGTGACAGAAGTAGTCCTCCTCACGCTGTTCGGCTCGGGGCTGGCGCTCATGGTGCCCGTCCTGCTGGCGGCGCTCGGCGAGGCCATCAGCGAGCAGGCCGGCGTTCTCAACGTGGGTATAGAGGGCACCATGCTGTTCGGCGCGGCCATCTGCGCGCTCGTCGGCGTCAACACCGGCAACGTCCCGCTGGCGCTGCTCGCCGGCACGGCGACGGGCGCCGCGGCGGGAATCGTCCTGTCCGCTCTCTACGTGCGCCGCGGTACCGACCAGATCGTGACCGGGCTGCTCTTCAACATCTTCGCCCTGGGCGTGACGGGAATCCTGACCGCGCAGGTCATCATCGGGAACACCTCGCCCACCCTGTCACCCTGGACGGTCCCGCTGCTGGGGCGGATCCCGAAGCTGGGCGACATCCTCAACGAGCAGAACTTCCTGTTCTGGATCTCACTCATTCTGGCCATCGTGATCTTCTACCTCCTGCGGCGCACGTGGTGGGGGTTGTATGCGCGTGCCGCCGGCGAGCGTCCGCACGCGTCCTCATCGGCAGGCTTGGACGTGTGGCGGCTGCGGTACACGGCGGTCATCGCCGGGAACGCCCTGGCCGGTCTCGGCGGCGCTGCTCTGGTGATGTCCACCTCGGGCCGGTTCATTCCCGGATTCACGTCGGGACGGGGCTTCATCGCGCTCGGCGTCGTGGTCGTGGCACGCTGGAACCCTCTGTGGGTGGTGGCCATCGCCGGGCTCTTCGGACTCAGCCAGGCTCTGCAGTTCGTGGCCGGGCTCATCGACTTCTTCGAACCGGTGCCCGACCAGTTCTGGCTCGCCCTGCCCTACATCGTCACGGTGGCGGCTGTGGCGGTGTCCCGGGGCACGCGCTATCCGGCCGCGGTGGGTATCCCCTGGCGGGAGCCCGCCGCCGAGGCGCGATCGTGATGCCTGCGACTTGGAGCGATGTCTCCGCGTCGAATTACGATGCCCCGAGTGCCGTGTCCCGCGGCGCAGATCCGCTGACAATCCGGCCCGGGCGCGCGGCCCGAGGTCCTGACCCAATCCAAACCAACCCAAGGAGAGAAAGATGAACCGTCGCACCGTGGCCAAGTTGTTCGGCCTGCTGTTGAGTGTCGCGTTGATCGCCGCTGCCTGCGGCGGCGATGACGACGACACCGCAGCGCCGCCACCGCCCCCGCC